>JAZREF010000027.1:0-10669 GCA_045660625.1 Acutalibacteraceae bacterium
TGCATCGCAAATCAAAAGATATGTCCGACTCACAAAACTAAACAAACAACTTTTGGATATGGTGGATGAAGGTAAAATCGCTTTCACACCTGCGGTTGAATTATCCTTCCTAAACGATATTGAGCAAGCAGATTTACTTGAGGTTATGGAAGTGACCGAAGCAACACCGAATCTTTCTCAAGCAATGCGACTTAAAGAAATTAGTCAAAAGGAAGGTCTTACTCCCGAAACTATCTCCGATATTTTGAGTGAGCTAAAAGCGAATCAAAGAGAAAGACTTCATATCCAAACTGAAAAAATTAGAAAGTTCTTCCCGAAATCTTACACACTTCAGCAAATGGAAGACGAAATTATTAAACTTTGCGAGAAAAATTATCGCAACAAGCAAATGGATGCGAGGTGATTCGAATGGGATTTATTGTAGGTCTTGGTGGCGAACAGGAATATAAAATTGGTAAAGTCAAGTATGTAGTTTCTTCATCTTTTTTGCCCACAAAAGAAAAAGTCGCCATTAAAGACCGACTAGCAAGAGTAGTTACAAGCGATTTCACAGATTGGACAGATGCGCCAATAACAGATAATATTGATACGGAATATATGTGCTCGACTGTCGGAAAGGAGGACTAATGCAGTCGAAAGAAAATTTAGGAATTACAGCGCTATACTGCCGACTCTCGCGTGATGACGGTAAAGAAGGCGAAAGTAATTCTATTAAAAACCAAAAGCGAATGCTCGCTAAATACGCAAAGGAACACGGTTTCCAAAACATCAAGTTCTACGAGGATGATGGTTACACGGGAACCAACTTCAATCGACCAGATATTCAAAGGCTTTTCGAGGATATTGAGCTTGGATATATCTCGACTATCATAGTTAAAGATATGTCCCGATTTGGTCGTGAGTATCTTCAAGTCGGTTACTACACCGAACAATACTTTCCCGAAAAGGATGTTCGATTTATAGCAATAAACGATGGTGTGGATAGTAACGAAGAAGATAACGATTTCACACCTATCCGTAACGTAATAAACGAACTCTATGCCAAAGACATTAGCCGAAAAGTTAGATCGGCTCATAGAACGAGAGGAAGTCTTGGTGAACCGTTGGCTCAACCACCTTACGGGTATATGAAATCTCCCGAAAACAAAAAGAAATGGATAATTGATCCTGAAGCTGCGGCGGTGGTGCGGGATGTTTTCAAGATGTGTTTAGAGGGCAAAGGCAATGAAACCATTGCGAGAATCTTACAAGAAAGGCAGGTGTTAATTCCGATGGCTTATTGGCAATCTAAAGGCCTACCAAGAGGTGGTAAGATAAAGCAACCGAATCCTTACAAGTGGTGTAAATCATCAGTTGCAAAAATCCTATCACAGCAAGAATACTGCGGTGATGTTATTAACTTCAAAAGCTATTCCAAGTCATTTAAGAACAAGAAACGAATACCCAAACCCCAAGAGGATTGGATGGTCTTTAAAGACGTTCACGAACCAATCATAGACCGAGAAACCTTTGAGCAAGTGCAGAAGCTAACTAAAACGACCAAGCGTAGAGCCCCTAAAGATAAAAACATCCCTAAGAATATATTTGCCGACTTGCTTTACTGTGCCGACTGCAAACACAAGCTTTGGTTTCATATCAATACTAAGAACAAAGATATTCATTATTTTAGTTGTTCCAACTACGTTAAGGATTACAGAGGAACGTGTGAATCAAGGCACTATGTGAGGGCGGATGCAATCCAAGAGGTAGTAACTTATGAACTTCAAAGACTTGCCGATTTTCTGAGATATGATCAAGACGGATTTGCTCAATTGCTAGCCGATAAAACTAATAAGGATATGCTGGATGAACAGAAGCATACCAAGGCCACCATTGAGCAGAGCCAAGCAAGAATTAAGAAAATTGACGAGCTTTATGAACGGTTATATGAGGACAATGTGTCGGGCAAAGTCACAGATTCATTCTTTATGGAACTGTCGCACAAATACGAAAACGAGAAAGCCGAACTTAAAAAGAAAATAATAAATCTCAAAATGCGGCTTGATGAGTTGGATAAGAAGGTTTTCCATAAAGAAATGTTTTTGGGCGCAATTCGTAAGTTTATGGATATGAAAACCATCACAGCGCCGCTTATTCGCGAACTAATTGACCATATTGAAGTCCATGAAACCGAAGGCGAAGGAAAATACAAAACCCAACGAATTGTGATATTCTACCGATTTGTAGGCTATATCGAAATCCCCGAAAGCGCCTTCTCAAGGCCTTTAACAAAGGATACAAGGCAAGGTGTGGCGGTTTCGTATATACCCAAAGCGTTACCGGCATAACAAAAAAGAGCAGGTAAAACCTGCCCTAAACACTAATGTGCATAAAAAAGAATGTTCATAACGGTTAAGTCCGTTATGAACATTCAACATGGTCGAGGTGACAGGACTTGAACCTGCGGCATCTTGCTCCCAAAGCAAGCGCGCTACCAACTGCGCCACACCTCGAAATGTATAATGTTGTAGATAGCGATACTCTTTAAATGGTTGCTTTGGTCGCCCTCTTGCGGTGCCCGAAATGCGTGTGCTCGCTATTCGTCTCGCCGCATTTCGACCGCGGCGCCAAAGTCACCCTCCCTGTATCCGCCACCGGCGGCGGTCGGGCGCTTTGCCCAAAGCAAGCGCGCTACCAACTGCGCCACACCTCGAAATATTGCTTTTGCATTGTACTACACTTTCTTCGCAAAGTCAAGGGAAAGGCGTCGCTTTCCGCCCCCTTGTCAATCCCGGGTGGGTGTGGTATAATACCCCCAAAGGATTTCCATAGAAAGGAATGTCACTATGAAACGTTTTGCGGCACTGTTTCTGACCCTGACGATGATTCTGTCCCTGTGCGCCTGCGGCGCACCCGCCGACGAGGGCGGCACCCCCTCCACCACCGTCACCACCACGACCACCACCGAGCCTCCCGTGCCCACCCCCACCGTCCCCGCGCTGGATGTGGTAGGCAAGGAGAACAGCGCCACCCTCAACGGTGTGCCGCTGGTCAGTTACGCCTTGGTGTACGCCGCCGACGCCACCGACTATACTGTCCGCGCGGTGACCTACATCCGCGACGAAATTTACGCCCGCACCGGTGCGGTGCTGCCCGCGGTCACCGACGACCTCGAGGTGGGCTACGAGCACGAGATCGTGGTGGGCGAGACCAATCGCCCCATCTCCGCCCGCCTCAATGAGGAGCTGGAGGGGGTCGAATTCTCCCTGCTGGCCGCCGACGGCCACGTGGCGATGGAGGCGGACTATTTCGTCATCGCCGCCGCCGCGTACTACTTCGTGGCCAACTATGTCACCGCCCATGACGCCGCCACCGCCGTGCCCACCACCGCCCAGGTGTGCACCCCCATCGTGGAGAAGGCCAACAACTACATCGTGCTCATCGGCGACGGTATGGGCTATCTGCACACCACCATGCCGGAGCGTCTGAACGGCACCGAGCTGGCGGATTACACCGACGGCGAAAACTTCTTCTACGGCAATCTGCTGCCCTACACCGGCTATGCCCACACCAACTCGCTGGAGAACACCACCGACTCCGCCGCGGCGGCCACCGCCCTGGCCACCGGCTACAAGACCACCAACGGCCGCATCGGCCGTGACGGCGACGGCAAGGATCTGCTGTCCATCACCGAGCTGGCAGGCTCGCTGGGCATGGCCACCGCCGTGATGTCCACCGAGGTGCAGTCCGGCGCCACCCCCGGCGGCTTCTCCGCCCACGCCAACGACCGCGACGACACCGACGACATCCTGGCCAGCCAGAAGGTGCTGCAGGGCAAGTACGGCACCATCATCGACGGCGACCACGACGTCTACACCGCCTACGGCGTGTACCAGCTGGAGCAGCGCATCGCCGCCAACCTGGCCACCCTCAGCGAGGACGAGGACGGCTTCTTTATGATGTATGAGGAGGCCTATATCGACAAGCACAGCCACGATATGAAGCTGGAGAACACCGCCCGCGCGGTGCTGCGCTTCAATCAGGCCATCGCCACCTTTATGGAGTTCGCCTTCTACAATCCCGACACCTTCGTGCTGATCACCGCCGACCACGAGACCGGTGGCCTGTATATGATGGGGGACAAGTTCAAGTACAACAGCGGTGGCCACACCAGCCGCGACGTGCCGATCTACGCCTATGGTATGGGCGCCGAGGTGTTCGCCGACCAAACCATCGAGAATGTGCAGATTCCCAAGACCATCGTGTCTCTGTGGGGTCAGGCGCTGGCCGCCGACACCGACGACCAGTACCCCGTGCTGAAATAAGCGAAAAGACGCAAAAAAAGAACGCATCCGTCAGGATGCGGTCTTTTGTGTTTCTTACAGATAGCGCTCGGGGATGTCGTAGGTGGGCAGATCGGCCTTGGCGGCCTCCAGCTCGTTGTGAGCCTCGCTGATTTTGTCGTTAATCTTCAGCACAGAACGTTCCTCGGAAGCGGGCAAAAAGCTTTCGGGAACAGGAGAGGTGGATAAGAATTGCAATTTAGTGATGATGGTTTGTGCGTTTTGAACAGCCTTTTTGAAAGCTTTGCTGTCTTGATCGACCGTTTCGTTCAGCAGTACGATTTCACTTCTGAACCCATCGATGTCAACGATGACACCGAGATGACTAGCTGTGGGGATGTTGTTCGTGTTGGTGACGCCTTCGTGGGTAGTTTTACCCAAAGCGGAGCCACCAACTACGGCACCCACGGCACCAAACATCAATCCGCCTACTACCGCACCGCCTACGGATGCGTGCTTTTTGGATTTGCCGGTTTCCGTGGATACGACTCGGTAAGATTCGTGTAAATTTACGGCGGCGCCTTTGATGCTAGAGAAGAGTACCGGGGATCCATTCAACAAAAGTTTGCCCTCGGTCATGTTGTACTGTAGATTCTTATCAACAATCTTCTCCCAGCGAGATTCTTCGATACGTTTAATCTCGTCCAGACGATCCTCTTCCAGAGATTTGATCTTCTTCTCGCACTTCTTGATGTTCTGCTCGTATTCCTTGTCGCAGTCGCGGTGCACCTTGTCGATGACGTCCTGGCGGAAGATGGGGTCGTGGGCGAATTTGATCTTGTCGATCTCCTTTTTGGACAGGGAACCGCCCGCCTTTTTGTGGTCCTTGATGGCCTTTTTGACCAGCTTGGATGTCAGCACCGCCTGGCGCTTGTCGCCCCGCAGGAACCAGCCGCGGATGCCCAGCAGCTTTTTCTCGGTTTCTTTGTCAACGGTTTCGATGACGAAATTGTCCTTGTTCATAGATTCACCTGTCCTTTCTTTTACCCAAAAACGGGGTATTGCTTACAAATTCAGTATAGCACAGTTGTTTTTATTGCGCAAGGGGAAGATTTTGCGCCGAATTTGTACTTGTCGCAGTCTGTGCGTTTGCGGAAGCGGCACGAAGAACGATAATTCGGCAAGTATATACTCGTTAAAAAGAGCGGGGACCATTGTCCCCGCTCTTTCATTTTATCGATTGCAACCGTTCGTTAAATTGGAATTTGGCTAACAGATTCCCATATTGTGACTTAGCTATAGAGGTCTATCAGTACAGCTCTACATGGAGAACCGTCTGCACCTGATAAATTCAGCGGTGCAGCATTTAAAAAATAAACACCTTCAGACACCTCTGACAAACGGATTCCTTCAAGCAAGATAACATTAGCACCCAAAAGAACAAGATGCACTGCCATTGGTGCATTTGGCGGTCCGATTGTCTGGGGTTCATTTCCCAGAAGCAAAATATCTGAAGATGCAAATACCTTTGCTGCCTCTAATGATACTTCGACATCTCCTTTAATTAGAATTCTCTTTGCCGCTTCTGTGCTCTGTTTTTTCGCTTTTTCAATTATTTCTACAGCATCATCGTCAGTGACAATTCCTTGATGTTCTGCCACATAAGCCATTCCCACAAAGGTCTCTAAGCATATCTCATCTACAGTTTTTCCGTCTTTAATAAAATGAAACGGTGCATCTATATGCGTGCCGTTGTGTGCACACATATTAAGTGCCGTCAAATTATATACTTCCCCTTTTTCCATTGATTTGAGTATCTTTTTCTCAGGGGTCGGGTCGTCGGGATACACCTGACAATTGAAAACTTCTTGAGAAATATCGTAGATTTTCATCACTTAATTCTCCTTCGTCAAATTCCAATTTATCGGTCTGCATCCATTGTAGCACAAGTTTTTCGGAATGGCAATATTTCGTAAAAATGCAAGGGGAATCGAACCCCGTCGGTTGGCGTTGCCAACCTTCTGTAGTTTGCCTACCGGCAAACTAGCGGATGCTTACGCATCCGGTTTTGCGCCGAGGCGGTGCTTGTCGCAGGTTGCAATAGCGCAAAACCTTGTGAAACGGCAGAGCCGTTTCGAGGGGTGGATTCACGAGCTGCGACGAGAAATAAAAAAGACACCCACGAGGGGTGTCTTTTTTATTTCTGGTGGAGCCGAGGGGAATCGAACCCCTGTCCGAAAACCACTTGATACAGCTTTCTCCGAGTGCAGCCGATCTTTTGAGATTCCCCTCACGCATCGCCGAAAGGCAGGCTATGCGCTACGGTAGCCACTACGCCGTGACGCGGGGTGTGGCACCCCCACGTTCACGTTCACCGCTAATCGACGCCCCGCTCCCGGTCGCGGTACTCCGGGGCAGGACGGGCTGCATTAATTAAGCAGCCAGAGCAACTTTAGAGTTGTCGTTTAATTTTAAAAAATTGTAGGTTTTATAGCGGGCCCACACCGCTACTCGCTTACCATATCTCACAATCCCCGTCGAAACCTTTACGACCCCATGTGTGAAGGATGCAGTTCGATATGCAAAGGCATTTCAAAAAGGTGGGTTTCCGCTCTATCCTCGTTAAAATGCTCGCGAATACATCCAGTATTCGCTGCGCTTTTGCCTTGATAGAACGAAAATCTCCGCTTTTTGAAAGCGATGCCCTCAAAACTTTGTTTTGAGGTGCCTTTGTCTATCTCACTACATCCTTGAGAATAGAGCTTTTAGGTGGCTGTATTCTTAAGGATGTTGAACTGGACCTTTATTATACCACAAATCCGCGCTCTGTCAACAAAAAAGGCGTCGTCCGATGACGACGGCCTTTTTTATCCTTCTTTTACGACCCGCAGGGTGGTGTAGCCGTAGTAGCCGAACACCGCGGCGGCGGTGTCGTCCACCACCTCGCCGCCTACCAGCACCGGCACGGCGGGGGGGCAGCTGACGGTGGGGGAGGCCAGCACCCGCCCGACACATTCGGCGAGGGGGAGCACCTCCGCGGGGGCGAACAGCGCCTGACGCAGGCTCATCACCGCCCGGGGGCGGGACATCTGCGGTGCCTCGTCGGTCAGCGGCGCCTTAGGCGGCAGGGCGCACAGCGCCTGCTCCACCTTTTCGTAATCCGCCTTGGCGTTGCTGACGGCGAACATCAGCACCAGATAGTCGGGGTCGGCGAACTCGCACACGACGCCGTGTTGCTCCAAATACGCCGCCACCTCGTCGCCGGTGTAGCCGTAGGCCTTGGTGGCCACCGCCACCTTCATCGGCTCGTCACCCACCGGAGTGAATCCGTGGGCGGTGAGGGCGTCCTTGAGGGCGACCACCTGCCCGCAACGGTGCCGCAGGTCGGCGGCGAAGCCCTCCGCCAGATAGGGGTTGACCATATGCAGCGACTGCAAAATGAGATAGGACGGGCTGGTGGAGGCGAAGAGGGAGAGGGCGTGTTCTGACTGCTCGCCCAGCGCCGCCACGGCGGGGGAAATGTGCAAATACGCACCGCCGGTCAGCACCGGCAGGGTCTTATGGGCCGAATCACAGCAGAGGTCGGCGCCCAGCGAAATGGGGTGCTTGTCCTCCGCCAAAAAGCGCAGATACGCCCCGTGGGCGTTGTCCACCAGCAGCATTACGCCGTGGGCGTGGCACACCGCGGCGATGTCGGCGATATCCAGGGTGTTGCCCAGATAATCGGGGCTGGTGACGTACACCGCCGCCGGTTTTTCGCTCGTCTCGACCAAGGCGGTTTCGACCATTTCCGCAGTTACGGCGCAGGCGGTCAGGGTGTCGCCACCCCACAGCCACTGCACCTCGGCGTCCAGCAGGGCGCAGGCGGTGACGAAGGTGCTGTGGGCGTTGCGCCCCGCCAAAAAGGTGCGCTTGCCGGTGGCCTGCATGGCCAGATACAGCATACCGCGGATGCAGAGGGACGACCCCTCGGTGGAGTAGATGGTGCGCGCCGCGCCGAATAGGGCGGCGGCGTTCTCCTCGCTCTCGCGGATGATGCCGCCCGAGCGATATAGCACGTCGGCGCCGCCGATCTCGGTGATGTCGCGGTCTTCGCAACCCAGATAGGCCACGCCCTTATGCCCCGGCATATGCAGACGCACCGCGTCCTGCTGACCGTAGGCGGTCACAAAATCATAGATGGGGGTTTTCATTCGTTATCACCCAGCGTCTTGGCCACCTCGACCATAATGGCGCACTCCATACGCTTGCGGAACAGTTCGCAGCCGTACTTGTACACGCCGGTCACCGAGCCGGTGGCGTGGTAGGCGTTGGCGGCGCAGCCGCCGGAGCAGTACAGTTTCGCCCAGCAGTCGGCGCAGTCGGGGCGGGCATACACGTTGCAGGCGGCAAATTCGCACTGGGTGGCGGTGTTGGTGACACCGTTCCAGATGTCGCCCAGCTTGAAGGCCTCCTCGCCCACAAACTGGTGGCAGGGGTACAGGTCACCGCAGGGGGTCACCGCCATATATTCGGTGCCGCGGGCGCAGCCGGACACGCGCTTGTAGATGCAGGGGCCGCCCTTCAGGTCGATCATATAGTGATAGAAGGTGAAGGGTTTGCCCGCCTTGCGGCGCTCTAACATCAGTTCGGCCAGTTTCTCGTACTGATCCAGCACGATGGGCAGATCGGCATCGGTGAGGGCGGAGGGATCCTCCGGCGCGCACACCACAGGCTCCATAGACAACTCGTTAAAACCCAAATCCAGCATCTGCTGAATATCCTTCAGGAAATCGGGATTGGCGTGGGTGAAGGTGCCGCGCATATAGTAGTTCTTGCCGCCGCGAGCCTCCACGAACTTCTGGAACTTGGGCACGATCTGCTCCCAAGAGCCGTTGCCGTGATAGTCCACGCGGTAGGCGTCGTGAATCTCCTTGCGACCGTCGAGACTCAGCACCACGTTGCTCATCTCACGGTTGGAGAATTCGATGACGTCGTCGTCCACCAGCACGCCGTTGGTGGTGAGGGTGAAACGAAAACGTTTGCCCGTCTCCTTCTCCCGCTGGCGGGCGTAGGCGACCAGTTCCTTGATCATATCCCAGTTCATCAGCGGCTCACCGCCGAAAAAGTCCACCTCAAGGTTGTGGCGGGTGCCGCTGTTCTCGATAAGGAAGTCCAGCGAACGCTTGGCCACGTCCAGGCTCATCAGGGCGCGGTCGCCGTGGTATTTGCCCTGGCTGGCGAAGCAGTAGGAGCAGTTGAGGTTGCAGGTGTGGGCCACGTGCAGACACAGCGCCTTGACCACGCCGGCGGTCTTCTGCTTGAGGGTGTCCGCCATGGGCTTGAAGGTGTCGGGGGTAAAGAGCTGCCCCGCCGCCTTCAGCTGACCAATCTGGTCGTAGCATTCCGCCAATTCCTCGGCGGTGACATCCTCCCGATGGCCGTATTTCTCCCACATTTGGGCGAGAATCTCCTCTTTGGCGGTGGTCTCGTACAGGCCGATCATATCGTAGGCCACCTCGTCCACCACGTGCACCGCGCCGGAGCAGATGTCCAGCACGATATTATAACCGCCTAATTGATAACGGTGTACCATAGTATCACTCCAAAACAAAATATAAACGGCACCACGCCTTACGAGCGTTGCCGAAAAACGTAGAGACGGGTCACATTGTGTGAAGTTTCACCTCTCTACGATCGCTGCCGAATCAAAGCATAAAAAATGTCGCCATCTGACGATGGCGACATTTGGTCAGGCCAATTACTTGTTCTCGCACTCCTGATTAGCAATGCCGCAGCTGGTCTTGCAAGCGGACTGGCAGGAAGTCTGGCACTCGCCGCAGCCGCCGTTCTTGGCGCTGTCGCACAGGTTCTTGGTCTCCAGAGTCTTGATGTGCTTCATAAGGAAAGTCCCTCCTAATTGCTTAATTTTACCCATTGTAGCACACTTTTCGGCATAAGTCAATGTACACTTAGGGTGAAAATCCGCAATTTTTGTTGCAACGGCGCCCGCGGGGTGCTATACTGAAATACAGGAAAAGGAGGGGTGTCCCATGCGCAACACCACCCTATGCTACATACAGAACGACCGCGGGCAGACCCTGCTACTCCATCGGGTCAAAAAAGAAAACGATCTGAATAAAGATAAGTGGATCGGCGTAGGCGGCGGATTCGAGGACAAGGAGAGCCCCGAGGACTGCCTCTTACGCGAAGTATACGAGGAGACGGGACTGACCCTCACCCGCTGGCGCTACCGCGGCATCGTCACCTTTGTGTCCGACCGCTGGGAGACCGAGTATATGCACCTGTTCACCGCCGACGGGTGGACGGGGGACATCATCGAGTGTGACGAGGGTACGCTGGAGTGGGTGGACAACGCCCGCATCCCCGATCTGCCCGCCTGGGCGGGGGACCGCATCTTCCTGCGG
>JAZREF010000028.1:0-20755 GCA_045660625.1 Acutalibacteraceae bacterium
GGGGGGGGGGGGGCGGAAAGAAAAAAAAAAAAAAAAACAAAAAGGACCGCCGGCGGGGCAGGCTCCCTTTTTTGCGCCCTTTTCAGGGTGGTTTTCCCCGCTCTTTCGGGGCGGTTTCGGCGCCCCTTAGTGGGCGGTGAGGGGGCGAATTTGATTTCTCCTCTACAAAAAGAATTGCGGGGGCACAATGGGAATCGTACACATTGAACAATTGACTTTTTGCGTCGAATAAGGTATAATCATGTGTGTATGAGCTTATATTTCGACAAGGAGGCGCCGGATTTGAAAGACACTTGGGTTCGCAAAGCAACGTGTATCGAAAAACTGTACGTAGCCCTGGCTGACAATGGCACCAGCCCTACCTTCCGCTATCTGGTTCGCATCGACCGTGAGATCCCCGCCGCTGAGGTGGAGACCGCCGTCAAGGCCGCGGTGGAGAATTGCCCCGCCGCCAATCTGGCCTATCACAACAACAGCTGGTATTTCTCCGATTACCTGCCTGAATTTGTGGTCCACGAGGCCACCGAGGACGACATCCTCGCCTATCCCATCACCGACGTGGACTGCCGCAAGCACACCCTCAAGGTCAGCGGCATCCATCACCAGAAGACCGACCTCCACTACATCGCCGTCGAGTTCTTCCACGGCGCCTGCGACGGTCTGAGCGCCCTGAGCTTCATCTACGACATCTTCGCCGCGCTGGACAGCCGCGCACTGACCAAGTACACCTGGGATATGACCGACATCCAGGTGGTCAAGCAGTACGCCACCCAGCACACCGAGAAGCCGGAGCTGGTGACCCCCTGCCTGCTGAAAGGCCCCGAGAATGGCGATATTGAAGAAGCGCCCCGCTCCAGCCAGGTCACCATCCCCCACCACGCCGGCGGCATCGCGGGCAAACTGTCCTTTGCCCTGTCCCAGGTCTTCACCAAGCGTAACGCCAAGGTGATGATCCCCGTCAATATGCGTGCCTACATCGACGACAGCAACCAGGACGAGTTTATGTTCGGCAACCTGGCCTCTGCCCTGTTCTGCCGCTGCGGCGGTAAGAGTCAGGCCCAGATCATGGGCGACATCAAGAACAAGCTGGCCACCCGCGCCGCTCTGTCCCGCCGCACCACCCAGTTCCACGCCATCAAGTGGTCCTTCCTGTTCCTGGTGCGTCTGTTCGTTAAGATCTACGAATTCTTCTGGAGCAAGAAGAACCGCTTTGCTATGAGCGGTATGATCTCCCACCTGGGTCGCGTGGACGAGTCCCGTCTGCAGAACCCCCACTTCCAGGTCACCGACATGTCCTGCCAGCTCAACTATTTCCCGCTGTGCGCCTTTGTGCTGGTGTCCATCGGCTTTGGTGAGAAGTTGAACGTCAGCATCCGCTGCAACCCCAAGCGCACCGACGCCAAGACCCTCAACGACCTGCAGGAGAGCATCCGCCAGAACGTGGCGTAAAACCAAAACAAAAAAGGACACCCGATATCGGGTGTCCTTTTTCTTTTTTATTTTGCTTTGGTCTCCAGGCCGGAGTGGAACATCGGCATCAGCTCCAGTTTAAACAGGTTGGCGCGATGGCGACGATCGATCATCTCCTTCTTGACGGGGTCGGCGATGTGGCCGGTGCGGATGTACTCATCCAGTTCGGCATAGGTAAAGCCCAGATTCTCCTCGTCGGTCTTGCCGCAGAGGCCGTCGATGGGCACCTTCTCCACCAATTCGGCGGGGAGATTCAGCAGGTGGCCGATCGCCTTAACCTCGGTGACGGTCAGGTGGCTCATAGGCGAGAAATCGCCCACCGAATCGCCGTAGCGGGTGGAATAGCCCACCCAATCCTCCGACAGATTGCAGGTGTTGCACACGCGGCCGTTGCAGCTCTGGGAGATGGCGTAGAGGGTGGACATACGGATGCGGGGAGGCAGGTTCTGACGCGACTGGGCGGTCAGCTCCAGGTCGGCAGGCAGATTGGCCAGCACGCCGTCCACCGCGTCCTTGATATTCACCACGTAGTGGCGGATGCCCAGGTGGTTGACCAGCATATACGCCTTGTCAATGTCGTGCTGCTCGCCCTGGGGCATCAGCACGCCGATGACGCGGTCGCGGCCCAGCGCCTCCACGCACAGGGCGGCGGCGATGGAACTGTCCTTGCCACCGGAAATGGCCACCACGGCGTTGCAATCGGGGCCGTTATTCTCGAAAAAATCACGAATCCACTGCACGCAGCGATTCTTCATCTCCAATGCATCAAACATACCTATCTACCTCCGTATCTTCAATCAATCGATGACCTGCACCTGACACATCCGCATGGTGGTCAGGGCGGCATTGTGGCTATCCACCGTGACGCCGGCGCAACAGGCGGCGTCCACGCTGATGGGGGTCTCTAAGAAGTTGGCCTTCAACAGCAGGGCGTTGGACACCACGCAGATGTCGGTGCACAGACCCACCAGCTGGATGGCGATGTCAGCGGGGTCGTAGTGGGCGCGGATGTACTCCGGCAGGGCGGTGGAACCGAAGGTGGGCTTCTCAATCACCGCGTACTCCCGCCCATCCAAGGCGGCCTGCACCCGCGCGTTCAACTCCCAACCGGGGGTGCCCTTGATACAATGGGGCACCGGCAGATTCTTGCCCTCCTGGGTGGTCATATAGGCGTCGGTGTGGGTGTCGTAGGTGACGATGATGTCCCCGTCGAAGCCGTCAATTTTGGCCACTACGTTGTCCACGATGGCCACCGCCTCGGCAGAGCCCAGGGCGCCGTCCACAAAGTCCTTTTGCATATCCACGACGATGAGTATCTGTTTCACACCACCGACTCCTTCCTTAAAATGTATCCTATAATAAAAGTATACCGCAAACCAACGCAAAAAACAACCACAACTTTTCCCGTCGCGAAAAAGAGCGAAAAAAGCGCCCTCGTTTGGATACAAACGAGGGCGTCATTGCTTTTATTGAGCCAAACCGCGGTCGAAGGTGGCGAAAATCTCCGCAAACAGTTGCTCGTTCACCGCGCTGTAGCGGCGATGGTCCACCGTGCGGTAGTAGGCGGCCTTCTCCTCATCGGTCAGGTCGCGTCCCTTCTGCTCCTCCAGGCGATCAAGCCCCGCCTTGACCTCGGCGGCGTACTGCTCGGCGTCCAGCGAGTGCCAAATGCCGGTGTGGGAGCCCTGCAGGCCGTCGGCGTAGTACACCGACACGTTGGGGTTGGTGATCTCGTCCAGATGAGCCACGATGGCCAGGGTGTCGTGGGGAATCACCTCGTCACACAGACCCTGCGCCAGCAGCACGGGGATGGTGGTGGAATTGATGCCACGCACCGCGTTGTACTCGGTGAATTCGTCAAACAAATGGCGCTGATAGATGTCAAACACCGGCTTGACCAAGTAGGCCACGTCGTCCACGTATTTGCGGGCGGATTCCACCATCAGGGTGGAGGCGTCGTTCATGGCGGCGATGCACACCGCGGCCTTCACCTCGCTGTGTAGCGACAGCATCGACGCCACCGCGTTGCCGCCCAGACTATGGCCCACCAGCACCCGCGGCATCGCCGCAAAGTCAGGGTGTACCGATACGTAATTGAGCACCGCATCCAAATCCCGCATAAACTGGCACATACCGATGCCGTCCTCACCGGTGGAGGAATAGGTGGCGGTGGCGTCGTAGGACAACACCGCGTACCCCTCCTGCACCAACCGCTCGATGATGGGCAACAGGTCGTCACCGCCGGCGTGGACGCCGTGCACCGTCACCGCCAGGGCGCGGGGAGACTCCACGGGGTAGTAATAGGCGCACAGCAGATTCTCCCCCGAGGGCAAAAAGAAGCTCTCGCGGGGCAGGGTGCCGCCATAGCGCTCGTAATCGTACATACCGGGGGTCAGGGCGTAATTGGGGCGCTCGTAACGAGGGAAAAAGGCGTCGTAGGCGGCGATAGTGCCCGCCACAGAGGCGGCGCTGACGCCAACGACAACGGCTGTCACCGCAGCCACGGTTTTCAGCGCGGAGCGCCGCTTTTGCACGCTACCGGCGTTATTGGGTGCCGACACAGCCGTCCCTCCTTCTCATCAAAGTGCAATATTCTCGTAGACGCGGATACGCTGAGGCGTCTTGGTGGCGACAGAGAGGCAGAAGGTGGTGTCCCCCACCGTCTTCTCCATCGTCTTGACCTCCGCGGCGGAGGCGGTGTAGCATCGCGGGTCAAACACCTCGCGGTGAGCCGCCTTAAACAAAGCCTCCTTGGCCGTCCAGGTGCGGAAGAAATACGCCCCCTGCTCCTCGGCGGGCAGAGAATCGTAGGTCTGCCACTCCTCGGGGGTGAACACCCGCTGCGCCAGCGGGCGGGTATCCCGATCGGTCACCCGCTCCACGTCGATGCCTACCTTATCGCGGCTGACCGCCACGGCCAGCAGGCCGTCACCGTGGGACAGGGAAAAATACGCCTTGTCGCAGTAGTAGCGCTCCGCCTCCTTCTGGAAGGTGAGGTCGGCGGACTTAAAGCCAAAGCTGCGCTGCAACGCGTACTCCAACAGCCGCCACACAAAGTATTTCTCCCGCCGTACGGTGGGATGGGAGACGCCGTCGATATCCGCCTGGCGCAGGGCGCAGGACAGCGGGGGCATCTCGTCGGTATCCGGCAGGGTGGCCAGATACACGTCCACCACCGGCAGGCTGCGGAACAGTGCCCGCAGGTCCTCGGTCTGGCGGCAGGTGCGCTGACCCGTCACACACTCGGTGGCGAAATGCTCGCAATTGTTGTAGAGGATGTGATAGCCCCGCTCCCCCAATCGCTGGCGGGCGCGAGCCACCACCTCGTCGGGGGTGGGGTGAGATTTCCGCTCCTTGCGGTCAAACTCGCACACCTCCAGAAAGCCGCCTGCCAAAAAGGCGTCGATGTCGGAGGCCAGCACCTCCACCTCGCTGTCGGGGACGCGACGGCGGGCGGTGGGAGCCAAGCCGAACTGGATGACCTCCTCCTCCGACACAAAGATGCCGAAGTGATAGAGGCCGCCGAGAGCCACGCGGATCATATCCCCCCGCGCAGGCTCCTTCATCACCCATTTCATGCGTTGACCTGCTGCTCGATGTAGTTGATGACGTCGCCCACCGTCTCAAAGTCGGCGAAACCAACGGCGTCAAAGCGGATATTGAAGAACTCCTCGATGGCGATAACCACGTACAGCACGCCCACAGAGGACAGGCCCAGGTCGCCCACCAACTTCATATCCTCACGCATGGCGGCGGGGTCAAAGTCGGCGTCGGGCATTACCATGCCCATTACCTCAGCCAGTTTGTCGATGATCTCATTTCTTTGCATTGCCATTTAAATTCCTCGCAATCTTCATCGCAGGGGTACGGATAAAGTCCGTATCGCGGATGATAACTTTCGAAATCTGCTCAAAGGGAGGCAGGGTGCGGTTGATCTTGTCCACCTCTGCCTTGACGTAGGCGTAGACGTCCTCGATGCCCAGCTCCTTGACCTTGGTCATACGGGGCAGAACCTCCAGCACCAGACGCTTGCCGTCCTCGTCGTACACCAGACAGTCGGACACCACGTCGATGCCGTAGAACTTAACCTCCAGCTCGGCGGGGGACACGTTCTCGCCACTATCCAGCACGATGATCTCCTTGAGACGGCCGGTGATGTACAGATAGCCGTCCTCGTCGATGCGCACCAGGTCGCCGGTCTTGAAATAGCCGTCCTCGTAGGCGATGGCGTTGTCTTCGGGGGTGACGTAGCCGTCCATCATATTGATGCCGCGCAGCCACAATTCGCCGTCCACGATCTTGTACTCCATACCGTCGTACATCAGACCCACGGACTCGGGCTTAGCCAGCGCCTCGGGGTTGCCGCTGACCAGGTTGGCGGACTCGGTCAGGCCGTAGCCGGGCAACAGAGCCACGCCGATCTTGTGGTACTCCTTGATGAGATAGGGAGCCACGGGGGCGGCGCCGCAGATGATGGTCTTCAGGTCGGGGCCCCACATATTGCGGCCGAACTGGTTGGACAGATTCAGCGCCATCTCCGCCAGGGCGGGCACCAACACCATAATGGTGGGCTTGAACACCGCCACGTCGCGGAACATATCCTTATTGTTACGGCAGATGTAGAGGGTACTGCCGGTATACAGCGAGGTCATCAGGTTGCGCACCAGACCGAATACGTGGGTCAGGGGCAGCACCAGCAGATACCGCTGGTGGAACACGTCGCGGATGCCGTAGCAGCCGTTGACGGTGCCGGCCATCAGCGCCTTGTGGCTCAGCTTGGCGCCCTTGCTCTTGCCGGTGGTGCCGCCGGTGAAGAGGATGGCGGCAGGGGTCTCGGCAGGCACGGGGATGGAGGCGGTAGCCACCTCGGCGGTGGCAGAGGAGGGAATCAGCGCCACGGCGGGATTCTTCTCCCGCAGCACGGCCACCTTAGCCTCCAGCGCCTCGTCGTACACCAGCGCCTTCATACCGAACTTGGAGGCGATGCCGAAGACGGTCATCTCATCCAGGTGGGCGGGCATCAGCACGGCGGGTACACCAAAGGTGGTGGCGGCCAAATACGCCTTGACAAAGCCGTAGGAATTAGGGCAGAGAATGCCGATCAGCGAGCCGGGGGTGGCGCCATTCTGCGCCAGCACGGTGCGGAACGCGGCCACGTCGGCGTTCAGGGTGTTGTAGGAATAGGTCTCGCCGTCCACGATGGCGGGCAGGTCGCCGTACTCCGCCACGCAGTGCTCCCACATCGCGGTGATACAGGGGTAATTCACGATCTTGGCAAAGGTTTGCTCATCGGTGTACTTTCTGAATTGTTCATTCATAAGGCAGTATCATCCTTTCCGATTATTCTTATTCGGCGGTGTTGCCGAGAGAGTCATAGTAGGCGCGCAGTTCCAACTCTTTCTCCCGTAGGGTGTCGCTGACCGACGCCAGCTTATCCACCGTGGGGATGCGGCCCAGCATCTCCCGCACGTCGATGGACTGACCCATCACGATGTGCTGGCGGCTGTACCACTTGGCGCGGGGCGCCACGTACATCGGCACCACGGGTGCGCCGGACTTGTGAGCCATCAGCACCACGCCGGACTTGAAGGCCAGGATCTGATCTTTGCTGCCCACGTGCACCGTGCCCTCAGGGAAGATGACCACCATCTTGCCGTCGTCCAGGCGCTCCACCACGTCGTGGAAGGAGGCCATGGAGAAATTCTCCTTGTCAATCTTGATGCAGTGCATCACATTGAAGAACTTCTCCCGCAGAGGGGTGGTGTACAAATCCTTGGTGGCGATGGTGTTCATCCGACGGAAGGGGAAGGCCAACTGCACCAGAATGGGGTCGATGAAGGTGGTGTGGTTGGCCAGCGCCAGCAGGGCGCCCCGCTTATGGGGTTTGCCGTCGGGATAGTGCATCTTGGGGCGCAGCCACACCAGCATCGGCAGGGCGCCGGTGATGTACACAAAGTCGTAGCAGAAATTACTGAACAGACGGTGCTTGCGCGGTTTCTTCTGCGTCGCCGAAGGGGTAGGGCGACGGGACGTTTCTACTGAGCTCAATGATCTTACTCCTCACATAGTCGTTGATGATCTGTACGTTCTCTTTCTCAGATAGGTTGCTGTCGTACAGCGCCAGCGGATCGATGGGTTTGCCGATCACGACCTGCAAGGGCTCGCGACGCAGGGCACAACCATTGTGATAGACGGGGATGATGGGGGCCTCCGCCTCCAGCGCCAGATACACGTAGCTGGGCTTGAACGGCAGGGGGCAACGATCCCCCTCCTGGGTGGGCAGGCGGGATTCGGGGAACATCTCCACCACGCCGCCCTTATCCAGCACCGCCTTGAGACGGTCCAGGAAAGAGAAGTCGCACTGGTCGCGCTCCACCCGCACGCATCCCATCAGGCGCAGGAAGGTGGTCATAAAGAAATTCTTGCGATACAGCAGCTCCGCCGCCGCACAACGCAGGGTGCGGCCGGGGAAGGTGAACATCAGCACGCCCACGTCCAGCAGGGCGCGGTGGTTGGCCACCACCACCGCCTTGCCGCGGATGCGGCGGCTCTGCACCGCCTTGTCCTCATAGTGGAACTTGCTGCCGAACAGAATCAACTGCGGCAGGAATCCCGTGATCTTAACAAACGTTTGAAACCATGCGTAAATCATGCGTTATCCTCAAAAGCGTAGATGCGGTTCATACCGTTCTGCAGGACGGCCAGGGCGATAGCATTGACCGGCAGCACGGGGAACACCAGCGCGGGCAACAGCAGCGCCCAAGCGGGAACCTTGGCGGTGACGCCGCGCTCTGCGGCCGCCGCCAGGATAGCCTTGCGGGCACGCAGCAGGAAGATAATCTGCAGGAAGGGCACGAAGCAGGACAGCAGATAGCCCACCAGCGCGGGGAACTTACGGCAATAGCACTTGATGGAGCGGAACAACATACCCACCCAGATGAAGCCGAACAGGAAGCCGGTGAGCACCATCAGGCCCAACTGGACGAAGATGATCTCGCTGCGCTCCTGCTTCTCCTCCAGGTTCTCAAAGGCGGAGATATCCAGAGAGGGGTCCATCGCCTTGAGCTCCTTAGCCAGGATGGCGGGGGTGAAATCGCGGGGCAGTTTGTAGGCCAGGAAGAAGCCCAGCACACAGGTGACCAACACGATGAAGGGCACCATCAGGTTGCCGAAGTTGAACACAGAGGCAGACACCTGCTCGGCGGTGCCGGCGGCACCGAAGAAGTGCTGATACGCCACCTCGGGGGCGGACAGGTCAGCGGTGGCCTCGGCCCAAACCAGGCCGTGACCCTTGGCCAGGAACACGTTCTTGACGTACTCGTACACCAGGTTGCCGGAGATGGCGCCCACGATGGAGGTGGCCACCGCGTTGCCGGCGAAGTACATAGCGGAGTGGTTCTTACCGGTCAGCTTCTCCTCCACGCTGGAGATCTGGGCGGGAGCCAGATAGGGCATCATAAAGAAGGCGCCGATGGCCCAGCTGCCGCACAGGCCGCCCACCATACCGATGGCCATCTTGGCCATCAGGTTGCCGTCGCCCCAGATGAAGCGAGAGCCGAAGAAGAAGGACAGAATAGCCACCGCGAACAGCAGCAGACAGCTCTGGTACACGGCACGGACGCCGTAGCGAATCTTAGCCTTGTTAAACAAATACAGCATCAGGGGCACGGGACCGAAGGCACAGGAGTTGAGGATGGCCATCTGCAGGCCGTTCATACCCATACCGCCGATGATCAGGCCGTTCATAGCAGACAGGAACATCTGCAGGCCA
Source organism: Acutalibacteraceae bacterium (assembly GCA_045660625.1). Lineage (GTDB taxonomy): Bacteria > Bacillota > Clostridia > Oscillospirales > Acutalibacteraceae > UBA5905. Next base: position 9,242 of record JAZREF010000028.1, read on the forward strand.
AAGAAGGTGCAGCAGTTGACCAGCAGCCAACGGCTGAAAATGCGATTCTTAAAGGTGAGGGACAGGCTCTCCTTGAGGGTCAGTTTCTCCTCAGACAGGCCGTCGTTCTCGGGATAGCCGTACTTCTCGCCCTCCTTGATCATCACCAGGGGAATCGCCATCGTGAACATAGTGGGCATCAGGATGAACACCAGGGTGTCCACCTGCATCTTGGCGCCGGACAGGATCACCGGCACCAGGGCGTACACCAGGCAGTAGGTGATGGTGTCGAAGAAGGACTTGTAGCCGGAGACGCGCAGACGCTGGGGCTCGTCGGAGCACACCGCGGACAGAGAGCCGTAGAAGGCAATCAGACACATGGTGTAGGAGGCGAAGAACACCAGATTCCACACCGTCACCCAGATGGTGTTAAACAACTGACCGTCGGAGCCGCCGATGGGCAGCCAACACAGCAGATAGCTGATGACCATGGGCAGGAAGCACACCGCGATGGCGGGACGACGACGACCCCACTTGGTGGACAGGGTATCGGTGATATGGGCGAAGGGAATGTCAATCAGACCATCGAAAATCTTGCTGACGGTGAAAAGGATGGGGAACAACGCCGGCAGGATGAAGCAGACGCCGGGCATAATCGCCTGGAACTGCTCGCCGGACTCCAACGAGGCGGGGTTCAGGGCGTCCGAGTAATAGGAGCCCATCAGAACCATCAGCAGGTTGGGACCGAAGCCGGAAAAGGCGAATGCCAACTCTTTCCATTTCTTATCCAAAGATCGTACCATAACCAGTACCCCTTTCTTTTACACAAACGGCAATGCCGTTATTTTGTCATATAAGCGTAGAACTCGGCCACCGTGGCCAGTCCCGCCGCGTCCTCTACCTCGATGCGGACCCCCATCCGATCACGGATGAGACCCAGCAGCGCGTAGTAATCCATACTGGTGCCGCCCAAATCGCGGAAGAAGTGGCAATCCCGTCCGATGGCGGCCGCATCCTTGCCCAATACCTCGGCAAAGAGGGCGGCCAGCTCCTGCTCCAGACCGGCGGATACCACCTCGCGGTGGCTCTTCAGGTCAGCGGGCGAAAAGGCCTTCAGCGTGCCGTCCTGCACCCGTCGCGCCACCGCGCTGCGGGAGAGTTTGAAGTCGCCGGGGGCCAGCAAGAAATCGCCGGTGAAGTAGACGGTGCGGATGACGCGGTCCAATTTGGACTCCGCCAGCCGATCCGCCAAGGCGGCGGACAGTTCCAGCACCCGCTCAGCGTCGTAGCAGCCGGGCACCGAGGCGATCACCGCCGCGGACTTATCCTCCCTGCGGAAGACGCAGAGGCGGTCGATGCCGGGCACGGCCAGCGCCTGCTCCGCCAGGGTGGGATTGAGATTCTCACCGTCCTCGCAGACAATCAGGTCGTCCGAGCGACCCTGGGCGTAATAGCGGCCGTCGCGGCAGGTCATCATATCGCCGGTGTCGAACCATTCACCATCCTGCGCGCGGCGCTCCACGCCGTCCTGCAGGATGCGGGTGGCGCGGGTCTTGCCCTGCACCCAGAGATGGCCGTCCTCGCCGATGCGATATTCGGAATAGCCGAAGGGGGCGCCGATGGAGCCCAGGTTCAGCAACTTCTTCTTGCCGGCGCGCTCCACCGAGGTGATGCCGATTTCGGTCATACCATAGCCGTTGGCGATGTGGTAGCCGATGCTGTTGAAGAATGCCAGCGTGGCGGGGTCGATGTGGCTGCCGCCGCTGATGAGGAAGCGGATGCTGTCGCCAAACAGACCCTCCCGCACCTCTTTGAGCAGCTTACGGGCCACCAGGTCGCCGCCGCAGCCGTCCAGGCGGGTCACCAGGCGGGACACCTTTTGGAATTTGTCGTAGGTCTTATCCCCCTTGGCGCGAATTTTACCAATGGCGGCGCGGTGCACCGCCTCCCACACCATCGGAACGGCGAAGATGTGGGTCACCTTATGCTTCTTGACCGTGCGCTGAATGGTGGCGGGGTCCAGATCGCGGGGGAAGACGAAGGTGCGGGAGAAAAAGCCGAACCACAGATACACCGCGATGAAGCCAAACACGTGACACAGCGGCAGCAGCATCAGATGCTTGAGCTCGCCCTCGTAGTGCTCGCGGATGGCGGGGCAGGCGGTGATGATGTTGGCGCTGTCCAGCACCTGATAGTAGAAATTCTCGCCGGTGTAGCCACACAGTTTGACGTGGCCGGTGGTGCCGGAGGACATAAACAGAACCTCCTCACCGAAGGGGCGGGACTGCCACGTCGCGTCGGTGGGGGTGAGATCCTCCCACAACACCGTCTCGGCCGCCGCAAAGCGGGCGCCGTCGGAAATCACCGCCTTGACGCCGTGCTCGGTCAGCACGCCCTCCAGCACGCCGTCGGGCAGGCGGGTGTTCATCAACAGGGGGCGATAGCCCGCCGCCAGGATGGACCAAAAGGCCATCAGCCACTCGGGGCGGTTGCCCATATAGAGACCCACCATCTCGCCGACAGGCACCTGCTGCAGCGCCTCTGCCACGGCGGGGGTCATCGCCAGCACCCGGTCGCGGAACTGGCCGTAGGTGACCCGGTGGATGCGATAGCCGTCGGTGGTCTCAATCATCACGTTGTCCCGCTCGTCAAACATCAGCTCGAACAACGTCTCAAAATTCTTCTCTTTTCCCTCGTAGATGCCGATCTTGTAGGAGACGTAGGCATCGATGGTATCAAAACCGTGAACGTTTTTCAGTTTCATCGCTTTCGTTCCTTTTCGTTTATTCGCGGGGGAAACGCGGACAAAAGAGCACCATCCGCCGTCAAAACAGCGCCGCGCTATTTTTGTCAATACTTGTCGATTCTATAATTAAAGCATATTTTCTTATATATTTCAATAGAAACTTAACAAAAAGTTCACAATCGCCCCCTTTTACCACCATTTTCCGACGGATTTGGACCCCGTGGGAAACCGCGGTCGGTTTTTCGATTTTGGGTCTTTTATTTCCCGTTTTTGTGTGGTATACTGTTATATTAAGCAAACAAATTTTCGGTGGAAGGAGGATTTCGCGTGGATCAGTTCAAGTTAGTGGCCCCCTATGCGCCCACCGGCGACCAGCCGGAGGCGATTGCCCAGTTAGTGGCGGGCATTCAGCGGGGCGACAAGGAGCAAACCCTGCTGGGTGTCACCGGCTCGGGTAAGACCTTCACCATGGCCAACGTCATCGCCCAAGTGAACAAGCCCACCCTCGTCCTCGCCCATAACAAAACCCTCGCCGCACAGCTGTGCAGCGAATTCCGCGAATTCTTCCCCGAGAATGCGGTGGAGTATTTCGTTTCCTACTACGATTACTACCAGCCCGAGGCGTATATTCCCTCCACCGACACCTATATTGAGAAGGATTCCGCCATCAACGACGAGATCGACCGCCTGCGCCACTCTGCCACCTCCGCCCTCTCCGAGCGGCGGGACGTGATCATCGTGGCCAGCGTGTCCTGCATCTACACCCTAGGCGATCCCATCGACTACCGCAGTATGGTGATCAGCCTGCGGCAGGGTATGCAGAAGGAGCGGGACGAACTGCTCCACAAACTGGTAGAACTGCAGTACGAGCGCAATGATATTAGCCTCACCCGCAATAAATTCCGCGTCCGCGGCGACGTGGTGGAGGTGTACCCCGCCTATTCCGAAAACACCATCTTCCGCATCGAATTCTTCGGCGACGAGATCGACCGCATCAGCGAGATCCACGCCCTGACCGGCGAGGTGAAGGCGGTGATCAGCCACGTGGCCTTCTTCCCCGCCAGCCACTACATCATCCCCCAGGAGAAGATGGCGGCGGCGCTGGAGCGCATCCGCATCGAGATGGAGGAGGTCCACCAAAACTTCATCGCCGAGGGCAAACTGCTGGAGGCACAACGCATCCTGCAGCGCACCACCTACGACATGGAGATGCTGCAGGAGATCGGCTTCTGCAAGGGCATCGAGAACTATTCCCGCGTCCTGTCGGGGCGTGAGCCGGGCAGTACCCCCTGCACGTTGCTGGACTATTTCCCCGACGATTTTCTGCTGTTTGTGGACGAGAGCCACGTGACCCTGCCCCAGGTGCGGGGTATGTACGGCGGCGACTACGCCCGCAAAAAGAGCCTGGTGGACTTTGGTTTCCGCCTGCCCAGCGCCTACGACAACCGCCCCCTGAACTTTGACGAATTCTACGGCCATATCAATCAGGCCGTGTTTGTATCCGCCACCCCCGGTGAGTTGGAGAAGAACAAAAGCGGACAAATTGTGGAGCAGCTCAGCCGTCCTACGGGTCTGCTGGATCCGCTGGTGTCGGTGCGTCCCGTAGAGGGGCAGATCGACGACCTGATGGAAGAGATTCGCATCCGCACCCAGCGTGAGGAGCGGGTGCTGGTGACCACCCTGACCAAGAAGATGGCGGAGGACCTCACCACCTATTTGGACGGCCACGGTGTACGGGTGCGGTATATGCACCACGACATCGACACCATGGAGCGTATGCAAATCATCCGCGACCTGCGCTTAGGCGAGTTTGACGTGCTGGTGGGTATCAACCTACTGCGTGAAGGTCTCGACATCCCCGAGGTGTCGCTCGTTGCCATCCTCGATGCCGACAAAGAGGGATTCCTGCGCAGCGAGACCTCCCTCATCCAGACCATCGGCCGCGCGGCACGTAACGCCGAGGGCGAGGTCATTATGTACGCCGACAGCGTCACCCCCAGTATGGAAGCCGCCCTGCGGGAGACCGATCGCAGACGGCAGATTCAGGCCGCCTACAACGAAGCTCACGGCATCGTGCCCCAGACCATCCGCAAGGAGGTGCGGGACGTGCTGGAGATCTCTGCCGGAGCGGGTAAAAACGGCAAGAACGACAAGGGTATCCGCCTGACCCGCGCCGAGCGGGAAGAGATGATTCGCCAGCTGACCCGTGAGATGAAAAACGCCTCCCGCCTGCTGGAATTCGAGCACGCGGCGATACTGCGCGATAGAATTAAAGAACTGCAACAAATGAAGTGAGGATTGTATGGCTGACAACAAGCTCATTGTGAAGGGCGCACGCGCCCACAACCTGAAAAATATCAGCGTGGAATTGCCCCGCGACAAGCTCATCGTATTCACCGGCTTGTCGGGATCGGGTAAATCCAGTTTGGCCTTCGACACCATCTATGCCGAGGGTCAGCGTCGCTATGTGGAGAGCCTGTCCAGCTACGCCCGCCAATTCCTGGGGCAGATGGACAAGCCGGACGTGGACCTCATCGAGGGTCTATCCCCCGCCATCTCCATCGACCAAAAGACCACCTCCAAGAACCCCCGCTCCACCGTGGGCACGGTGACCGAGATCTTCGACTATCTCCGTCTGCTGTACGCCCGCATCGGTATCCCCCACTGCCCCATCTGCGGCCGAGAGATCCGCCAGCAGACGGTGGACGAGATCGTAGATCGCATCCTCGCCCTGCCCGAGGGTAGCCGCATTCAGCTGCTGGCACCCATCGTCCGTGGTCGCAAGGGTCAGTATGTGAAAGAGTTAGAGGCGGCGCTGAAATCCGGCTATGCCCGTGCCCGTGTGGACGGAATTTTATACGACCTGATCGAAAAGATCGATCTGGACAAAAACAAAAAGCACACCATCGAGATCGTCGTCGACCGCTTGGTGGTGAAAGAGGACATCCGCAGCCGTTTGGCGGATTCTGTCGAAACTGCCACAGGTTTGGCGGACGGATTGCTCACCGTGGACGTCATTGGCGGTGAGGAGATGACCTTTTCTCGCAACTACGCCTGCCCCGACCACGGGGTCAGCGTGGAGGAACTGTCCCCCCGTATGTTCTCCTTCAACAACCCCTTCGGCGCCTGCCAAAAGTGCGGCGGTCTGGGCGTGTTTATGTCCATGGACCCCGAGCGCATCGTCCCCGACCCCAGCCTCTCTGTCCGTGAGGGTTGCTTCTCCGGCAGCGGCTGGAACTACAAGGACGGCGGCACCATCGCTAAGATGTATTTTGACGGTCTGGCGGCTCACTACGGCTTTTCGCTGGATACGCCGTTTAAGGATTTGCCGAAACAGGCGCAGGAGGTGCTGCTGTACGGCACCAAGGGCGAGAAAATCAAGATGGACTACACCCGCGAATACGGCTCGGGCACCCACTACGTCGCCTTTGAAGGTGTGCTGAACAACCTGCAACGCCGCTACAACGAAACCGCCAGCGAATGGATGCGGGAGGAACTGGAACAGTATATGAGCCAGGTGGATTGTCCCGAGTGCCACGGCCGACGGCTCAAACCCGAGAGTCTGGCAGTTACTGTGGGCGGTCTCAACATTATGGAACTCTGCGACAAGCCGGTGGAAGAGCTTTTGTCCTTCATCGACGGCCTCTCCCTCACCGAGCGGGAGGAATTCATCGGCCGCCGTATTCTCAAGGAGATCAAGGAGCGCCTTGGCTTCCTCAACAGTGTCGGCTTGGGGGATCTCACCCTGGGTCGCGGTGCCGCCACCCTGTCGGGCGGCGAGAGCCAGCGCATTCGCCTGGCCACCCAGATCGGCTCCTGCCTGATGGGTGTTCTGTACGTGCTGGACGAGCCCAGCATCGGCCTGCATCAGCGGGACAACGACCGCCTGCTGGCAACGCTCCGACACCTGCGGGACATCGGCAACACCCTCATCGTGGTGGAGCACGACGAGGATACGATGAAGGCCGCGGACTGGATCGTGGACGTGGGTCCCGGTGCGGGCATCCACGGCGGTAAAATCATCTATTCCGGCCCTGCCGCGGACATCGTCAGCTGCGACAAATCCCTGACGGGACAGTACCTCAGCGGCAAGCGGTGCATCCCTGTGCCGCAAAAACGCCGCGAAGGCAACGGCCATCTGCTCACCCTGCGTGGTGCGGCGGAGAACAACCTCAAAAACATCGACGTGGACTTTAAATTGGGCGCTTTCAACTGCGTGACGGGCGTCAGCGGATCGGGCAAATCCAGCCTGGTCAACGCCATCCTGTATAAGCGGCTGGCCCGGGATCTCAACCGCGCCCACACCCGCCCCGGCAAGCACGACAGCATCGAGGGATTGGAACATCTGGACAAGGTCATCGACATCGACCAGTCCCCCATCGGGCGTACACCCCGCTCCAACCCCGCCACCTACACGGGCGTGTTTAACGACATCCGCGATCTTTACGCCGCCACGGCGGACGCCAAGATGCGCGGCTATGCTCCCGGTCGATTCTCCTTCAACGTGAAGGGTGGTCGATGCGAAGCCTGCCAGGGTGACGGCATCATTAAGATCGAGATGAGTTTCCTGCCCGACGTGTTCGTGCCCTGCGAGGTCTGCGGCGGTAAGCGGTACAACCGCGAGACGCTGGAGGTCAAGTATAAGGGAAAATCCATCGCTGACGTGCTGGATATGACGGTGGACGAGGGCGTGGAATTTTTCTCTGCCATCCCCAAGATCGCCAAGAAGTTGCAGACGCTGGTGGACGTGGGTTTGGGCTACGTGAAGATCGGTCAGCCTGCCACCACCCTGTCGGGCGGCGAGGCGCAGCGCGTCAAACTGGCCACCGAACTGTCCAAGCGCGCCACCGGTCGCACGGTGTATATTCTCGATGAGCCCACCACGGGTCTCCACGCCGACGACGTGAGCCGTCTCTTGCAGGTGCTGAATCGTCTGGTGGAGGGCGGCAACACCATCATCGTCATCGAGCATAATCTAGACGTGATCAAGACCGCCGACCACATCATTGACCTGGGTCCCGAAGGTGGCGACAAGGGCGGCACGCTGGTGGCCTGCGGCACCCCCGAGGAGATCGCGGCCTGCGACGAAAGTTACACCGGTATGTACCTGAAACGCGCCCTGACGGGCGAATAATCACCCGAAAGGAGGCGCCTATGGACCACCCGAAAAACAACGTCTATCGCGGACCCACAGGCACCCCCTCCCGCTACGGCGATATCCGCCGTATGCTGGCAGACGGACGGGTGATGGACGCCGAACTGCTGCTGGACAGCATCCCCGCCTACGCCCGCGACGGCGGGTGGCACCACCTCAAGGGCGACGTCCTGCAACGCAAGGGGCGGCACTCCGAGGCGGCGCGGCACTTTGCCGAGGCCTGCCGTCTCGAACCCGCCAACGAGACCTATCGCCGCGCGGCAGAGGCCGCGAATCAAGGGCAAAACGACGATAGAAAATCCACTTTAGGATGCAAAATCCGTCAAATTTTCCGATTTTAACAAATAAAAATGCAAGATGCGGTTTGCGTCTTGCATTTTTTGTTTTTATACTATATAATGTTAGTTGTTATATTTTTGACTTTTGTTTGGTCCGAGAGGAGGTCATTTTTATGACCAATACCACTTTAATGGGGCTGATGGAGGCCCACGCGCCCAAGTTCTCCAAGGGTCAGCGCCGCATCGCGGACTTCATCACCCATCACTACGACGAGGCCGCCTTTATGACCGCCGCCAAGCTGGGCGAAGAGGTGGGTGTCAGCGAGTCCACGGTGGTGCGCTTTGCCACCGAGTTGGGCTTTGACGGCTATCCCCAGTTTCAGAAGGCGTTGCAGGAGCTGATCCGCTCCAAGCTGACCATCGTGCAGCGTCTGGACGTCACCCGCGCCCGTATGCAGGACGACGAGGTGCTCAAACAGGTCGCCCTCAGCGACGTGAGCAATATCCGCCGCACCATCGAGGATCTGGACGAACAGGTGTTCTACGACACCGTGGATCGCATCGTCAACGCCCGTCAGGTGTACGTCTTTGGCGCAGGCAGCTGCAAGCATCTGGCCGGGTTCCTCACCCACTATCTGCAACTGCTGGTAGGCAAGGCTCGCCGCGTGACGGTGGCCAGCCCCAGCGGCATCTGCGAGCAGATGTTGGACGTCAACGAGCAGGACGTGGTCATCGGCATCAGCTTCCCCCGCTATTCCAAGATCTCGGTAGAGGCCATGAACTACGCCAGCAAAAAGGGTGCCACCGTGGTGGCGCTGACCGACAGCACCCTCTCCCCCATCGCCCCCTACGCCTCCCTCCTGCTCACCGCCCATAGCGATATGGCATCGGTGGTGGACAGTCTGGTGGCTCCCCTGAGCATTATCAACGCCCTCATCGTTGCCCTCTCCCTGCGCACCATGGAGCAAACCCGCACCAAACTGGAGGAGCTGGAGCAGCTGTGGAACAGCTATGAGGTATATCAGTCGGTGGACGGAGCGGAGAAGAAATGAGAGTAATCGTTATCGGTGGCGGTGCCGCCGGCTGTATGGCGGCAGGAGCCGCCGCACGGCAGGGGCATCAGGTCACCATCGTAGAGCGCAACCCCCGCCCCGCCCGCAAGGTGATGATCACCGGCAAGGGGCGTTGCAACGTCACCAACAATTGTGACATCGACACCTTTATCCGCCACGTGCCGGAGAATGGACGCTTCCTCTACTCCGCCCTCAACGCCTTCACCCCGCAGGATACCATGGCGTTGTTCGAGGAGATGGGGGTACCGCTCAAGACCGAGCGGGGCAACCGCGTATTCCCCGTATCCGACAAGGCGGTGGACATCGTGGACGGCCTGACCAAATACGCAAAATCCGCCGGCGCCCGCATCATCCAAGGTCGGGTCACCGAACTGGTGATCGCCGACGGCGTATGCGGCGGCGTGAAGCTGGAGGACGGTGCCGTGTTGGAGGCCGACCGCGTCATTGTGGCGACGGGCGGCAAGTCCTATCCCGTCACCGGCTCCACCGGCGACGGCTACGCCCTGGCCCAGCAAGCCGGGCACACCGTCACCCCCACCCGACCCAGTCTGGTGGCGCTGAATTCCCCCGACCTGTTCTGCCTCGACATGCAGGGCCTCAGCCTCAAGAACTGTGGTCTGCAGGTGCGGGACAACGAGAAAAACAAGATTATTTTCACCGATTTGGGCGAGATGTTGTTCACCCACTTCGGTGTCAGCGGCCCTATGGTGCTGTCCGCCAGCGCCCATATGCGCCAGATGGCGGCGGGCCGCTATACCCTCATCATCGACTGGAAGCCGGGCCTCACCCCCGAGCAGTTGGACGCCCGCATCCTCCGCGACTTTGCCGAGCGGTGCAATATGGACATCTCCAATGCCTTGGGTAAGTTGCTGCCCCGTCTGCTGATCCCCGTGATGCTGGATCTGTGCGACATTAAGCCGATGAAAAAGTGCAACGCCGTCACCCGCGAGGAGCGTCAGCGCCTGGTGGCGGGCATCAAGGCGATGCCTGTGGGCATCAGCGGCTTTCGCCCCATTGAGGAGGCCATCGTCACCTCCGGCGGTGTATCCGTCAAGGAGATCAACTCCAAGACTATGGAATCCAAGCTGGTCAGCGGTCTCTACTTTGCCGGCGAGGTGCTAGACGTGGACGCCTACACCGGCGGATTCAACCTGCAGATTGCTTTTTCCACCGGTATGGCTGCCGGTAATGCATAAAATAGGAGGAAACCACTATGAACTACGCGATTGCTATCGACGGCCCCGCCGGTGCGGGTAAGAGTACCATTGCCAAGATTCTGGCCAAGGAGCTGGAGCTGATCTACGTGGACACCGGTGCGTTGTACCGCACCATCGGCTATTACATCACCAACCTGGGCATCGACACCGCCGACACCGACGCGGTGGTGGCCGCCCTGCCCTCCCTCACGGTGGAGCTGAAATACGTGGACGGCGTGCAGCGGGTCTTTGCCAACGGCGAGGACGTCAGCGACCTCATCCGCACCCCCGTCATCTCCATGGCGGCCTCTGCGGTGTCCGCCATCCCCGCGGTGCGTGCCTATCTGCTGGACACCCAGCGCAACATCGCCGCCACCCATTCGGTGATTATGGACGGCCGCGACATCGGCACCGTCATCCTGCCCGACGCCAAGGTGAAGATTTTCCTCAGCGCCAGCCCCGAGTCCCGCGCCAAGCGTCGCTATGACGAACTGCAGGCCAAGGGCGACCCCGCCACCTACGAAGAGGTACTGGCGGATATGATCAAGCGCGACTACGACGACAGCCACCGCGCCATCGCCCCCCTGAAGCAGGCGGAGGACGCCATCGCGGTGGACACCAGCGGCGAGACGCTGGAGGAGTCTGTGGCCCGTATGAAGGATATCGTCTACAAGAAGTTGGCTGAGTAAGGAGAGATTCTATGCCTGTCCATCTTGCCGAGAGCGCCGGATTCTGCTTCGGCGTCAACAACGCGGTCAACCAAGTCTATCGCCTGCTGGACGAGGGCGAGCGTGTCTGCACCCTCGGCCCCATCATCCACAACCCGCAGGTGGTGGACAAACTGGCCTCCCGTGGTGTCCTCATCGTGGACGACCCCGCCGAGATGCCGGCTGACCACGTGCTGGTCATCCGCTCCCACGGCGTGCCCCAGAGCACCTATCGCCAGATCGAGGCGCTGGGCGTGCGCTGCTGCGACGCCACCTGCCCCTTTGTGTCCAAGATTCACAAGATCGTGGACCAGCACTCCGCTGCCGGTGCGGTGGTGCTCATCGCCGGCAATCCCGACCACCCCGAAGTGCTGGGCATC
>JAZREF010000029.1:0-43612 GCA_045660625.1 Acutalibacteraceae bacterium
AGGGAGTTTGGCGCAAATATTGTATGTCCGCCTTCGGCGTAGCCGAATGTCGGCGAGACTTGAACTCTGCACCTGCGCAAGATAAGGCGGTGCGTCTATGCGATGTGGCTGTTTGCGCAGTTGCTTGTAATTTTGCACCAAGGGTGCAAAATTAGGTGATTCAAGAACCTCAGAGCACCACACGAAATAAAAATAGGGAGTGCCCAATGGGCACTCCCTATTTTTGGTCCGAGTGGCGAGACTTGAACTCACGGCCTCTTGACCCCCAGTCAAGCGCGCTACCAACTGCGCCACACCCGGATGCGATTGCAGGAGACATTATAGCACGGGGTTTTGTAAAATGCAAGCATTATTTTCATTTATTTGAAAAATTTTTCGTTTTTTCCGTTTTCGGCGGCGATTTTTCTTGTATCGGGCGCTTTTTTGTGGTATACTACCCCCGAAAATGGGGTCATATGGGCCCCGCACACCACATTCCATACAGATAGGAAGCGAAAATTATGGGAAAGAGAGAAAATTTGCGTAACGTGGCCATCATCGCCCACGTCGACCACGGCAAGACCACCCTGGTGGATCAGCTGCTGCGTCAGAGCGGCACCTTCCGCGACAACGAGACCGTCGCGGAGCGCGTGATGGACAGTGGCGACCTGGAGCGTGAGCGCGGCATCACCATCCTGTCCAAGAACACCGCCGTGCGCTACGGCGACACCAAGATCAACATCGTGGACACCCCCGGCCACGCCGACTTTGGCGGCGAGGTGGAGCGCATCCTGCTGATGGTGGACGGCGTGCTGCTGCTGGTGGACGCCTTCGAGGGTTGTATGCCCCAGACCCGCTTTGTGCTGAAGAAGGCGCTGGAGCTGGGCAAGAAGCCTGTGGTGGTGGTCAACAAGATCGACCGCGACGGCGCCCGTCCCCTGGAAGTCATCGACGAGCTGCTGGATCTGTTTATCGAGCTGGACGCCGACGAGGAGCAGCTGGACTTCCCCGTGGTGTTCGCCTCGGGTCGTGACGGCTATGCCGGCCTGACCCCCGACGTCCGCGACGGCGATATGCGCCCCCTGTTCGAGGCCATCCTGCAGTACGTCCCCGCCCCCGAGGGCGAGGAGGACGGCCCCCTGCAGATCCTCTTCTCCAACATCGACTACGACGACTACACCGGCCGCATCGGTATCGGCCGCGTGGAGCGCGGCAGCGTCAAGACCGGCCAGCCTATGGTGCTGTGCCGTCAGGACGGCACCACCAAGAACGTGCGCATCGGCAAACTGTACCAGTTTGAGGGTCTGCGCCGCGTGGAGTGCGAGACCGCCCAACTGGGCGATCTGGTGTGCGTCACCGGTATTGCGGATCTGAACATCGGCGAGACCGCCTGCGATATGGAGCATCCCGAGCCGCTGCCCTTTGTCCGCATCGACGAGCCTACCATTTCGATGCTGTTTATGGTCAACAATTCCCCCTTCGCCGGCCGCGAGGGCAAGTTTGTCACCTCCCGTAACATCCGCGACCGCCTCTTTAAGGAGATTGAGACCAACGTGAGTATGCGCGTGGAGGAGACCGACACCACCGACGCCTTCAAGGTGTCCGGCCGTGGCGAACTGTCCCTCTCCATCCTCATCGAGACCATGCGCCGTCAGGGCTACGAGTTCGCCGTCAGCCGTCCTCAGGTGATCTACAAAGAGGACGAGAACGGCCACATCGAGGAGCCCATGGAGCTGCTGGTCATCGAGGTGCCGGAGCAGTACGTGGGCGCCATCATGGAGCGTCTGGGCAACCGCAAGGCGGAGATCGTCAATATGGGCACCCGCGACACCGGCATCAGCCACCTGGAGTTCCGCATCCCCGCCCGTGGTCTGATGGGCTATCGCCAGCAGTTCCTCACCGACACCAACGGCAACGGTATTATGAACAGCCTCTTCGACGGCTACGAGCCCTACAAGGGGGAGATTCCCCAGCGCGTGCAGGGTTCTCTGGTGTTGCACGAGACCGGCGAGACCTCCGCCTACGGTCTGTGGGGCGCTCAGGACCGCGGCGCACTGTTCGTGGGTCCCGGCGTGCCTGTGTACGAGGGTATGATCGTGGGTCAGAGCCCCAAGGACGAGGACATCGTGGTCAACGTGTGTAAGAAAAAGCACGTCACCAACACCCGCGCCAGCGGCTCCGACGAGGCGCTGCGCCTGATTCCTCCCACCATCCTCAGCCTGGAGCAGTGCTTGGAGTTTATCAACGACGACGAGCTGCTGGAGGTCACCCCCGAAAGCCTGCGCCTGCGCAAGAAGATCCTCAACCGCGAGCTGCGCGCCAAGTCCGAGGCCAAGAAAAAGCAGAAATAAGCATCCATTCCGTAGGGACGACCACCGGTCGTCCCTACTTTTTTTGCATATTCGCCGCGAAAGCACGCACACTACCCACAAATCCAATCAATCGGAGGTAATGTGTATGAAACAATCCCTGTGGCGGCGGGTGACCGCCGCGATGCTGTGCCTGGCGATGGTGGCGGCGCTGACCGCTTGCGGTTGCGCCAAGCAGACCGACACCCTGACGGTACGGTATCTCAACTTCAAGCCCGAAATCGCCGACGAGTACGAGGAACTGGCGCGGGTGTACGAGCAAAAGACCGGCGTGAAGGTGGTGGTGCAGACCGCCGCCAACAACACCTACGAGCAGACCCTGGCGGCCAAGATGTCCACCGGCGAGGCCCCCACCCTATTCCAGATCAACGGCCCCCGCGGCTATGCGGCGTGGGCGGACTACTGCGCCGACCTCAAGGACACCGAACTGTACAAGCACCTGACCGACAAGTCGCTGGCGATCACCGACGGCGACAAGGTGGTGGGTATCCCCTACGTGGTGGAGGGGTACGGCATCCTGTATAACAAGGCGATCACCGACAAATACTTCGCCCTGACCGACCGCGCCACCGACCTGACGAGTATGGACGAGGTCAACTCCTACGCCGAACTCAAAGCGGTGGTGGAGGATATGCAAAAGCACAAGGCCGACCTGGGTATCGACGGCGTATTCGCCTCCACCTCCATGAAGGCGGGCGAGGACTGGCGCTGGCAGACCCATCTGCTGAACATCCCCCTCCACTACGAGTGGCAGGAGGGCAAGGTAAATTTCAACGACAAGGCCTCCTTGGCGGAAATCGGCTTTACTCACGGTGATAAATACCGCAATATATACGATCTGTATTTGAATAACTCGGTCACTGAGCCTAAATTGGTGGGTAGCAAGACGGTGAGCGACTCTATGGCGGAGTTTGCGCTGGAGAAGTGCGCCATGGTGCAGAACGGCAACTGGGCGTGGAGCCAGATTAAGGACGTGTCCGGCAACAAGGTGAAGGCGGAGAATCTGCGCTATCTGCCCATCTATATCGGCGCCGAGGGGGAGGAGCAGCAGGGCCTCGCCATCGGCACCGAGAACTTCTACGCCATCAACAAGAACGCCACCGAGGCAGAGCAAAAGGCGGCCGCCGATTTTGTCTGGTGGTTGTATTCCAGCGACGAGGGCAAGAAATTCGTCACCGATCGGCTGGGGTTCATCGCCCCCTTTGACACCTTCTCCGCCGAGGAGACCCCCGACGATCCCCTCGCCCGCGAGGTGGCGCGGTGGATGGCGATGGAGGACACTGTCCACATCCCGTGGAATTTCACGCTGTTCCCCTCCGCCCGATTCAAGGAGGATTTCGGCGCGTCCCTGCTGAAATACGCCCAGGGCACCAAGACCTGGGAGGACGTGGTCACCGACCTGCGGGCGGGGTGGAAGAAGGAAACCGCCGCCATCGGCTGACCGATCGGACGAAAGGAGGTCGCCGTGTATAAACGATTGTATCGATGGTTTCCGGTGTTTGTGCTACCCACGCTGGCGGCCTTTACCGTCGCCTTCCTCATCCCCTTCGGGATGGGGGTGTGGCTGTCCTTTCACCGCTTTACCACCGTGCGCAACACCCGCTTTGTGGGGTGGGAGAATTACGTCCGCGCCCTCTCCGACACCGAGTTTGTGGGGGCGTTGCGCTTCTCTGCCGCCTTTACCGCCGTCAGTCTGGTGACGGTGAATCTGCTGGCCTTTTTGCTGGCGTTGGCGCTGACTCGCCGTCTGCGGGGGGTCAACCTGCTGCGAGGAGTCTTCTTTATGCCCAATCTCATCGGCGGCATCGTACTGGGCTACGTGTTTAGCCTATTGGTCAACGGGTTGCTGGGTTTTTGGGGTGTGGACATCACCTATGCTGCCACCTACGGATTCTGGGGACTGGTAGCGCTGAACACCTGGCAGCTGACGGGGTATATGATGGTCATCTATATCGCGGGGTTGCAAAACGTGCCCCCCTCCCTCACCGAGGCCGCCGCCATCGACGGCGCAGGGGCGATTTCTACCCTATGGCACGTGACCCTGCCGCTGGTGCGCCCCTCCATCACCATCTGCACCTTCCTCACCCTCACCAATTCCTTTAAGATGTTCGACCAAAACCTGGCCCTCACCGCCGGCGCCCCCGAGCGGCAGACCCAAGGGCTGGCGCTGGATATCTACAACACATTCTACGGCCGTATCGGCTGGCAGGGGGTGGGTCAGGCCAAGGCGGTACTGTTCTTCCTGCTGGTGGCGGTCATCGCCGCCGCCCAGCTGTGGCTCACCCGCCGAGGGGAGGTGGACGCGTGAAAAAGCGGACGGTTGACCGCCTGCTCACCGCCCTATTGGCGGTGCTGGCGGCCATTTTCCTGTTGCCCATCGGGTTGGTGGTGATCAACTCCTTCAAGTCCCGGCTGTATATCTCCGCCGCCCCCTTTGCCCTGCCCGACAGCGTCACCTTCGTGGGGTTGGAGAATTACCTCAACGGCCTGCGGTCGGCGGGATTTGTCGCCGCATTCGGACGCAGCGTATTCATCACCGTGGGCTCGGTGCTGCTGCTGGTGGTTGGGTGCAGTATGACCGCCTGGTATCTGGTACGTGCCCGCTCACGACTGGCTAAGGGGCTGTATTTTCTCTTTGTGTTCAGTATGATTGTCCCCTTTCAGATGGTGATGTACACCCTCACCTACGTGGTAGGGCAGGTGGGGCTCAACACCGTGGTGGGGATTCTACCGGTATACCTCGGCTTTGGCGCGGGGTTGTCGGTGTTTATCCTGGCAGGGTTTGTGCGCTCCATCCCCCTCGAATTGGAAGAGGCGGCGATGATGGACGGCGCAGGCCCCCTCCAATGCTTCTTCCGCGTGATTTTCCCCGTGATGCGCCCCACCGCCGTCACCGTATCCATCCTCAACGCCATGTGGATCTGGAACGACTATCTGCTCCCCTATCTGGTGCTGGGTACCGAGCGCAAGACGGTGCCTGTGGCGATACAGATCGCCATGCAGGGCGCCTACGGCTCCACCGACTACGGCGGATTGATGGCGATGCTGGTGCTGGCCATCATCCCCATTATTGCATTTTACCTCATTGGACAGAAATATATCATCTCCGGCGTCATCGCCGGAGCGGTGAAAGGATAGGTGCGCCTATGAACGCCATCTCCCGCGACCTGACGCGGTACGCCCACACCCGCTGGCAGGCGGCGCCTGCCGACCTGACCGCGGGACAACTCCACGAGGCGCTGGCTCACTGCGTGCTGGCGCGTATCGCCACCCAGCGGGAGCGCTCCGCACGGCGGCACGACAGCCGTCGGCGGGCCTACTACCTCTCCGCCGAGTACCTGATGGGGCGGCTGGTGCACAACAACCTCCTTTGCAGCGATCTGTTGGACGAGGCCACCGCAGCCCTGGTGCAGGCGGGGGTTGACCCCGCGCGGCTGGAAGAAATCGAGGACGCCGCCCTGGGCAACGGCGGTCTGGGACGGCTGGCGGCCTGCTATCTGGACGCCGCCGCCACCTGCGACCTGCCGCTGGACGGCTACGGCATCCGCTACCGTTGCGGTCTGTTCCGCCAGCGGTTTGAGGAGGGGTTCCAGCGGGAATCCCCCGACGATTGGGCCGCCCACGGCGACCCCTGGTCGGTGCGCCGCGAGGAGCAGGCGGTGACCGTCACCGTCGCCCGCCGCACCGTCCGCGCGGTGCCCTACGATATGCCGATCATCGGCTACGGCGCCCGCCACCTGTGCAACCTGCGCCTGTGGCAGGCGGAGCCCACCGATCCCTTTGACTTTGCCCTCTTCAACGACCAAAAATACGGCCGCGCGATGCAGGAGGCTAACCGTGTGGAAGATTTGTCGCGGGTGCTGTACCCCAACGACACCACCCCCGCGGGGAAACTACTCCGCCTGAGCCAGCAGTATTTCTTCGCCTCGGCGTCGCTGCAGGATATCCTGCGGCGGTACGAGGCCACCTGCGGCACCGATCTGTCCCTGCTGCCGCGGGCGGTGACCATCCAGCTTAACGACACCCACCCGGTCATCGCCATCCCCGAACTGGTGCGGTTGCTGACCGACCGCGGGGTGGCGTTCTCGCAGGCGGCGGACATCGCCGCGGGGGTGTTCAACTACACCAACCACACGGTGATGGCCGAGGCGCTGGAGGTGTGGGATATGGCGCTGGTACGGCAGGTGTGCCCCGCCATCGCCCGCATCATCCGTCAGCTTTCCGACCGATTTGACCGCGAACTGGAGCGGGCGGGGGTGCCCGCGGGGGATCTGCCCCGCCTGCGCATCCTGCAGGGGGAGCGGGTGCATATGGCCCACCTGGCCTGCCGCTACACCACCCACATCAACGGGGTGGCTGCCCTGCACACCGACATCCTCAAGCGCGACGTGCTGGCGGCGTGGGACAGGCTCTATCCCGACAAAATCCTCAATGTCACCAACGGCATCACCCCTCGGCGGTGGCTGAAACTGTGCAACCCCGCCCTCTCTGCCCTGATTACCGACCTGTTGGGCGGCGAGGAGTGGGTCACCGACCTGACGCGGCTGGCAACGTTGGCGCCGCTGGCGGAGGACGACGGGGTGCTGGACCGCTTTGTCGCCATCAAGCAGGAGAACAAGCGCCGCCTGGCCGCCCACCTGGCGCAACGCGAGGGGGTGGTGGTCTGCTCCGATTGGATGCTGGACGTGCAGATTAAGCGCCTGCACGAGTACAAGCGACAACTGCTGAATATTCTCTGCATTCTGGAACTCTACTTCGAAATCCGCGAGGGGGCGCTGACCGACTACTCCCCCACCCTATTCCTCTTCGGCGCCAAGGCCGCCCCCGGCTATGCCCGCGCCAAGGGAATCATCAAACTGTGCCACGAGGTGTCCCGCCTGATTGCAGAAGATCCCGTGGCCAGTCGATATTTGCAGGTGGTGTTCGTCACCGACTACAACGTCTCCTACGCCGAAAAAATCGTGGCGGCGGCGGACGTGTCGGAGCAAATCTCCACCGCCGGCACCGAGGCGTCGGGGACGGGCAATATGAAGCTGATGCTGAATGGCGCGGTGACCCTCGGCACCTATGACGGGGCGAATATCGAGATTGTCAGCGCCGCGGGGGAGCAAAACAACTATATCTTCGGCGCGCGGGTGGAGGATTTGGCACGGCTCGACCACGACCCGAAGGGTCTATACGAGGGGGATCCCCGCATCCGCCGCTGTGTGGACGCCCTCGTGGACGGCACCCTGGACGACGGCGGCACGGGACTGTTCGCAGAGTTGCGTGACTCTCTCTTGGAGGGCGCCCACTGGCACGTCCCCGACCACTACTACGTGCTGGGGGATTTCGACGCCTGTCTGGCGGCGAAAAAGCGGGTGGCGGCGGACTACGGCAAGCGCCGCCGCCAGTTTGCGGCCAAGCAATGGCGCAACCTCTGCGCGGCGGGGCCCTTCTCCGCCGACCGCGCCATCCGCGAGTACGCAGAACGGATTTGGAAGATACGATAAAAAAAGAGCCGCTACCATCAGGTAGCGGCTGCTTTTGCGTTACAGATTCAGTTTCAGATCGCCCGCTTTGATCCAGCCGATCTTGCGCAGGATCTCGGAGAAGAGCAGGCTGAGCACCGCCGGGGCGATGACGCACACCACCAGCACTCCCACCCACGCCGTAGCGGAGAAGTCCATATCCTTCAGCACACCCAAGGGTCCCACCAGGCCGCAGGTGCCCATACCCGCCGACACACCGGTGCACTGGAGTTTGAACACCAGGGTGGACAAGGGGCCGGTGACGGCAGAGGCCAAGGTGGCGGGAATCCAGATGCGGGGATTCTTCATAATATTGCCCATCTGCAGCATGGAGGTGCCCAGGCCCTGCGCCACCAGACCACTCCACTTATTCTCGCGGAAGGAGATGACCGCAAAGCCGATCATCTGGGCGCAACACCCCGCGGTGGCGGCGCCGCCCGCCAGACCGGTGATGCCGATCATGGCGCAGATGGCCGCCGAGGAGATGGGCAGGGTGAGGATGATGCCCACCACCACCGACACGAGAATACCCATCAACAAGGGTTGCAGCTCGGTGGCGGTATTGACGAAATAGCCCAGCCAGTACATACCGTAGGCGATGGCGGGGCACAGGAGCTTGGCCACCAGCGCGCCCGACAGGATGGTGGTGACGGGGGTGACCAGGATGTCCACGGGGGTCTCCTTGCTCACCAGTTTGCCCAGCTCGATGGCGATAATGCACACCACAAAGGCGCCCGCGGGACCGGCGGTGAGGGATTTCTCCGCACCGCCCAGCAGGAAGGTGTCGCCCACGCCGTTGCCCATCATACCCGCCACGGCGGCGCACAGCATCACCAGCGGCGGCGCCTGCAGGCTGTGGGCGATGGCGATGCCCAGCGCCGCACCGGTGCAGCCCTTGGCGTAGCCCGCCACCTCGGTGAGCAGCGCCCAACCGGTGTACTGCCCGAGGGTCTCGAAGATGGTGCCGATGAGCAGGGTGGCAAACAGACCCAGCGCCATACTGCCCATGGCGTCCACGAAGTAGCGTTTGGCAGAGATTTTCACGCCCTTGCGATCAAAAAAAGCACGAATTTTCGACATAACATCGCTTCCTTTGCGTGGTTTGGGAATATTATAGCGCAAAAGGAGGAATTTGGCAAGTGTGGGAGAAGGAAAAGCGTTTTGACAGAAATACACGGAATTGGGGGGTTCGGTCGCGGAGGCTGATACGCAAAAATAAAAGGACATCCTTGCGGATGTCGGGGACTCGAACCCCGTCGGATTCTACGCATCCTTCGGTTCTCGAGGACCCGATGGGGAACAAAAAAGCAGGCACCACCGAATGGTGGTGCCTGCTTTTTTGGTGACCCGTCGGGGACTCGAACCCCGGGCCCTTTGATTAAAAGTCAAATGCTCTACCGACTGAGCTAACGGGTCATTTGCGTTTTTGCGCTTGTATATTATATCCAACCGGCCGCAAAAAGTCAAGCAGAACTTATCCTTTTTGCGATTTTGGGGGTGGTTTTCCCCATTTTCACCGCTGGCGGGGGCGAAAAAGCCGAAAATTCGCAATTTATATCCGCCTAATTCATAATTTGTCTTTACCTTTCTCCCGATATTTGATACAATAGAGTCAGCCAAGACACCTATCGCCGAAAGGAGATTGTTTGATATGAAAACCGTAGCCGATTACATCCGCACCATCCCCGACTTTCCCGAGAAGGGTATTATGTTCCGCGACATCACCACCGTGATTCAGGACGCCGACGGTCTGCGCTTAGCCATCGACGAGATGATCAAGCTGCTGGATGGTCTGGATTTTGACGTCATCGCCGGCGCCGAGAGCCGCGGCTTTATCTTCGGCGTGCCGCTGGCCTACGCCCTGCACAAGCCCTTTGTGCCCATCCGCAAAGCCGGCAAGCCGCCCTGCGCCACCACCAGCCACAGCGACGCGCCGGAATACGGCACCGCCACCATCGAGATGCACAAGGACGCCATCCTGCCCGGTCAGAAGGTGGTGCTGGTGGACGACCTGATCGCCACCGGCGGCACCATCCGCGCCGCCGCCGACCTCGTTGAGGAGCTGGGCGGTGAAGTGGTCAAGATCCTGTTCCTGCTGGAACTGAAGGGCCTCAACGGTCGCGAGGTGCTGAAGGACTACGACGTGTCGAGCGTGGTGGCCTACGATGGAAAGTAAGACGCTGCACATCGACTCGCTGCAGGACGACCTGCTGCGGGAGCAATACGAGGCCTTCACCAAGCTGATGGCCTACTACCGCTGCGCCATGATGGAGATCGAGACCAAACTCAACGTGCTGAACCAGGAATTCTCCCTGCGGTACGACCGCAACCCCATCAGCAGCATCAAGAGCCGTATGAAATCCCCCGCCAGCATCCGCGAAAAGCTGACACGCCGCGGCTATGACGTGACCATCGAGAACATCGAGGCCTGCCTCAACGACGTGGCGGGCGTGCGGGTCATCTGCGCATTCCCCGAGGACGTGCGCACCATCGCCAAGGCGCTGCTCAAGCAGGACGACGTGGAACTCATCGAGCAGAAGGACTACATCCTCAACCCCAAGGAGAACGGCTATCGCAGCCTGCACCTCATCGTGACGGTGCCCATCTATCTCGCCCACGAGAAGCGCAAGATGCGGGTGGAACTGCAGCTGCGCACCATCGCCATGGACTTCTGGGCCAGCCTGGAGCACCAACTGCGGTATAAGAAGGACGTGGTATTCACCGACGAGATGGCTAAGGAACTGAAATTCTGCGCCGACCTGTCCGCCGAGCTGGACCGCCGCATGGACCACCTGCGCGAGGCCGTCCACGAAGGAAAATAATTGGTATAGAAAAGACCGCTACCCATCGGGTAGCGGTCTTTTTTGTGGTTTTATTCCTCCACAAGGGCGTTCTCAGAGGGAGTCGAGTCGATAGCGGGAGCAGGTTGGGAGTTCTTCACCAGCACGGCGAGAGAAATCTCGCGGTTACGCTGCTTCTCGGCGCGGCGGCGGAAGAACCACAGCGCCAGGGGAATCAGCAACAGCGCCAGGGCGACGCCGCTGACGATACCGCCCACCACACCGCCGGGGGCGGTGTAGACGATCTCCACCTCGTGGGCGCCGGCGGGCAACACCGCACCCAGGAAGGCGCCGTCATCCGTCTCGACGTACTCGATGGTGCCCTCCTCGGTCTCCACCTTCTCCTCGCCGCGGTCGATGGGGAAGGTCTCCACACGCTGGCCGTCCACGTACACCTTCCAGCCCTTATCATAGGGCAGGGAGAAGAACATAGTACCGTCCTGAGCGGCGGTAATCGTGCCCTTGATGGAGTGGCCGGTCTGCTCGGTGACCCGCAGACCGCCGGCCTCCAGCACCTCGCGGTGGGCGGCGAAGGCATCGGCATCCAGACGCATCACGTAGATGTTGCCGGTGCAGGCGGTGTCGTTGTACACCGATACCCGCACCCGCTGGCCCTCCTGAAGGGTGCCCAGGTCGATGATGTAAGGCTCGTAGCTGGTGACGCTCCAACTATTGGCAGTGTTGCCATCCGTATCCAGCGTCTGCACCGTGATGTCATCGGCGGCGCGGCAGTCCACGTAGGCGTAGTACTGGCCGGCCTCGGTGACATCACCGGAGAAGTTGTTGGTGCCGCCGGTGATGCGGAAGGAGCCGTTGGTGATGCTGGAGCCGCCGATCTCGTCTACGTCCATATACAGGGGCTGGTAGAGACTGTCCTCCAGACCCGACAGGGCGGTATACAGGCTCTGCTGGGTTTCGAAGGGATCGTAGGGGGTGCCCTCATACTCCTTGAGGGCGTCGGTGGCGGCCATACCGATGGACAGAGCCGCCGTGTTGCGATAGATGTGATAGGCCACCTCTTCCCCATCCGTGTCGGTGGCGGAGATGGTCTCGATATACTCCAACTGGGGATGATTGGACAGGCGCACCTGCAGGATCACGTACCGCAGACCCAGCATGGAATCCACCGCCGGCACGTAACTGTGGTAGAGATAACTATTGACGCCGTTGATGGCGAAGCCCAGCTGACCCATCAGCACGGTGGTGCAGTAGGGATTGCTGGAGGCAAAGGTGGTCAGGCCGCTGTAATGGTGCAGGGCGGTGTCCACGCAGGTGGTGCGGGGCAGGTATTCCATACGCAGGAAGGCGCTCTCCTCCGCCGCCAGCTCCTCCACCCGACGCAGGGCGTCGTTGAGCACCACGTGCTTGGCGTTGTCGATGTAGTTGGGCTGGGAGGTGAAATATTCGTTGGCGTTCATAGTCTTGAGGGTGCGGCCGGTGCCGAACAACATCTCGGCGCACACCACGGTGAGCAGCAGACGGGTCACCGCCTGCTTAGGTGCGCGGCGCACCGCGCCGATCAGCAGAATCACCGCGTACACCGCCAGCAACATCAGGTTGATGTACAACAGTTTGCTATCGGGGGACACCTTAGAGGCGTTGGTGGAGGTGTTCAGCTTGGCCAACTTCTCCCACAGTACCAGATACCCTGCCGAGCAGGCCAGGCTGACCAGAATCTGCTTGGGGGTGACGTGCTTAATCTGCGCCAGGGTGAAGGTGGCCAACAGCAGCACCACGAAAATGGTGAGGAAAGAGAAACGATAGGGCAGGTCGTTGGGGCTATGCAGGCCGTGCCACACCAAATCCCAGCGGGTGACGGTGCAGCTGAGCAGCATCACCGCCAGCAGACCGCCGTAGCACAGACGGCGACGCAGGGAAATCTGCTTCTGCCCGAAGTAGATGGGCAGCATCAGCACCGCCGCCACGCCGCAATAGAGGTTGGGCAGGTTGCCGGAGCGGATGGTGGGGGTGGCGCCGTAGAACAGACGGCCGAAGAGGTCGAAAATCTCGAAATTGGTGCGGAATTCGCCAATCTCTCCGCCGGCGGCGGAGGTGCGACCCAGCGCCAGCGCCACCGGCACCAGCAGGGCCGCCGCCAGCGCGCCGCCCCACAGGCTGCCCGCGGCAAAGCGGATGCCGCCGCCCAGCACGCTCTTGAGATCGCGGCGCTTGCGCAGTAGCCACACGAACCAGTACAGAACCAGGAACACGCACAGCATAAAGCCGATGTAGTAATTGCAGAACAGAGCCAGACCCAGCACCATCGCATAGGGGGTGATCTTGCCGGTCTTCAGCATATGCTCCAGCGCCATCACCACGGCGGGCAGCAGCGCCACCACGTCCAGCCACATAATGTTCCAGGAATAGGCCAGCATAAAGCCGGACAGGGCGTACATAATGCCCACCGCAATCACGCCGGCGCCCCGCTTCTTGGTCAGGTACTGCGCCATAGCGGTGAACAGGGCGGCGGTGAGGGTGAATTTGATCAGGGTGATGAACAGAATGGCCTCGGCCAGGCTCTTCTCGGGGAAGATGACCAGCAGCAGGTTCAGCGGGCTGGCCAAATAGTAGGCAAAGGCGGGGGCAAAACTACTGCCCATACCGATATGGAAGTTGTAGGACAGGTCGCCGCCATTCAGCAGCATATACCGCAGCTCGCTGAGCAGCGGGGCGTACTGATGGTGCATATCCACCATCAGGATGGACTTGTTACCGATGGGGAACACGCCCAGGAAGATGTAGCCGATGCAGATAAGCCCTAAGGCGATGGCGCCGGACATCATGGGGGCGAACCAGCGGTCACGCTGAATCTTGGTGGCGTCCTTGAGGGGATGCCAGGCGGCGATGGCCGCCGTGGCCAGGCCGGACAGCAGCGCGCCGCCCATCAGGCCGTACAGTACCACCTGCAGGGTGGTGGCGTCCTCGCCGGCGGGCATCTGGGGGGTGTGCCAGCGGTCGATGGCGTAGAAGGACACCAGCAGCAGCACCACGCACAGTATAGCCAGCACCGCCAGGCGCAGAATGCGGGCCGCCACGCGGTCCCGATCCAGCCACCCGCGGATGTTATTCACAATCTTGGTCATAGAAACCTCCTTATTTCTTCCGCAGCAGGAAGGTGCCGAAGAACACCGCCGCCAGCACCAGGATGATGGTGGGGCCGGTGGCCACACCGTTGTAGTAGGACAGCCACAGACCCAGCACGCCTGCAAACAGGCTGAAGATCAGGCTCAGCAGGTGGTAGGCGCGCATACTCCGTGCCACGTTACGGGACGCGGCGGCGGGCAGGATGAGCATGGCATTGATCAGCAACAGACCCACCCAGCGGATGGCCAGCATCACCACCACCGCCACCAGCACCACAAACAGATTGTCGTACAGGCCGGTGCAAAAGCCCTTACTCTTGGCCACCGAGGGACTGACCGACACGGCGAAGAAACCGTTGAAGCAGGTAAGCCACAGTACCACCGTCACCGCCAGGGCGATAGCCAGCACCCACAATTCGTCACGGGTGATGCTGAGGATGTCGCCCACCAGCAGGCTCTGGTAGTTGGCCAGGTTGCCGCGGGCGGACAGGAGGGTCAGACCCAGCGCCACGCCCACCGAGGAGAACACGCCGATGACCGTATCGGTGGAGGCGATGCGGCTACGGCGGATGCGGTTCATACACAGGGCGAACGCCACGCCGAAGGCCACCGTCACCAGCCGATAGTCGCTGACGCCGGCGATGACGCCGATAGCCACGCCCGTCAGGGCGGAGTGACCCAGCGCATCGGAGAAAAAGGACATCTTATTATTGACCACAAGGGTGCCCAGCAGAGACAATAGCGGCACCAGCAGCAGCACCGCCCACAGGGCCGTGCGCATAAAGTCGTATTGCAGCCAATCAAGCACGGTCATCACCTCCTCTGGGGAACGCCGCAGCAAAGGCGGCGGAGGTAAACACGTCCACAGGGGCGCCCTTAGCCAGCACCTTGCCGTCCAGCAGCACCACGCGGTCGGCGTGGGTGCGGACAAACTGCAAATCGTGGGAGATGATGAGAATCACCATATCCTGTCGGCGCAACTGCTCCAGCAGGTCGTAGAATTTCGCCAATCCCGCATTGTCCACGCCGGAGACCGGCTCGTCCAGCACCAGCATATCGGGATGGGGGTGGGTGGCTATGGCTAAGAGCACCCGCTGCCACTCGCCGCCGGACAGACGGCCCGCCTGCTTGTCCAGCAGGTCGGCGGCGTCAAATTGGGCAAAGTGAGCCTCCAACTGCTTGCGCAGTTTCCGCGGCACGGGCAAAAACGCCGGCCAGCGGGAGGTGTAGGCCACCGCGATGTCCAGCACCGAGGCGGGACTGCCCGCGGAGATGTTCAGGCTCTGGGGTACGTAGCCGATGCGGGGACGCCGCTTGGCGGGGGTGCCGTTGTGGCCGGTGAACACCACCTCGCCCTCGTGGGGGATCTCGTCCAGGATGGCCTTGAAGAGGGTGGATTTGCCCGCGCCGTTGCGGCCGATGATGGCGGTGATCTCACCGCAGTGGGCGTGGAGGCTCACGTCCTCCACCAGCGTCTGGCCCGAGGCGCGCACGGTGATGTGTTCGATTTTCAGACAATGCAGTCCGCAGTGATCGTGATGATGCATCACGGCGTCACCTCCTCCAGTTTGTGCAATTCTTTCACATTCGCCTCCATGGCGGCAATCCAACTCTCCTGCACCGCGGTGCGGATGGTGACGGCGGTGCCGCCCACGCCCTCGTACCGCAGGGCGTACTGAGAGTCGTAGAAGAGCAGCAGGTCGGGATGTTGCGCCGCCAGCGCCTCCACCTGCTTTAAGTCAGAGGCGGACAGACCGCTCTCCCCCTCCACCGAGAGGGTCAGCTTGACGTCCAGACCCAAATCCGCGGCGAGGTAGGCCATCGAGTCGTGGAACAGCACGCAGGGGGTGCCCTCCAAGGTGGTCTTCAGCGCCTCCAGCTCCTGCCGGATGGCGTCGATGTGGCGCAGATAATTCTCCGCGTTGCTCCGATAGATCGCCGCGTATTCGTCGTCGCGGGCGATGACGGCATTCATCACCGCCAGCACCTGCTCAGCGTACAGAGCGGGGCTGAGCCACAGGTGCTCGTTGTATTCCTCTTCCGGATGCTCCCCGTCGGCGTGGTCGTGATGGTGCTCGCCGTCGGCCAGCAAAAGATCCAGGCCCGCCGAAGTATCCACGCACTTATTCTCATCCACGATGCCGTGGAGAAAACTCTCCGCGCCGGCGCCGTTCATCAGGATGAGCTCTGCCTCCTGCGCCGCGCGGCGGTCGGAGGGGGACATCTGATAATCGTGGAGGCAACCGGATGCCGCGCCCTCCAATCGGGAGAGCACAGAGTCGGCATCGTCGCCCAGGATGGCCTCCGCCGCCTTATAGATAGGATAGGTAGTGGCCAGCACCACCGTACGGCGCTGGGGGGTGCTACCCAAAGGGGCGGGGGCGTTACCCGCCACCGCGGTGGCCAGCACCGCCACCGCCAGCAGGCAGGCCAACATCGCCGCTATCGGTCCGTATTGCTTAAATGCGTGTTTCATAGGGAATTCTCCTATACAATCGGTATAAACTACTTTAAATTCATCTATTTGTAAACGAATTTGACGTCAAACGCTTGTCCAGACCGCTCTTTTGGAAGGTGAAGGCCAGCAGCAGACCGCCGCCGATACAGGCGATAATCTGACCGAGACCCACCGAGCCCATCCACATCAGCCAGGTGGGGGTGTTGACGGGGCCCAGCACCACCGTCAGCTCGGTGCCGATGATGAGGGCGTTGAACAACACAGGCGGGATGGTGGAGAGGATCGGCAGACCGCCGAAGCGTACGTTTCGCAACCAGTAGGACACCACCGCCGCCGCGCCGGTGGCCAGGGTGCCCAGCAGGATATCCAGCGCGCCCGCCGTGTTGGCACCCATAGACAGACCCACCATATTGGAGATGGCGCAGCCCAGGGTCAGACCCGCCACGCCGGCGGGGTGATAGGCCGCCAGGATGGTCAGCGCCTCGGACACGCGGCATTGCACGATGCCAAAGGAGAGGGGTGCCAGCACCAGGGTCAGGGCGGTGTACAGACCGGCGATGACGCCGGTGAGGGTCAGGAATTTGATGTGTTCGCTCGCTTTTCTTTGTTTCATTGGTGATTCGCTCCTTAGTTTTGTTTTAAGTCAGGATGGTTTCGAACTGACTGTATTTGAGTTAGGTGTTATGGGTTAGGAATGAGGAGTTGTTTCGCATACCTCCAATCACTCCTAACTCCTAATTCCTAATTCCTACCTTTTCATAAATCCAGGCATTCCCCTCTTTACGCTCGCGTTTGAGGACGCCGCGATCGAGGAGAACCTTCAGGGTGCCGTTCAGGTTGCGACCCTGCATCTTGGCCGCCTTGCCAAACTGGGCGGCGGTGAAAGAATCGGGCAAAGACGTGGGAATCAGCGCCGCGTAGTCGGCGGGGGCGCGCAGGTCGAGGACACCCTCGATGGACAGGGGAATCAGCGCCGCCCGGTGGCTGCCACGCTTGCCCTCGTTGCCCCAGCCATCCGCCAGCCGCTGCTCCTCGGCGTCGATGAGCACCAGCCGCACCGTCAGGTTGGGGTGACCCAGCAGCGGCAGGATGTAAATGAGCTGCTTGCCGCCGTCGGCGAAGGAGCCCACGCGGGGGCTTCGACGCGCGGGGGTGGTCTCCCCCGTGTCGGGGTTAATCCAGGTGAGATACTTGCGGCGCACCACGGGGTGCACCACCGTCACGGGATGGTCGGGCAGCAGCACCTCCAGCTTCTTGCGCAGCGGCGTGAAACTGCCGGTCTGCACCTCGGTGACGGTGGTGCCGTCGTAGATATCCGCCACCTTGCCGCAGGGAAGGGTGATCTCGTGGTGGGCGGGGTTGTCGTCCAGCCACCATTTGAGGGTGGCGTGGAGCGGTTTCTCTTTCATCACGCCGATGCTCTGGGTGGGGAGATCCCCCTCCCGCACACGGGCGCAGGCTTCGTTAAAGTCCATACTCATTCACCAAAGGTGATGCGGGCCGCAAAGGCGCGGCCGCGGTCGGTGTCACCCGCCACGCAGACGGCGTCTAGCGACTCCATAGAGGCGCACATGGACAGGGTGTCCCCCTGTCGGCACTCGCCGGCAAAGTGAATCTGCACGTCGACGGGGTCGCGACCCTGCCACACCGCGGGCATAAAGTCCCACATCAGGTCGGCGTAGCGGGTGTTGTTCATATGGCCGTTGCGGTCGATGTCCGACCAGTGCACCTCGTAGGTGCCGGCGTCCGCCGCGTCGGTCATCGTGAACCGCACCGTGTCGGAGCAATTCACGTCACGGGTGGTGTCGGGCAGCGGCGCCAGCTCCATAAACTCGTCGCCGCGGAGCAGGCGGTGGCCCACGGTGTCCACCAGCGCAAACAGCATCACGCCCTCGATGAGCAGGTTGCCCTCGGCGTCCCTCCACTCGTAGCAGCGGAAGAAGCGAGGGCCCTTGCGATTGCGGTGCCAGGTGGTGAGGATGACCGTCTCCTCCATCTGCGGCAGGCGGTGCACCACCGCGTGCCAGCGATTGCAGACAAAGGCCATGCCCCACTCGCACAACCGGCGCCAGCCCAGACCCGCCAGGCTCAGGTGCTGCTCCCCCGCCTCCTGCTGGTACCGCAGGACGGCGGACAGGCGCATCCGATCGGCGCTATCCACGTCGTAGGACGCCACTTTGACGGTTAAGGTGTATTCATTCGGTATAAAATCACACATATTATACTCCGTGTAAACTAAAATAAAGGTTTTGCTGCGTTAGACGGGGTAGTCGTTACTCCTCCGCCAGCTTGTTGGCCAGATAGCGCAAATCCTCGGCGTCGAAGAATTCGATCTGCAGGGTGCCGCCCTTATTGCCCACGTTGACCTTAATCTGACGACCCAGCGCCTCCTTCAAGGACAGCGCCACCTCGTCGTAGAAGCTGTCCTGCTTCTTCGGCTCCTTGGGGGTACGGGGTTTTGCCTTGGCGGCCTTGGCCATCTTCTCCAGCTCGCGGACAGACAGACCCTTGTCCACCGCGGCGTGGGCGGCGGCAATCTGGGCGTCAGCGCCCTCAAAGGCCAGCACGGTACGGGCGTGACCAGCCGCC
Source organism: Acutalibacteraceae bacterium (assembly GCA_045660625.1). Classification (GTDB taxonomy): domain Bacteria; phylum Bacillota; class Clostridia; order Oscillospirales; family Acutalibacteraceae; genus UBA5905. The sequence continues at coordinate 18,829 of JAZREF010000029.1, forward strand.
AGCTTGCCGCCCGCCACCAGATCGGTAACCTCCTCGGGCAGCTGCAACAGACGCAGGGCGTTGGCCACCGCGGGGCGAGACTTATTCACCACCTGAGCGGTCTGCTCCTGGGTCATACCATAGCTCTCCATCAGGGTGCGGTAGCCGATGGCCTCTTCCATCGGGTTGAGATCCTCGCGCTGGAGGTTCTCGATCAGAGCCAGCTCGGCGGACTCCTGCTCGTCCATATCGCGGACCACAACAGGCACCTCGGTGAGGCCGGCCATACGGCTGGCGCGCCAACGACGCTCGCCCGCCACCAGCTGATAGCTGCCGTCCGGCATGGGACGCACCAGCAGGGGCTGCAACACGCCGTGCTGGGCGATGGAGGCGGACAAATCCGCCAGGGCGCCCTCGTCGAACTGCTTGCGGGGCTGCTCTTTGTTGGGGATAATCTCATCCAGGGGCAGGGTGACGGTGGACAGACCGTCCTCCAGGGTATTCTGCGCAAACAGCGCATCCAGACCGCGGCCCAAGCCGCCAATTTTGTTAGCCATAATGTTTTCGACTCCTTTTCAATTAGGATGTTGATACGCTTAGTTTCTTGCGCCTGCGTTATTGCTGGGCCAGGATTTCTTTGGCCAGTTCCATATAAGCCTTGGCGCCCTTACCGTTCTTGTCGTAGTAGTTGATGGGTTTGCCGAAGCTGGGCGCCTCCGCCAAGCGGACGGTGCGGGGGGTGACGGTGGCGTACACCCGACGGGGGAAGAATTTCTTCACCTCCGCCACCACCTGCTGAGTCAGGTGGGTGCGGCCGTCGTACATAGTAAACAGCACGCCCTCCAGCTCCAGGGTGGGGTTGTACAGACGCTTGACCTGCCGCACGGTGGCGATCAGCTGGGACAGACCCTCCAGCGCGTAGTATTCCGGCTGGGCGGGGATGAGGAAAGTGTCCGCCGCCACCAGGGCGTTGAGGGTCAGCAGACCCAGTGCAGGCGGGCAATCGATGAGGATATAGTCAAACTCGCCGCGGCAGGGAGCCAGGGCGGCCTTCAGCCGCTTCTCGCGGTGGGGCACATCCACCATCTCAATCTCCGCGCCGGCCAGCGCCACGCTGGCAGGGATGATGCTCAGATTGGCAAAGGGAGTCTTCTGCACCGCCTTCTGTCCGTCGGTCTCCCCCATCAGCAGGTCGTAGGTGGACTGCTTGACCATACGCTTGTCCACACCCACGCCGCTGGTGGCGTTGCCCTGGGGATCGATGTCCACCAGCAGCACCTTCTTGCCCATCTCACCCAGGGCGGATGCGATGTTCACCGCCGACGTGGTCTTACCCACGCCGCCCTTCTGGGTGACCACAGCTATAATTTTTGCCATTTTATCGCCTCATTTCTATGGAAATCCGTTGTTTTCGCCGCCGCAGGCGGAAAAAACCGCATTATTACCTAATTATAATTCAATTCTAACACATATAAATGGGGATGTAAACTGTTTTTGCGCCCAAAAACGCAAAAAAAGAGGCTGTGGACCTAGTCCACAGCCTCTCGGAATGGCAAATTTTGCTTATTCGGCGCTCTCCTCGACAGATTCGTCGGCGGCGGGAGCCTTTTTCAGCAGCAGGTTGGTCAGCACGCCCAGAATCAGCGCGGTGGCGATGGCGGTCACAGACACCTGGCCGAAGGTCAGGGTCAGGCCGCCGATACCGGCGATCAGGATGACAGACACCACAAACAGGTTCTTATTCTGCTCCAGATCCACCTTCTGCACCATCTTTAGGCCGGAAACGGCGATGAAACCGTACAGAGCCATACACACGCCGCCCATCACACAAGGAGGAATGGTGTTGACGAAGGCCACGAAGGGGTTGATGAAGGCGATGACGATAGCCATAATGGCGGCGGCGAAGATGGTCACCACAGAGGCGTTGCCGGTGATAGCCACGCAGCCCACAGACTCGCCGTAGGTGGTGTTGGGGCAGCCGCCGAAGAAAGCGCCGGCCATAGAGCCCACGCCGTCACCCAGCAGGGTGCGGGACAGGCCGGGATCCTCCAGCAGATCCTGGTCGATGATGGAGGAGATGTTCTTGTGGTCCGCCACGTGCTCGGCGAACACCACGAAGGCCACGGGGATGTAGGCCACGGCGATGGTGCCGATGTAGGACCAGCTCAGCTCCTTGAAGCCGCCAAAGGCGGTGAGGAAGGTGAATTCGGGGATGGAGAAGAAGGTTTTCAGGCCGATACCGCCCTCAACCAGCGCGGCGAAGTAGGTGAAGTCCACAATCTTCAGGGCGTCCGCGTCGATGACGTGGCCGATGACGGTGAACAGAGCCGCCAGCACGTAGCCGGCCAAAATGCCCAGGATGAAGGGAATCAGGCGCACCATTTTCTTACCAAAAGTGGCGGCCAGCATGGTCACCGCCAGGGTAACTAGGCCGCAGATCAGCGCCACGTAGGTGGAGCCGCAGGGGGTGGACAGGGTCTTGGAGCCGTCAGCGTTGATGGTGACCACGATTTCGGGGTGCACCTTGTCGGCGGGAACGGGCTGAGTCAGGTTGGCATCTTTATCCACCACCACGTACTCGGCGCCGCTGGCGTCGTTGACGTTGAAGAGATAGGCGCCGCTCTTGGTCTGCTCCATGGAATCGGAGCCGATCTGCACGATCTGATAGTCGGCGGGGTTGTAATAGCGGGTGACCTCGCCCATCTGCAGGTCGCCCACAGCGTTACCCGCCAGAGACAGGCCGATAATGGCCACCGTGGGGCCAATAACCACGGCGGGCATCAGCTTGTTCAGCCAGTTGACGCCGGCGTACTTCACCGCCAGGGCGATGATGACGTACACCAAACCCGCCAGCACCGCGCCGATGATCAGGCCCAGATAGCCCAGCGCCACCGTAGAGGCGCCGGCAAAGGCGGCCAGCATCGAGCCAATGAAGGCGAAGGAAGAGCCCAGAAACACGGGGCTTTTACGCAGGGTGAACAGCTGGTACACCAGCGTACCCACGCCGGCGCCCACCAGAGCCGCGGCGGGGCTCATGCCGTTGCCGATGATCACCGGCACCACCAGCGTGGCGGCCATAATGGCCAGCAGCTGCTGGATGGCGAATACGATGATCTCGCTGAACTTCGGCTTGTCCTGCACGTTATAGATCAGTTTCATATAGTACCTCCCAATTTTTGCGGGATGCCTGCGCATACCCAAAGTCAATGGATATTATAGCCGCTTCTCCCCCGCTTTGTCAAGCGCAGCCGCTTGACAAAGCCGATAAAAATGGGTAAACTATGGTAAGTAATCCGCCCTCTTAGTTAAATGGATATAACAGCCCCCTCCTAAGGGGCAGTTATCGGTTCGATTCCGGTAGGGGGTGCCAAAAAAAGACCGACACAGAATGTGTCGGTCTTTTTGTTTCACGTGGAACCGGGCGCTCGTAGGTTGTGCAAATGATTAACTAACGGGCGCCCTTATGAGAATGTCGCTGTCGCTCCATTCTCCCACAGTAATGTTTCACGTGGAACATGGAATCATCATTCATTATTCTTTGCCGCTTGTTTCGGAGTGCGTACCAAGCCGCACACCAGCCACAGCGCTGCGCCGATGGCGGCCACTACGGCGCTCATCCAGTGAAAAGCGGAGAAAATCGGCCGATCCCCACGGAAAAACTGCACCGCAAAGCGAATGGCGGCGTATCCGCTCACACACAGAGCGAATCGCTGCCCCGTTTTTCCACGATAGCGCCACAGCGCCCACAAGAGCAGCCCATAGGCCACCGCCTCCGCCAACTGCATCGGGAATTGGGTCTGATCGCAGCGGCCGTTGTACATTCCCCACCCACACGGCAGGCCGTAGCAGCAGCCACTGCAAAAACAACCCAGTTTTAGCACCGATGCCAGCGTCAGGTACAGCGGCACGGTGTCGTCCAGCCAGCGCAAGGGATATCCCGTCACGGACACCGCCAACAAAACAGTAAACACCGCCGACAGACCGAGAAATCCGTAAAACTCCGTTGCGCGGCCAATCTGACTGCCCAACCACTCGCCGCCAAAGGTAAATGCCACGCATTGCACCAAAAGCAGCGGCCACAAGCAATATTTTCCCTCTTGCGCCAGCGCAAAGCGGTTTTTGCGGTATAAAAAGAATGCGAAAATCAAAATATATCCGAAAACGCCGATGATATCGTACATTTTCAAATATTCGTTGCCAAATAAATAGGGGTACATAGTTTCACCTCGTCCGTGAGTATACCACGAACGGGGGCAGAAAGCAATCCCTACCTTTTCGCCACCTGCTTGGGAATACGCACCACGTATTCGATGTAGTCCCCTTCCTCCCGCCGGGTGCTCTCCGCAGGGATGCCGCCGCGGCGCATCACGTCGATGGCGTGGTTGACGGTGTTGAAGAACACCCGCACGTCTCGGATGAGGGGTTTGGCGGGTTTGCGGCGCACCCGCCCCGCCAGCTGATCCTCCACCAGCCGCTCGGTTTGCGCCACTGTGAGTTTTTCTGCCACCACCCGTTCCAATACCGTCAGGCGGCGGGACTTGTCCGTCAGGCGCAGTAGAGCTCGGGCGTGGCGTTCGCCGCATCCGGCGGCAATGAGGGCGGCGCGCTCCTCCTGAGGCAGGCGGAGTAGCCGCAGTTTGTTGGCCACCGCCGATTGGCTCATCCCCAGTTGATGCGCCGCCTCGCACTGGGTCAATTCGTAACTTTCGATGAGGTGGCGGATACCCTCGGCGGTCTCAAAGCAGTTCATATCCTGCCGTTGCAGGTTTTCGATGAGGGTCAGCACCTGCCGTTGCCGCGCCTCCGCCCGCACCTCGATGCAGGGCACCTCACGCAGTCCCGCGATTTTGGCGGCTCTCAGCCGCCTCTCCCCCGCCACCAGAGTGGGGACGCCCTCCTCCAGCGACACGGTGAGGGGTTGGAGGATGCCGTTTTCGCTGATGCTCTGCGCCAGCTCCATCAGACTGTCCAGCGGAAAATCCCGCCGCGGCTGGGTAGGGTTGGGGCGGATGTCCGCCGTCGGAATCAGCAAAACCGCCCCTTTTTGAGGATATTTGTCCTTTTTCCGGGATTTTTTCATAGATAATCCTCCTTTTTGAGTTAGGAGTTAATGACATTACAGGTACAAGTGTGGGAATATGGTGCGTTAAGCGACATATTCGAGAAGGCGCAACGTATGTTGCAATCTGTAGTAAATGATAGCGCCTCCGTGTTTCACGTGAAACAGTACTGTGGGAGAATGGAGCGGTCTGTACAATCTACATGTGCCCGGTTTCACGTGAAACATTACGAAAAGGTAGGATGGAAACATTCGCCTCCCTCCCGAAGGGGGTCTTAATCGTCCATCCGTCCTTGGCGCATTCCTAACTCCTAACTTTCTCCCCTATCCTACCACACGCGCGCCACAAACATTGTCGCATCTCGTTGTCGGGGAATGGCGGGTTATCACCGCGTAAAACGGCGTAAATAAAAGAAAATCGCCGTAATTCATAGGAATTACGGCGATAATTTAAATATTTAGCAAATTATAGCGGATTCTTTTTGATTTTCGACCCGTGGCGGGGATAAGTGGCGGGGGTGTGCTTGATCTTCTCAATATGCACCAGGCGGCGCTCCATCGGCTCGACACCCTCGATGGGCTGTGCCGGAATGGTCAGCGCCTTCACCTCAATGACCTTACCGCCCAGGATACCCACGCCACGGCGGGCATCCTCCAGCTCGCGGTCGGCGTCGGGACCCTTCAGCGCCAGGAATCGGCCGCCCACCTTGACAAAGGGCAGGCAATACTCGCTGAGGGTCGGCAGAGCCGCCACCGCGCGGGCGCAGGCCACGTCGTACTTCTCCCGCAGATCGGGGTTGAGACCGCCCTCCTCCGCGCGGGCGTGGATGAGGGTCACGGGGATATCCACCTCGCGGCAGACGGTCTCCAGGAAGGTCAGTCGCTTATTGAGGCTGTCCAGCAGGGTCAGCTTGCAGTCGGGGCGGTACAGAGCCAGCGGCACGCCGGGGAAACCGGCGCCGGTGCCCACGTCAATAAGGGAAAATTTTCCCTCGGGCAACAAAGACGCCGCCGTCAGGCTATCAGCAAAGTGCTTCACCGCGATGCCCACGGGGTCGGTGATGGCGGTAAGGTTCATCTTCTCGTTCCACTCCACCAGCAGACGGGCGTAAATATCCAGTTTTTCAATCGTCTCGCCGCTGACTTCTACACCATATTGGGCGGCCACGCGGGCGAACAAATCTCTATCATACATTTCTGTCACTCCTTCCCCTGATTTTGCTGACTCCATACAATCAAAACGGACACGTCGGCGGGGCTGACGCCGCTGATGCGGGCGGCCTGACCGGTGCTGCGGGGTCGGACGCGGGATAATTTCTCTTGCGCCTCTTTCCGCAGGCCGTGAATGGTGTCGTAGGGGGTGTCGGGCGAGAGCAGACGGCTCTCCAAGCGGCGCATTTCCTCAATCTGCGCCTGCTCGCGGCGGATGTAGCCCTCGTATTTCAGCTCCACCTCCAACTGCTCCGCTACGACGGGGTCGATGGCGGGACGATCGGGGTCGACCAGCGCCAACGCGGCGTAGCTCAATTGGGGGCGCTTGAGCAGGTCAATCATTTTGGCGCCGTCGGTGACGGGGGTGGTGCCGCAGGCGGCGAGAATCTCGTTGAGTTTGTCGCTGGGCGGGACACCCAAACCTTCCAGGCGGGGGCGTTCCTCCGCCATAGCCGCCTGCCGCGCCTCATAGCGAGCCCATCTGACGTCGTCCACCAAACCAACTCGTCTGCCGATGGGGGTCAGACGGCGGTCGGCGTTATCCTGCCGCAGGACGAGACGGTACTCGCTGCGGCTGGTCATCATACGGTAGGGGTCGGTGCAGCCCTTGGTGGTCAGATCGTCGATCAGCGTGCCGATGTAGCTGCTGGCACGGTCCAGGATCATCGGCTCTTCGCCCTTCAGCTTCAATGCAGCGTTGACACCCGCCACCAAGCCCTGGGCGGCGGCCTCCTCATAGCCGGAGGATCCGTTGAACTGGCCTGCGCCGTACAGGCCGGGGATGTCGATGAACTCTAAGGTCATACCCAGCTGCAACGGGTCGATGCAATCGTACTCGATGGCGTAGGCAGGGCGCATCACCTGCACCTGCTCGAGGCCGGGGATGGTGCGCAAAAACTGCATCTGCACGTCCACCGGCAGGCTGGAGGACAGTCCCTGCAGGTACATCTCGTCGGTATTCTTGCCGCAGGGCTCGATAAACACCTGATGGCGCTCCTTATCGGCAAAGCGGACGACTTTATCCTCAAAACTGGGGCAATAGCGGGGGCCGACGCCCTCAATCTTGCCGCCGTAGAGGGGGCTGCGGTGGAGATTCTCCAAAATCACCTGCTTGGTGGCCACACCCGTCCAGGTGATGTGGCAAGGCAGGGTGTTGTGCAGGGGTTCGGTGGTCTCGAAGGAGAAGGGCACCACGGGATCTTCGCCCTCCTGCACCTCCAGGTTGGTGAAATCGATGCTGCGGCGGTTGACGCGGGCGGGGGTGCCGGTCTTAAAACGGCGGGTGGTGACGCCCAGCGCCAGCAGGCTCTCGGTGAGGGCGGTGGCGGCAAACATACCGTCGGGGCCGCCGTCGTAACTCACGTCGCCCACGAAGATGCGGCCGCGCAGGAAGGTGCCGGTGGCGAGAATCACCGCGCGGGCGCGGTACTGCGCCTCCAGGCGGGTGGTGAGCAGGAATTCGCCGCTCTCCTCCCTCTCGATGGCGGTGATCTCCGCCTGCTTCAGATCCAGATTGTCGGTGCGCTCCAGCAACGCCTTCATATAGGCGGAATAGTCGCGGCGGTCGATCTGGGCGCGCAGGGAGTGGACGGCGGGACCCTTGCCGCGGTTGAGCATACGGCTCTGCAGGAAGGTGGCGTCCGCCGCCTTGCCCATCTCGCCGCCCAGAGCGTCGATCTCGCGGACGAGATGACCCTTGGCGGTGCCGCCGATGGAGGGATTGCAGGGCATATTGCCCACCCAGTCCATATTGATGGTGAATACGGCAGTGTTGCAGCCCAGTCGGGCGGCGGCCAGACCCGCCTCGATGCCGGCGTGGCCCGCACCGATCACCGCTACGTCGTAGGCGCCGTCAAAAAACAGCATGGGAATCCCTCCTTTTTGTAGAATGTGGAATGAGGAATGGTTGGATGGAGATTGTAGGGGCGGCAACCTGCCGCCCGCGGGCGACTATTAGTCGCCCCTACTTTGATATATGGTGGTGGAGGACGGGGTCCTTGTCCCGAAACGGCGGAAATCATCCACCCCTACCAACCCAATTTTTATCTATCGGGAAACACCCCGAAAATCGGGGCGAAAATATGCAAAAATTTTATAAAAATTCAGTCGAAATCCACGATTTTCATACGAAAAACCCACGATTTGCCGTTTTTTGGGGAAAATTTGCCCATTTTATGGGTTTTCCACCAAATCGTCCACTTTTCCACAGGAATTTTACCCCGATAAAGAGGAAAACGGTGGAAACTCCCCCTTCCCGCACCCAAAAAGTGGGGAAAAGGGGTGTGAATCTTTCACATTTTCCACGGTCTTTTCCACTAAAAAATCGCCGCAAACCCTTGATTTTACGCGGTTTTCGCCACTTTTCGACCGTTTGTTCGCAGGTGGAAATCCGGGGTGAACTATACTAAAATTTAAGGGGTATTTTGGGGTGGAATGAGAGTAATTTTTGTGAATTAAAAAAGGGGCATTTGATATCCAAAAATCATTTTGCGGGCGGCAGATTGCCGCCCCTACGATGTGACAATAATATTGGATAAGATCCGTAGGGGTCGGCACCTTCGACGACCCGCGTTAACAGGACATACACCGTTCGCCCCTACAAGATCACAATAACAATACCGTATTCACCGCCGCAAAGGCGGAAAACTGACCGAACATTTCTGTTCGGTCAGTTTATCATACATTTCCGCTATTTAACTCGGCTCGGTTGCAAGGTTTCGGGGTGAAAATCACGCGAAATACGGGAAAATCCCCCTATTTTCTGCGAATCGAGCCGCGTGAAACTCTGCTCTGGAGCGATTTAAATTCACTCCGATGAGTCATTACTCATTCGCGGGGGCTTCTGTCGTCTCAGGAGCAGAGGTTTCGGCGGTGTCAACCGCCTCATTCTCTGCCTCATCAGCGCCCTCGTCGGCGGAATCGGTCTCCTCGGCGTGGGAGTTGACCTCCGCCTCGTCGTGCTCCGCCTTGGCGATGGACACGATGGCAGTGCCCTCCGGCACACGCATCACGCGGACACCCTTGGAGGTACGGCTGCACAGGCGGATCTCGTTCATCGCCATACGGATGATGATGCCGCCGCTGGAGATGAGGATCAGGTCCTCGCCCTCAGCGTCCACCGTCATAATACCCACCACGTCGCCGTACTTCTCGGTGTGGTAGTTGGTCAGACCCTTACCGCCACGGCTCTGGCAGCGGTAGGAATCGAAGCGGCTCAGTCGGCCATAGCCGGTCTCGGTGACGGTGAGCAGCAGGTGATCGTCATCCACAGGCTCCATACCCACCACGGCGTCGCCGTCGGCCAGGTTCAGCGCCTTCACGCCACGGGCGGTACGGCCGATGACGCGGGCGTCATTCTCGTCAAAGCGGATGGCCATACCCTTCTTGGTGCCCACCAGCAGCTGGCGGCTGCCATCGGTGGTCAGTACGCGCACCAGCTCGTCGCCCTCGTCCAGATCGATGGCGATCAGGCCGCTCTTACGCACGTTGGCGTAGGCGTCCAGACGGGTACGCTTGATGATACCATTGCGAGTGATCATACACAGATACTGACCCTCGGTCTGATCCTCCAGGCGGATCATAGCGGAGATCTTCTCCTCCGGCAGCAGGGGCAGAAGGTTAACGATATTCATACCCTTAGACTGGCGGCTGCCCTCCGGCACCTCAAAGCACTTCAGGCGATACACGCGACCCAGGCTGGTGAAGAACATCACGTAATCGTGGCTGGAGCAGATGAACATCTGCTTGGTCACGTCCTCGTCACGGGTGGTCATACCGGTGATACCGCGGCCACCACGGCGCTGGGCGGAATAGACGTCCACAGCCTGACGCTTGATGTAACCCATATTGGTCAGGGTCAGCACGCACTGCTCCTCGGGAATGAGATCCTCGATGTCCACCTCGCCGGAGACGATAGAAATCTCGGTGCGGCGCTCATCGCCGTACTTGTCGCGCATCTTCAGGCACTCTTCCTTGACGATGGCCTTGACCTTCATCTCATCGGCCAGGATGCCCTCGTACTCGGCGATCTTCATCAGCAGGGCGCCCAGTTCGTCCTCAATCTTCTGGCGCTCCAGACCGGACAACTGGCCCAGACGCATCTTGACGATGGCATCCGCCTGCACGTCGTCAAAGGAGAAGCGCTCCATTAAGCGCTCCTTGGCGGTGTTCTGGTCCTTGGAACCGCGGATGATGGCGATAACCTCGTCGATGAAATCGCTGGCGGTCTTCAGCGCCTCGAAAATGTGGGCGCGATCCTTCGCCTTACGCAGATCGAAGATGGTGCGGCGGGTGATGACCTCCATCTGGAATTTGACGTACTGTTCCAGCATCTCTTTCAGAGTGAGGACTTTCGGCACGCCGTCCACCAGCGCCAGCATAATGGCGCCGAAGGTCACCTGCATCTGGGTGTAAGCATACAACTGGTTGAGCACCACCTGGGGTACGGCGTCGCGCTTGAGCTCGATGACGACGCGCATACCCTCCATGGAGGAGTGGTCAATGACGTCGGCGATACCTTCAATGCGCTTGTCGTCCGCCAGCTCGATGATGGAGGACACCAGATTCTTCTTATTGACCATATAGGGGATCTCGGAGATGATAATGCGGTTGCGATTACCCTCCTCCTCGATCTCGGCGCGGGCACGGACGGTCATACGGCCGCGACCGGTGGCGTAGGCGGCGCGGATGCCCGCACGACCCATAATGATACCGCCGGTGGGGAAATCGGGACCCTTGATGTATTCCATCAGGTCCACCAGTTCCGCGTCGGGGTTGTCGATCAGGCAGCAGATGGCGTCCACCACCTCACACAGGTTGTGAGGGGGAATGTTGGTGGCCATACCCACCGCGATACCGGCCGAGCCGTTGAGCAGCAGGTTGGGGAAGCGGCTGGGCAGCACCACAGGCTCCTTGGTGGTGTCGTCAAAGTTGGGGACAAAGTCCACCGTCTCCTTGTCGATGTCCGCCAGCATATCCAGGCTCATCTTGCTCATTCTGGCCTCGGTATAACGATAGGCGGCGGCGGGGTCGCCGTCGATCGAACCGAAGTTACCGTGGCCGTCGATGAGGGGATAGCGCAGGGAGAAATCCTGCGCCATACGCACCAGGGCGTCGTACACGGAGGCGTCACCGTGGGGGTGATAGTGACCCAGCACGTCACCGACGGTGGTGGCGCACTTACGGTGTGCCTTGTCGGGGGTGAAGCCGTCCTCGTGCATGGTGTACAGGATGCGGCGATGCACCGGCTTCAGACCGTCGCGGACGTCCGGCAGGGCGCGGGCGACCAGAACGGAAACGGAATACTCCAGAAACCGCTTGCGCATCTCCTTATCCAAATCTACTTCTATCAGTTTCGCCTGGGGAATCATCTGTTCCTCCATATTGCTCACCTGACCTTTCACGTATGGTGTTGAGTAACTAATGTAGGGTATTTAGCCGCGAAGCGGCGCGCCTCCCTTGTGTAAAGGGAGGTGGCACGGCGTCAGCCGTGACGGAGGGATTGTCGGACTATCCCATCGATATATTCACACACTCGGTCAAAATGGGTAAACATCTCATTGTTCGGGATTCGGATTACCGTCAACCCGTATTCTTTCAAATAAGCGGTTCTCTCATTATCTTTATCGATATTATCATCATAAAAATGCTGTGAACCGTCTAATTCAATCACCAACTGTGCTTCCGCACAGTAAAAATCAACAATATAGTGACCGATAGTTTTTTGACGAAGAAATTTAACAGGATACGATTTCAAAAAATCGTACCAAAGGTGCCTTTCTTCTTTCGTCATATTTTTGCGTAAATGTTTTGCAAAAGGGACGTTCTCTTTGTTATGTTTGCGATCCATAGACAATCCCTCCGTCAAAAATCAAAGATTTTTGACACCTCCCTTTACACAAGGGAGGCGCGCCGCTTCGCGGCTAATGTCACTACAAAACGCTTACTTTCTTATACTATTCGTATAAACTAACTTATTTTATACTTACAGTTCTTTTCTACAGCGCTTGATGGCGGTGTCGAAGGCCTCCAGATCGGGGATGCAGCGCTTGGGGATGAAGAGGGAGGCGCGCTTGTTGTGCACCACCTCGACGCAATCCTCACGCTCGTAGACGTGGTTGACGTCACACCACAGCACCCAGTTTTCGCCGCCACGGGGCAGCTTGGTGCGCAGCGCCATGGTATCCAGCCGCACCTGCAGGGTGAGGTCGTGGGCGGAGAGGGACTCGGACTGGTGCTTGACCCGACGCAGGGGCAGCACCAGATTCACCACCATCAGCACCGCCATAAAGGCCACGAAGTATCCGATGCAGGGGATGAGGCTCTCGCCGTTGTAGCCGAAGGCCACGGCACCCATCATCGACACCACCGCCAGCAGCGGCGCCAGCCGCCAAAAATGCTGGTGGATGATACCCCTCAGCACGGTGGCGTACTCGGCGGGGGTGTAGGTGAAGGTGGTCACCCACAACTCCTCCGGCTGGGGACGGGGGGCGGGCTGCTCCACCGCCTCGCCGCGGGCTTTGACCCGCGCGATGTAGCGATAATTGCGGGAGGGGATGCGGGACATCGCCGTGCGGACGGCGGCGGCCATCTCCTCGGTGAGGCAACGGGCAGGGAGCACGATGGCCGGACTGCCCATAGCCGCCACAATCATCAGATCCTCCGCCTCGATGAACAAGGCGCGCTCGTCAATGCGGACGTGGGCGGTGTTGGTGGCGCCCACCTTCTCGATGCAGTCGGGATAGATCACCAACTGACCGTAATAGTCCATACCCGCCTCCACACTGCGGTCGTACTGCTTCTGGGCGGTGCGGCGCAGGCGATAGGGCACGTACAGGCAGGTGAATGCCGGCGGAATCAGCACCAGCGCGGCGCCCACCAGCAGCACCGGGTCGGGGGTGCCCACAAAGCTCTTGGACGCCCACTCAAAGATGGCGTAGCCGCCCAGCATAAAGAAGCACATCACCGACACCAGCAGGGTGGGGATTCGCTGACGCAGCGGCCCGAAATAGCGGGCCATCCGCATCTGAAACGCCACAAACTCCTCCTTTTTGAGGTCCACCACCCAATTTTGGGCGGGCGGAGCCTCCGCAGGAGCCGTCTGGGGCTCAAAAATCTCGTTATTTTCCATATTATACGTCCAAATTCTCCACGTACTGGGCGTTCTTCTCGATGAAGTCGCGGCGAGGCTCCACCTTATCACCCATCAGGATGGAGAAGGTCTCGTCCGCCTGCTGGGCATCGTCCAGACACACCTTCAGCAGAGTACGGGTGGCGGGGTCCATGGTGGTCTCGAACAGCTGCTCGGGATCCATCTCACCAAGACCCTTGTACCGCTGGATGTCGGCGCTGCCGCCCAACTCGGCGATGTAGGCATCGCGCTCCTCGTCGGAGAAGGCGTAGTAGGTCTTCTTCGCCTTAGACACACGGTAGAGAGGGGGCTGAGCGATGTACACGTGACCCTCCTCGATCAGAGGACGCATAAAGCGGAAGAAGAAGGTCAGCAGCAGGGTGCAGATGTGGGAACCGTCCACGTCGGCATCCGCCATGATGATGACCTTGCCATAGCGCAGTTTGGAAATATCAAAATCCTGACCGATGCCGCAGCCCAGAGCCGCCACCACGGGAATCAGCTTCTCGTTGGTGTACACCTTGTCGATGCGAGCCTTCTCTACGTTCAGCATCTTACCCCACAGGGACAGGATGGCCTGATAGTTGCGGTCACGACCCTGCTTGGCGGAGCCACCTGCAGAGTCACCCTCAACGATGTAGATCTCGGTACGCTCGGGATCGCGCCAGATGCAATCCGCCAGCTTGTCGGGCATACGGAAAGAGCTGAGCTTTTTGCTGTTACGGGCGTTGTCGCGGGCCTTCTGAGCCGCCTCACGCACCTTGGCGGAGTTGATGGACTTCTCCAAGATGGTCTTGGCCACCGCGGGGTTCTCGTCCAAATAAGCGGTCAGCTTATCGTTGAGCAACTGGGTCACCAGCGTACCGATGGCGGTGTTACCCAATTTAGCCTTGGTCTGGCTCTCGAACTGGGCGTCCTCCAACTTGACGGAGACCACCGCCATGATGCCCTCGCGGACGTCGTCGCCCTTGAGGCGGAACTTGTCGTCCTTGAACATCTTATACCGCACCGCGTAGTCGTTGAAGATACGGGTGATAGCGGTCTTGAAGGCTACCTCGTGGGTACCGCCGTCGATGGTGTTCATATTGTTGGCAAACGAGACGATATTCTCGTTGTAACTGTCGTTGTACTGGAATGCGATTTCTGCGGTGGAACCGCCGCTGGTGAGGGTCAGGTGGATGACGTTCTCATGCAGGGGGGTGTAGCCGCGCACCTTGTTGAGGAACTCGACGAAGCTGGAAATACCGCCCTCGTAGCAGTAGTTCTCACTGCGGACATTCTCCTCATCACGGCGATCGGTGAAGGTGATGGACAGACCCGCATTCAGAAATGCCTGCTCGCGCAGACGCTTCTGCAGGGTCTCGAAATCGTATTCGGTGGTTTCGGTGAAGATGGTGGGGTCGGCCTTGAAGCGCACGGTGGTACCGGTCTCATCGGTGTCGCCGATGACCGTCAGGTCGGTGACGGTGTGACCCTTTTCGAAGCGCTGATGATGGATGTGACCCTCACGGCTGACCTCCACCTCCAGATACTCGGACAGGGCGTTAACCACGGAGGAACCCACGCCGTGCAGACCGCCGGCCACCTTGTAGCCGCCGCCGCCGAACTTACCGCCGGCGTGCAGGACGGTTAGAACCACCGTGACGGCGGGCAGACCCAGCTTCTCATTGATACCCACGGGGATACCGCGGCCGTTATCCTTGACCTGGATGATGTCGCCGGGCAGAATATCCACCTCGATGTGGGTGCAATAGCCGGCCAGCGCCTCGTCGATGGAGTTGTCCACGATCTCGTACACCAGATGGTGCAGACCGCGGGGGCCGGTGGAGCCGATGTACATACCGGGGCGCTTACGGACGGCCTCCAGACCCTCCAGCACCTGTATGTCGCTCTCGTTGTAGGAAACCTCTTCTTCCACCTGAGGCTGCATCAGTTCATTTTCGCTCATAATGGTATTCCTCCTATCTTACATCTGCTTTGCGCGTTTACGCAAAGTAGACGGCGCAATCTGGGAAATATATATTTGTTGGTCGCCGCGTTGTCCCTTCGGTGCGCACACCGTGAAGGACTTGGGCAGATCCATACTGACGTAGGTCACGTCGCCCCGCAACTCCGCCTGATGGAGAAAGTCGCGGGTGTGGGGGGAGATGGTGGTGTTGTCCATATCGAAGACACCGATGATGTCGGCGTTGCGCACCACCACTTCTTGTCCGAGATGCAGGTACATATTTAATCGTCTCTCTTTATAGTGGGGTAATAGCCGTGCTATGCACGGCGTGGCCCCCTTGTGTAAAGGGGGCTGTCTGTGGCGTCAGCCACAGACTGGGGGATTGTGAAAACAAACACTATCTAAAGGCAACTCCGACAATCCCTCCGTCAAAAGCTATGGTTTTCAGACCTCCCTTTACACAAGGGAGGCACGCCACCTACGGTGGCTAAAAAGCCCTATTTTAGGGTTATTTATAAACTAACTGTAATATCTTACTCACTTATTACGCCCTGTTTAACATTAAACACCTTTGCGGCGGTGTTACGCAGGGCGGTGGAGGGTTCGCAGCAGGTGATGAACACCTGCCAGCCCTCGATGTGGTTGAGGATGTAATCCTGACGGGAGGTGTCCAGCTCACTCATCACGTCGTCCAGGAACGCCACCGGCTTTTCGCCCGTGACCTCCTCCAGCAGGGTGGCCTCCGCCAACTTCAGCGCCAGCACCGCCGAGCGCTGCTGACCCTGGGAGCCGTAGGCCTTTGCCGCTTGACCTTGAATCGTGACGATTAGATCCTCGCGATGGGGGCCCACCGTGGAGAATCCCACCGCCAGATCCGCCCGCCGTGCCTGACGCAGAGCGTCCAGCCACTGGGCGGCCATCTCAGGCAGCGACTCCGCCGTGATGGGGGTGTCCCATCCGATGGTCATCACCTCTCGTCCCGAGGACAGGCCGTGATAGATGCCGGCGGCGATAGGCTCCAGCCGACGGACGTAGTGCCGCCGTGCCTGGGTCAGTCGCGCGCCTGCCGCAGCCAGGGTGTGATCCCACAGATCCAGCATCTCCATCGGCTCGGTGCCGAGGGTGCCCAGATCCTTACACTGCTTCAAAAACGCGTTGCGCTGGGTCAGCGCCTTCTGATACTCAGTCAGTGCCCCCACGTAGGCGGGTTTGAGCTGGCAATAGGCGCCGTCGATGAAGCGCCGCCGCCCCTCCGGCCCATCCTTGATGAGCGACAGGTGGGCGGGTGAGAACACCACGCCGCAGAAGGTGCCTGCCAATTTGGACGCCGAGGGCAGGGTGACACCGTTGAGGGTCACACTCCGCCGCTGGCGGATGGTGATGGTGGCCTCCTGCTCGCGACGCCCCGCGTCAAAGCAGAGCGCCAGCCGGGCACTGTCGGCGCCGAACTGCACCAGCTCGGCATCCTTGGCACCGCGGAAGCTGCGACCACCGGTGAAGAGCCAGCAGGCCTCCAGCAGATTGGTCTTACCCTGGGCGTTGTCG
The DNA here is from genome assembly GCA_045660625.1 of Acutalibacteraceae bacterium. Taxonomy (GTDB): domain Bacteria; phylum Bacillota; class Clostridia; order Oscillospirales; family Acutalibacteraceae; genus UBA5905. The sequence goes on from JAZREF010000029.1 coordinate 35,701, forward strand.
CCATAGAGGATATTAACACCCCCATCGGGGTTCCACCGTCCGGGGTGCAGGTTGCGAAATCCGTCAAAGGACAGCTCCTTAACCCGCAACGGTGATCTCCTCGTCGATCTCGGGGACGTACACGACCTCGCCGCCGCGCAGCTTCTTACCGCGCATGGTGCAGACCTCACCGTCAACCAGCACGCCGCCACCCTGAATCAGGATCTTGGCCTGGCCGCCGGTCTCCACGCAGCCGTTGATCTTCAGCAGATCGTCGAGACGGATGAACTCCGCCTCGAGAGTGAAAGTATGTTTCATCATTTCTTCAACCTCACAGGCAGTACTAAGAATAAGAAGCCGTTGCCCTCGCTGGGCAGAATCTTCATGGGCTTGAGGGCGCCGTTGAGCTGTACGCGGACCTCGTCGGTCTCGCTGTTCTTCAGCGCATCCAGCAGGAAGCGGGAGTTGAAGCCCATCTCCTCTTCGTTGCCGTCGATGGAGGCGGGGATGGTGTCGTTGGCGCTACCCAGGGGGGTGGTGCAGGACACGCCGATGGTGCCGTCGCGGAATTCGCACACCAGGGGGCTCTTCAGGCGGTCGTTGATCACCAGAGAGACGCGATCCACCGCGTCGATGAAGGTGCGGGTGTTCACCATCACGGTGGTGGACACCTCGGGGGAGATGATCTTATCATAGGCCATAAACTCGCCGTCCAGCAGACGGGAGATCACGGCGTAGCCATCGATCTCAAAGATGATGTGGCGGCGACCCACGATGAGGGAGCAGGGCTTCTCCTCGTCCTTGAGGAGCTTCAGGATCTCCTGCAGGGTCTTGCCGGGCACCACGAAGGACATCTGCTCCTCATTCTGCATGGGCTCGGAGCGCATAGCCAGACGATAGCCGTCCACGCTGACCAGACGCAGCTCGTCGGGACGAATCTCGAACAAGGTGCCGGTGTAGATGGGACGGGGATCGTTGGGGGCGGCCACCGCGAAGATGGTCTGTCGAATCATGCTCTTGAGCACCGTCTGGGACAGGCTGACAGCGGTGCCGTCCTCCACCTTGGGGATGTCGGGATAATCCGCCGCAGACATACCCACGATGGCGAATTCGGTCACGTCACCGCGGATAATGGTATTGTACTTCTCATCGATCTGGATGGAGATGCGCTCGCCGGGCATCTTGCGCACGATGTCGCCGAACATACGGGCAGACAGCACGATCTCGCCGGGCTTGTTGACCTGGGCGGGGATGGTGGTGGAGATGCCCAGCTCCATATCAAAGCCGGCCAGGTACAGGGTGCTGCCCTGAGCGCGCAGCAGCACGCCCTCCAGCGCAGGCAGGCTGGCCTTGGTGGACACCGCGCGCTGCACGTTGCCAACGGCTTCAATCAGGTCTACTTTGTTGCAGAGAATGTTCATACGAAAACCACCTTTAATTCAAAATATACAAGATAATAAATAACTTCTTTTCAGTAGTCGTAGTAGGGGCGGTGAATGTGTGGAAAGTCGTTCTGCGCCCCACAACCACGCGGTTTTACCCACTTTTTTCTTCCACACGCCGGTGTGCAAGTAGGGGGAAATATCCGTCGCCATTTTTCGACTTCCACCGCGCGGTGAAAGGTCGTTAGTGTAATGTGTAAAAACTGTGGAAAGTTTGTCGGCAAAACCCGCCGACCCCTATATAATAAGGTATTTAATTAATAAAGGTAGGTTATCCGACGGTAGTCCCATCGGATAACCGTTGTGTGAGTATATGTCAGATGTAGGAGACGCCTCAATTATCGCTGATATTCTTGATAATATCGTTGACCATATTCTTGAAGGCGGGGTCCTTATCCATCTGGGTCTCCACCTTCTGGATGGCGTAGACGATGGTGGTGTGGTCGCGGCCGCCGAACTCCTCGCCAATGGACTTCATCGGCAGGTTGGTGATGGTGCGCACCACGTAGGCCGCCATCTGGCGCGCCTTACTGATGGGGGCGGACTGCTTGTTGGAGCGGATGTCGTCGGGGTTGACGTTCATGGTCCGCGCCACCTCGGTGATGATGCGCTCCACCGTGATGGGCACCGGCTGGTTGTCGTTGCGGATGTCGCGGATGGCGTTCTGCGCCGCCACGATGCCGGGCAGCTCGTTACCCAGCAGGTACTGGGCCTTCATCCGCTTGACCACGCCCTCCAGCTGGCGGACGTTGGACTTGAGCTGGTTGGCGATGTACATGGACACGTCGTCGGGGATGGGCAGATCCAGCATCTGCGCCTTGCGGCGGATGATGGCCACGCGGGTCTCCAGATCGGGGGGCTGCACGTCGGCGGTCAGACCCATGACGAATCGGCTCTGCAGACGCTCCTCCAGGGTGGCAATCTCGCGGGGGGGACGGTCGCTGGTCAGCACGATCTGCTTGCCGTTGGTGTGCAGGTGATCGAAGGTGTGGAAGAACTCCTCCTGGGTGGCCGCCTTACCGCCGATGAACTGGATATCGTCCACCAGCAGCACGTCCACCTGACGGTACTTGGTGCGGAATTCGGTGGTGGTACCGTTGTGGATGGCCTCGATCAGCTCGTTGGTCATGGTCTCGCCCTTGGTGTACAGGATGCGGGCGCGGGGATTCTTCTTCTGCAGCTCTTTGCAAATGGCGCACAGCAGGTGGGTCTTGCCCAATCCGGAGCCGCCGTAGATGAACAGGGGATTGTACAGGGTGGCGGGCTTCTCCGCCACCGCCTGGCAGGCGGCGTAGGCGAAGTTGTTCTGCTTGCCCACCACGAAGTTGTCGAAGGAGAATTCCTCATCCGCCAGGGTGGTGGGGAAGGCGTCGCCGTGGATGGGCATCGCCGCCACCGCGCCGGTATCCTCGGCGTTGGTCTCCAGCGACACGATGCGCAGACCCAGGGGGATGCCCAGGGTGGCCTTGAGGGCCTCCAGCAGCAGCTCGCTGTACAGCTCGATGATATTTTTCTTCAAGAAGTCGGTGCGGACGGTGACCACCATCTCGCCGTCTTCGATGTTCTTGGGCTCCATACATTTGATGTACACATCGAATGCGATGGGGCTGAGCTTAGGCCGGATGTGATCCAGCACCTGGTCCCATATCTGATTGACGGTATCCATAATGTTTCGCTCCTTGCTTTATGTCAAAAAACCGTGAAATTGTGGAAAAAGGGTCTATTCCCCCATATATAAATATTGTAACATATATAATAGATTTTTTCAATGTTTTTTAGCCTGTTTCGGCAAATTTTTTTAATTTTTCTTATGGGGACTCTACCCGACCCCTAAAAACGCCGTTTTGGGGCATTTTTGAGGGCAAAAAACGGCCGTTTCACCCACAGATGGATAGCGAAAACTTGACAACCTCGAAAAACGGCCCCGAAATCCCCCTTTGGCGGGGTCTGCCGCCGATCCGCCGCGGGGGTCTTCTCCCCCCCGTCGGCGCCCCCCGGTGGAAAATCGGCGGTAAAAAATTTTTTCGTCGGTTTCGGCGGCGAAAATCCGCAGATTCCACAAGATATAGTATTATGTGGAAAACCCCAACCACAAGACGCGAAAAAAACCTTAAAAAATCCGCATTCTATGGGATTTTCCCCTTGACTTTTTCGGACAAGTTGGTGTATAATACCACATTGTCAGGTTGTATGCGTGTTTTTGGGCACGTTTGCAACACCACTTTGATTGATTGAAAGGGGGAGCTACAGAATGTTCCGTACTTACCAGCCCAAGAAGCGTCATCGCAAGATGGAGCACGGTTTCCGCAAGAGAATGGCTACTGCTAACGGCCGCAAGGTTCTGGCTCGTAGAAGAGCGAAGGGCAGAGCTCGTCTGACCCACTAAGAAAAAGAGGCCACGATGCATATCGTGGCTTTTTTTGTTATTAGTGCACATGTTTGGATGCAACAAATGAGGTAACATTATGGCCACTTGGGTAACGCTATGTGAAAACAAGGATTTCCGTACCCTGTATTACCGCGGCAAGTCGCAGGTACATGCGGGGTTGGTGACCTATGTGCGTCCCAACCGCCTGGGTTATCCCCGCGTGGGCATCACCACGGGTAAGAAGGTGGGTTGCGCCGTCCAGCGCAGCCGCGCCCGTCGCGTCATCCGCGAGGGCTTTCGTCCCCTGCTGGGTCAGGTGGGCGGCTACGACATCGTGTTCGTCGCCCGCACCCGCACCCCGGAGATGAAGAGCACCCAGCTCACCCCCGTGATTCACAAGCATCTCAAACAGTTGGGCGTGATTGCAGAATGAAGACGCCGTGGTATCTGCCTAAGACCTGGCTCATCGGCCTCATCCGCCTGTATCAGCGGTGTGTCCCCCGCACCCATCGGGGTGCCTGCCGCTTTGCCCCCACCTGCTCCGCCTATGCGGTGGAGGCGCTGCAGCGCTACGGCCTGATTGTGGGCACCGCCCTGGCGGTGTGGCGCATCCTGCGGTGCAATCCGCTCTGCCGCGGCGGCTACGACCCCGTCCCGGAGCAGTTGTTTAAGAGGAAGAAGTAATCCAACAAGGTTGGATAGAATTCGTAGCTGCCTGCGGCAGCTACGTCGCCCTATTTTAGGGCGCCCATCCGCATCCTGTCCGTGGTCACACACCTCCTCACCTCCTCGTGACCCGCGGATAACGATATTATTAAGGAGGTTATCCTATTATGATGCAATTGTTTAGCATTTTCGCCGAGCCTCTGGGTTGGGTGATGCGCTGGATCTATGAGATGATCCCCAGCTACTTTGTGGCGCTGATCATCTTCACCGTGCTGGTGCGTCTGGTGCTGTTCCCCCTGTCTATCAAGAACCAGAAGAATCAGGCCGACCGCGCTCGTCTGGCTCCCAAGCTGGATCGTATTCAGAAGAAGTACGGCCAGGACCGCCAGAAGATGATGCAGAAGCAGCAGGAGCTGTATGAGAAAGAGGGCGTCAAGATGACCGGCGGTTGTCTGCCCATGGTCTTCCAGATGCTGGTGCTGTTCTCTGTTATCGCGGTTATCTACAAGCCCTTGACCTACGTGCAGCGTATGCCTGCCGACCAGATCAACACCGTCATCGAGGTGGTCACCGAGAATCTGGACGCCAAGAAGGACAAGGACAAGATCTCCCAGATGCAGAACGAGAAGTCCTATTATCGTGAGCTGTACCTCTTCGAGTACGTGGACGCCAACGAGGACAAGATCGTCGCCGCCCTGATGGAGAAGCACGAGATGACCGAGGGCGCCGCCCACAACGTGGTGGCCTCCATCGAGCAGACCGGTAGCGAGTTCTCCATCGGTAAGATGTCCCTCCTGGGCGTGCCCAAGGATTATGGTATCAAGCCCAACTGGCTGTGGATCATCGTGCTGGCCTCCGGCCTGTCCGCCTTCGCATCCAGTATGCTGTCCATGAAGTACAGCAAGGCCTCGATGCCCAAGGAGCAGCAGGAGGCTGCCGGTTGCTCCACCAATATGATGATGTATATGATGCCTGTGATGTCCCTGGTGTTCTCCTTCACCGTGCCCGCCGGTGTGGCGGTGTACTGGACCGTCTCCAACCTGTTGGCGATGGTGCAGACGGTGGCGCTGAACGCCATGTACAACCCTGCCAAGGTGCGCGCTCAGGCCGAGGCCGAGTACGCCGCCCGCCGCCAGCAGAAGCGTGAGGACAAGGAGCGCCTCAAGGCTGCCCGTCTGGCCGAGCAGGCCGCCTGGCAGGAAGAGGAGAACAAGGCAAAGGCCCGCGCCAAGGGCGATATTACTCAGAAAAAGTCGGTAGCATCCAAAGCCACTCCCGCTGAGCTGCCGAATGATACCGCTGACACCGTCGAGGTGGGCGGCAATACCGCAGAGGAGGAAACTACCAATGAATAAGGAAATCATCAAAGAGGCCGCCTCCATTGAGGAGGCTAAGGCTCTGATCGTTGCCGAGCTGGGCGTGTCCGAGGACGCCATCGCCTTCGAGATCGTGCAGGAGCCCGAGAAGAAGGTGCTGGGTCTGTTTGGCGGCACTCCCGCCATCGTCAAGGGCACCGTGATTGGCGGCACCGCCGCCGCCGCTGCCGAGGAGTACCTGCGTAAGGTGCTGGCCGGCCTGGGTGTGGAGGATTTCACTATCTCCGTCACCGAGCAGGACAACGGCTGCGTCATCTCCCTGGATGGCGAGAATCTGGGCTTCATCATCGGCCGTCGCGGCGAGACCCTGGATGCCCTGCAGTATCTGACCGGTCTGGTTGCCAACCGCGCCGACAACGCCTATTACCGTGTGACCCTGGATATCGGCAACTACCGCGAGAAGCGTGAGCAGGCTCTGGTGGCTCTGGCTCGCCGTCTGGGCGCTCAGACCGCCCGCACCGGCCGCCGTAACTCCCTGGAGCCCATGAACCCCTACGCGGGCCGCATCATCCACACCACCGTCCAGCAGATGGCGGGTGTGATCTCCTGGTCCGTCGGTTCCGACGACCATCGCCACGTGATCATCGGGCCCTCCGATGACAACCCCAACAAGGATAAGGGTGGCGATCGCGGCGAGCGCCGTGGTCGCGGTGGCCGTGGCGGCCGCAGCGGCGGTAACAACCGCGGCGAGCGCCGTCCCCGTCGTGACGACAACTATCAGGTGACCGCTCCCGAGCGTCCCGTCCGCGCCTTCCAGTCCCGCAGCTTCTCGCTGCCGGTGGCGGACGACGTGGCCCCCATCAGCAACCGCACCGCCTCCGAGAAAGAGGACAGCGCCAGCCTGTACGGTAAGATCGAGTTTTAATTAAAGAACACCCCGAGGGTCATCCTCGGGGTGCTTTTTTTTACGGGGCGTCGAAGGCGCCGCCCCCTACGAACTCAAAACAACGTTGGATAGAATCCGTAGGGGACGGCGCCCTCGACGTCCCGCGAGTTTCGCACTTGGATGTCTCTCACAACAACCTTACGCATAAAAAACGCGGCTCTACCCTCTCGGATAGAGCCGCTTCTACTTGGCAACGTGGTGTGCGGTGGAGGTTACCCACCGTTCTCCTTGCGTTGCCGATGAAAATTCCTGCAAGCCCGAGGTCGCTTACGCGGCGCTCGGATTGGCAGGCACTTGCAGGCGTTTCAGGGCGTCCTCACGCTCCTGACCTTCCAGCATGATGCTGGCGTAGATGACCTCCCAGAATTTCTCGCTGTTACTGATGGATGCGTATTTCATACCCTTTTCCTCCTTGTAGATTGATTGTTTTTGTTGGGGGTTTCTCCCCTTCTGTGTCTACATTGTACCGCTACCGCTGTACAATAATACGGACAATGCACCCCCATAATCCGCTGAATTCCACCGAAAAAATGTGAAATTTTATCACGTTTCGCCTCTCTTTTTGTCCGCATTGGGCGACAAATAGGGGGGCGGATTTTGTCCACCACAATATCTTGTGGTCGGACGCCGAAAAACATCGGAAACCCTTGGTATATCTGGGTTTGCTCGCCTTTTTTGCTATGTCGCAAAAAATGAAATGAAAAATGAGAAACAGAGCAAAACGGCGTAAAAACGCGAGAATTCGAGAGAATGAGGGATGTAAATTAAAAATTCGGGAATTTGCCCCTTGACAGCCGATTTTCCTTATGTTATTATAGGTCGCGTTCGGAAAACAAGTCGGTCCGATCTAACCCACGGGCCGCACGGGTCACTTGCGAGACCCACCAACATTACAAATCAGGAGGAACTAACTATGACTTTTATGGCTAAGCCCGGTCAGGTCGAGCGTAAGTGGTACGTCATCGACGCCGCCGGCAAACCCCTGGGTCGTGTTGCTGCCGAGGCCGCTGTTCTGCTGCGCGGCAAGCACAAGCCCACCTACACCCCCCACGTCGACTGCGGTGACAACGTCATCATCATCAACTGCGCTCAGGCTGTCCTGACCGGCAAGAAGCTGGAGCAGAAGAAGTGGCAGCGTCACACCGGCTGGATCGGTAACATGAAGACCACCGTGTACGGCACCCTGATGGCCCAG
>JAZREF010000030.1:0-11764 GCA_045660625.1 Acutalibacteraceae bacterium
TCCTTGGCGTCGTAGGCGGTGCCGTTCTCGATGGACTCGAGGATGGCGGTCAACTCGTCGCCCAGGAACATAGACACCACGGCGGGAGGCGCCTCGGCGGCGCCCAGACGGTGGTCGTTGCCCGCCGACGCGATGGACACGCGCAGCATATCCTGATACTCGTCCACCGCCTTGATGACGGCGCAGAGGAACAAGAGGAACTGGGCGTTCTCGTGGGGGGTGTCACCGGGATTGAGCAGGTTGACGCCGGTATCGGTCTGCAGCGACCAGTTGTTGTGCTTGCCGCTGCCGCTGACGCCGGAGAAAGGCTTCTCGTGCAACAGGCACACCAGATTGTGGCGTGCCGCCACCTTTTTCATCATCTCCATGGTCAGCTGGTTGTGATCCGCGGCGATGTTGGCGGTGGTGAAGAAGGGGGCCATCTCGTGCTGAGAGGGGGCGCCCTCGTTGTGCTCGGTCTTGCAGAGCACGCCCAACTTCCACAGTTCCTCGTCCAGGTCACGCATAAAGGCGGCCACGCGGTCCTTGATGGCGCCGTAGTAGTGGTCGTCCAGCTCCTGACCCTTAGACGGCTTGGCTCCGAAGAGGGTGCGGCCGGAGTTGATCAGATCCTTGCGGCGGTCGTACATATCCTTGTCGATGAGAAAATACTCCTGCTCAGGGCCGACGGTGGTGCGCACCAGGGTCACGTCCTCGTTGCCAAAGAGGCGCAGTACACGCAGCGCCTGCTTGCCCAACACCTCCATCGAGCGGAGCAGCGGGGTCTTCTTATCCAGCGCCTCGCCGCCGTAGGAGCAGAAGGCGGTGGGGATGCAGAGGGTATTGTCCTTGATAAAGGCGTAGGAGGTGGCGTCCCAGGCAGTGTAGCCGCGGGCCTCAAAGGTGGCGCGCAGACCGCCGGAGGGGAAGGAGGAGGCGTCGCTCTCGCCCATAATCAGCTCCTTGCCGGAGAATTCCATCATCACCTTGCCGCCGGACACGGGAGAAATGAAACTGTCGTGCTTTTCGGCGGTGATGCCCGTCATCGGCTGGAACCAGTGGGTAAAGTGGGTGGCGCCCTTCTCGATGGCCCAATCCTTCATAGCGGAGGCCACCACGGCGGCGACAGAGGAGTCCAGACGGCGGCCGTTCTCCACGGTGCGCATCAGGGCCTGATAGGTGTCGGCGGGCAGACGCTGCTGCATCACTTGGTCGTTAAACACCATACTGCCGAACAACTCAGGGATATCCTTCATTTCACATCACTCCTCACTTGGTTTTGGGGCAAAGTAAACATTGCGCCATTATCATCCACCAGTATACCGCCAACTCTGCGGTTTTGTCAATGGAGAATTGCCCCGCAAGGCGGCTTTTGCCCGAAAAAAGCATTGACAAACCCACAGGGGCATATTATAATATAGTCCGTTAATATCGAGATGTGCGCAGTTTGGGTGTGTCACTTTTGCCTGTGCAGGAGAATGGAGCGAAAGCGACATTCTCGTAGGGCGGCACACAACCATACAATTTCATATCGAGATGTAGCGCAGTTTGGTAGCGCGCCTCGTTCGGGACGAGGAGGCCGCAGGTTCAAGTCCTGTCATCTCGACCAAAAAGAAAGGGTACCCATCAGGGTACCCTTTCTTTTTCGTTGTATATGCTCTGTGATGATGAACCTCGAAAATCCGCAGGATTTTCTTAGGTTTTGCGCTTGTATACACTTCGACACGCACCTGCTCGGCGCAAAACCGAAAGCGTAGCTTTCGTTAGTTTGCCGCTAGGCAAACTATAGAAGGATGCGCAGCATCCGACAAGGTTCAGAATCCTGTCATCTCGACCAACAGAAAAGCCACCCACAATCGTGAGTGGCTTTTCTGTTTTATTTCTTTTATCCGTTATAACTTCTGCTGACAATGTCGCCGTAGACCACGATCTCCTCGCCGTCCTTCTCGAACACGTAGTAAGGACGGGCGTAGATGAGGGTGTCGGCGTTGGCCGCGGGCACGTTGGTGACGCGCACGGCATACTGGCAGCCGTCTCCCGACACGCTCCACAGAATCTTGGCGTCCACGTCCACCACCGTCTCGCCGTTGGCGGACTCAATGGTCATCGTCTGCTCAGAGGTGCCGATGGCGGCCTGGTTGGTGACCACCGCGCCCATCCGCAACAGGGTGTATGCCTGCTCGTCGCCGTAGGGGTTGACGGTAGCGGAGTTGAGATTCGCCTGATGGCGGCTGTCCATAGAGATGCGGTTGCCCTCCTGGTTGAAGCGGAAGGCCACACCCAGAAGAGCGGTGCTATCCTTAGAAATCAGGCGGAAATCATCCACGTAGATATCCTCCGCCACGCTGTTGCCGCCGCCGCAGAGGTTCAGCACCACTTTGGTGTCCCCCTCCACCGTAAAGGTGTGGGTCACGTAGGTCCACTCGGTGACATTGACCCAATCGTAGGTGTACTGAGTGCCGGTGGTGGTGCCCTTCAGGGTCACGTTGGCGCCGTTTTGGTTCGCCTTGTACCAATAAGACAGGGTGTAGGTAGCGCCATCGCGCACGGGGATGTTTTTCTGCTCCAGCAAGGCGCCCCATCCGCCGTCACCCTTAAGGTGCATACCGAAGCCACCGTTATGAGCGGCGCCGGCGGTCGCGTCAGTGCCCTGATAGATATCCCAACTGTTTTTTCCATTCTCAAAATCGCCGTTGAGCACCGTCACTTCGCCGCCGCTCATCTCCATGGTGCTGGTGCCGTCCAAGATGGGCTTCAGGCTGGAGCTCGGCTCCTCGGAAGGCTCGTCGGCGATGCCGCGAGAGGTCTCGAAGAGGCGCACATCGTCGATCAGCGCCTGACCGCCGCCATCCACGATGGCAAAGCCGATGCGGGAGTAGGACTGGGTGTCAAAGGTGACGGAATAGGTGCCCCAATCGCTGTCCGTTTGGTTGAACTGGATGGTGTAGAACTCCTTGGGAGAGTCGTAGTCATCGTCCAGCAGGGCGATGCGACCGCCACCCGCCACCAGCCGCTTCACGTCCAGCGTCAGGGTGTAGGAGGTGTTCGGCGTCACGTCGATCCAGTCGATGTAGTGCAACTGCTTGGCGGTATAAGCCGAGGCGGCGTACCGCAAGGCGGTGCCGTGGGCGTCGCCGGTGTCCACGAAGGAGAGGAAGCCGTTGCGCCACGCGGGATTCTTCGACCAGGTCAGCTGGGCGTCGTTGGTGGTCATATGGATGCCCTGAATCAGCGAATCCTCATCGGCGCAGTACTTGTTGCCGGTGTTGGTAGCGGCGGTGACGGTATCGGTGCGCAAGGGGCTGATGTACTCCACGCCGTTGGCGGACTTGTAGAGGGCGATGTCGTCCAGATACAGTTGGCTATCGGCGCCGTAAACACCAATACGGACGGTGTCGTGGGAGCCAGAGTAGAAGGTGACCGAGCGCAGATGCCACGCATCGTCGGGGGCGGTGGCCATCAACTGCATCGTCTCGGTGGAAAGGATGGCAGAGCCATGGCCGTTACCCCGGTAGGGTTCGTAGACGAGGAATTTCCCCGTTTCGGCATTCATCACGCCGAAGGTGGCGGTGGCGTTGTTATCCGCGCTCAAGCGGGGAGATTTGACCCAAGCGGAGAAGGTGTACTGGGTGTACTTCTCCACCGACACGGCAAAGGTGCACCACGCCGCATTGTTGGCCTTGCTACGGTCAAAATACAAACTCTTGCTACCCTCAGGTGCGGTGGGATCCTCCACAACATCTAAACCGCCCATACCGAAGAAATCGGGATTGTTCCACTGGGTATCGGTAGACTCAAAGCCGCCGTTGACAATCACGTTGGACGCCGCGTCCTTGGGGCGGTTCATCTTGGTACCGAAGGAGGTGAGGTAGGGCTCCATCTCGGTCTCGTCGCCGCCCTCGGAGGTGACCACCAGATTGTCGATGTAGCAGGTGGTGCCGCCACTGCCGTTGGGGCAGAATTTCAGGGTGACGGCGGTATAATTGCCGCTATTGAAGGTGTAGGACACTTGTTGCCAAGTGGAAATGCCGTCGCAACCCGTGGGCTTAGCAAAAGATTTGTCGGCGTTACTGTACGGGCCGACGTTGGTGTCCGCCCCTTGATAGGCGTACACGTGGTACAGCTTGCTGCCGGGGTCGGAGGCATAGCGATAGTAGAAAGACACCGTGATGGTGGCGTTGCTACGCACGGGGATGGTCTTGAACGCCGCGCCGCTGTAAGCGGAGGTGGCGGTAAGTTTCAGGGAATAACTGCCGCTATACACCGTAGCAGTCTCGAGGGAGGCGGCGGGGGTGTCCCAGCCGTTGGTGTTACCCAACTCCAGGTCGCCGTTGGCCGCCAGGTTGTCGGCGGCGATAACCGCCGATCCGGCGGGCAGCACCAGCACCATAGTCAGCAGCAGGGCGACCAGCGCCACGGGGACGAGAATTTTCCATTTTTTCATTATTGTCGTCCCTCCTTACGGCACTTCGTACAATTCGACATCGTCGATGTAGGTGTGAGTGCCCACGACCACGCGGAAGTCGATGCACAGAGTGTCGGTGTCACCGGTGCGCAAATTAATGGTCTCCTGACGCCACTCGGTGGTGCTGCCACCGTTCATATACGCCTGACCGATGATCTCGCCATGGATGGTGCCATCCTCACGAACGAAGCAATAACAGTTGTTGGCGGTGTCATCGGCTGCGTGCTTGTACCAATAGGTCAGGGTGTAGTTGGTATTGGGCTTGACGGGGATGGAAACCTGGTTGGTACCCTGCCATTCGCCGCTGCCGTAATCCAGCTCCAGGCTATACTCGCCGGTGCGGGCGGTGGCGGAGGTGGCGGCATAGATACCGTCGGAGCCAAAGTTGACCCAGCCATTCAGGCCGTTTTCAAAACTGTAATTGGTCACCAGATTCTCAGCGGGAGGTAGAATCTCCGCCACGTTGGAGGTGGAGGTGACGCTGACCCCGCCTGCGGTGGCGGTGACGCGATACTGCACCGTGCCCGAGGTGGGCAGGGTGGTGTCCTCATAGATATACTTGCGACCGAGAGAATCGGTAGTGACGCCGGAGGTGGCGATGGTGGTCCACGCTCCGCCGTTGATGGAGCGCTCCAACTTATAGGTGTGATTCTGGGTGGGTTTTATCCACTCAACCGTGCCGTTACCCTTGTTAAAGAACATCGAGGGGGTATTGATGGTGAGGGCCTCGCCGCGATATTCGGCGCGATACCGTTCGATATAGTCGTGGAGCTCATACGCCACCAGACGGAAATCGGTGAGGGCGCCGTCCTTGGCAATCAGGTCGTAGGAACTGCCGCTGGACTGGGGAGACCAATCCCACATAAACCAGCCGCTCCAACCCTTCTCGCGGAAATTATCGCGGAATTTGATCTGGGCATTGACCAGCCCTTCTTCGGTGGGATATTTGCCGTCGCCCAAGCCGAACTCGGTGACCAGCATGGGCAGCGGAGAGCGGAACTTGGAAATGTCATCGGCACGGGAATCGGCGTTGTACTCCTGATGACCCAAGAAGGTCAGGTCGGTCTCGGCGTACATGGTCATATTGTCGGTGCTGCCGCAGAGGGTGCGGTCCACGCCCGGCAGATAGGCGGCCAGGGTGTCCGCCACGGTGTTGATGAAATACAGCATACTCTCGCGGGTGACGCCGTAGGTCTCACGGTCTTCGGTGAAGTTGCCCATATCGGCATCGTTCATCTCGTTCTCCACCTCGGAGGTGGTGGCGCACATCACCACCACGTCGGGGTACTCCGCCAGCATGGCGCAGAGGGGTTTGACGAACCGCTCGGCGTAGTGGTCGGCTACCTCCTTGACCGCGTACATCTGGGTCATACGGTACCAGACCTCAAGGTTGTAGTAGGACACCGCGGAGGTGGAGTGGCAACACACCGTCCACAGCACCGGCATCTCCGCCTCACGGCAGAGGTCCAGGAAGCGGCGGGCGTTGGCCAAATAGTCGTCCTTAATGCCGATGACGTCGCCATTGTCGTCAAAAACAACGCCCTCGGCGTAGATGGAGCCCTCGTAGCCCATAATGTTGAAACCCAGAGCCTTGAGGTTGTAAATCTGCTCCAAGAGGTACTTGTCGCTGTATTTGTCGATGCCGACGGTGGACCAGGAGTTGCCCACGTACTTCACCATCGTCTCGTTGGCGGTGAAGCCGTGACCCAGGTCGTCGTGGGTGAACCACGGCCACCAAATGCCCTCCAAGTAGCCGTCGCGGGCCAAAATATCCGCCACAGACAGGGCGGTGGAGGTGGCCACCGGCTGATCTTCGGGGGTGGTGGTGTCAAAGGCACCCTGCACCCACAGGGCACCCACGGTACCCACCGTCAGCGCCACCACGCACAGAATGGGCAGCAGCACTTTGATGCTCAATTTACGCATAGAATCGTCCTTTCGGGTGAAACTGCGGCAGATGTCGGCACCTGCCGTATACCTGCGCGAGGCCACCGCCTAAGACGGTGACCTCACGAAGGGAAAATTACGCTTTTTTCTTACGCAAAATGAAGAAGAGGGCCACGCCGATGCCAATCAGCAGGATGGCGCCGCCGGCGATGCCGCCGATGAGCAGGATAGTGCCGCCGTTGCCGCCCTTGTCGTCGTCGGGGGTGGCGGAGGCGTCCTCATCGGGGGTGTCCGCGTCGGTATTGTCGTCCTGAGAGGGCTCGGTGGGGTCGGTGTCCCCATCGGTGGGGTCGGTCACCACGTCGGTGGGCTGGGTCTCGGTGGGGGCGGTGGTGGAGCCGTCGGTGGCACCGGTGTTAGAGGTGGTGGTGTTCACAGAGGGACGGGCGGTGGCGGTGGGAGGCGCCACGGTGGAGCCGGTGTTGTCCTTGTAGACGTCATCGCCGTCGATGCCGTCGGAGGTCTTGAACAGGCGCAGGTTGTCCATCAGCGCGGAGCCGCCGCCGTCCACTACGCCAAAGGCGATGCGGGTGAACTCGCCGGTATTCAGGCGGAAGCTGAAACTCAGCCAATCGCCGCCATAGCTATCGTAGTCAAATTCCATCGAGAAGATCTCGCCGGCGTCACGCATCTTGCCATCCAGCAGCAGCAGACGGCCGTCGCCGCCCTTGAGAATCTTCACGTCCACCGAGAAGGTGTACCAGGTGTTGGGCTCCACGTCCACCCACTGGAGATAGTGGATGCCCACGGGATTCTTGGAGGCGGTGTATTTGAGGGAGTTGCCGTACTCGTACTTGTTGGTGGCGACGCTCAGGAAGCCGTTGCCCCAGCCGCTGCCGTCCTTCCAATAGGTGGAGGACTTATCCAGGGTGGGGTTCTTGAACAGGTTCTTATTCTCGGCGCAATAGTCCTTCTCCACGTCAAAGCGGGTGGACACCAGCTCGGACATATTGTCGCTCATATACTTGATGCCCTCGCCGTTCTTGTACAGCGCCATACCGTCTGCCCACATCTTGGAGGAGCAGCCGTAGAAGGCGATACCCACCTTGGTGCACTTGCCACTGTTGAAGGACAGGGCGCGCAGGTGCCAAGCGTTGTCCCAACCGGTGGGAACGATCTGGTGATCCTGGGTGTAGAAGGGCAACTTCTGCGTGTAGGGGATGAAGCGGTTGGTGGAGGGATCCACCACGCCCATGGAGGCGTAGCCGCGGTTGCCCGCGCCCAGATAGGCACCCTTAATCCAGGTGGAGAAGATGTACTCGGTGTTCTTCTCCACATCCACCCAGATGATGTGCCAATCCGCCTTGGTGGTGGAGGAGGTGTCGAAATACAGGCTCTTGCTGCCGTCGGGGGCGGTGGAATCGGACACCACCTTCAGCACAGAGGAGGTGATAAAGCCGCAGGAACCGCTCTCAAAGCTGCCGTCCTTCAGCAGGTTGGAGGAGGCGGTGGCGGGGCGGTTGCGGGCCTCGCCCACGCCGGAAATGACCAGGGCGCCGGAGACATTGACCTTACCCAGATTGAAGGGCATCGAACCCAGGTCGAAGGTCTTGTTGTCCTCCTTGCTGCCGGTGTACTTCTGGCTGAACTGCAGGCGATCGGAGGCCTTGTTGGACACCTGAGAGGACTTCTCGTTGCCCTTGTCGTCGCGGACGACCACCTTGTACACCGTGTTGGCGGTGGGGGTCTCCTCGCTGACGTACTGGCCCTTGCTACCGTTGACGAAGCCGGACATCTTCTTGTTCTTGATCTCGGTGATCCAGGTCTTGCCGCCGTCGTCCGAGCGCATAATGTCAACGTACTTACCCTGACGGGGGGCAATCCACTCGATGAGGCCGTTACCCACGTTGCAGAACAGATAGGGGGTATCCAGCACCGTCTCGTCGCCGCGGTAGATATCCCGCTGCTCCTCGATGTAGTAGAAAATATCGTAGGCGGTCTGGCGGAAGTCGGTGACCGTCTTGTTGTTCTTCTTCAGCAGATCATAGGCGCTGTTGCCACCGGTGGGGGTCCAGCACCACATCACGCAGCCCATATAGCCCTCGGTGCGGTAGTTCTTGCGGAAGTTGAGCTGCAACTTGGTCAGGTCGGCGTCGGAGCAGGTGATGTTGTCGCCCCAGCCGAACTCGGAGGCGAACATCGGCACGGTGGGACGGAAGGCCTCGATGTCGTCCGCACGGCCCAGGTAGTTGTAGTTCTGGTCGCCCAGAATGTCAAAGTCGATCTCGGAATACAGAGACATATCACCCAGCTGGCAGCAGACGGTGCGGGGCACGGAGGGGAACTCCTTCTTCACCGCCTCGGTGACGGCGTTGACGAAGTACACCATATGCTCCTGATCCACGCCGTAGTGGGCGCGGTCACCCTCAAAGTTGTTGCCCACCAGGGACTCGTTCATCTCGTTCTCCGCCTCGGAGGTGGAGGCGACCATCGCCACCACGTCGGGGTACTCGGCCAGCACCTTGGCCAAGGGGCGCACGAAGCGCTCGGCGTAGTGGTCGGCCACCGTCTTGTCCGCGTAGAAGCGGCAGGCCATATCCCAAAAATTCTTACCGTTGGTGTAGTAATGGCAGACGGAGGAGGAGTGGCAGGTCACCGTCCACAGGACCGGCATACCCACCTCGCGGCACAGATCCAGGAAGCGGCGGACGTTGTACAGATACTCGTCCTTGATGCCGATGACGTCGCCGTACTGGTCGTAGATGACGCCCTCGCCGTAAATGGAGCCCTCATAGCCCAGAATGTTGTAGCCCAGGGATTTGAGGTTGTAGATCTCCTGATAGATCTTCTCGGGGCCGTACTCGTCAAAGCCCACCTTGTTGAACTGATACCAGCAGTTGGTGGCGTTGGATTTGCCAATCAGCCACTCCTGCGCCAGCTCGTTGGTGGTCAGGCCGCAGCCCAGGTAGGTGTGGGTAAACCAGGGGTACCAGATACCCTCCAGGAAACCGTCACGCTGGATGATCTCCTCCATCAGGGTGGTTTCGCTGCGGTGAGGCAGCGCCTTACCGCTGGCGGTCAGAGCGCCCGCAGGCACCAGCGCCACCAGCATCGCCACCGCACACAGCAGGGGCAGTAATTTTACGCTCAATTTACGCATAGGTTTGTCCTCTCTTTCATATGCTGATTGCTTATCACAAAGAATCCAGGAATCGATCCACCACCAGTTGGCGGAATTCGGGGGATAGGCTGACAAAGTAGGCGGTAAAGCCGGTCACCCGCACCACCAGGTCGGGGTAGAGGGTGGGGTCGGCGTGAGCCGCGCGGAGTTTGTCGCCGTCTAAGATGTTGATGTTGATCAGGGTGCCGCCCTGCTCGAAATGGGAGCGAATGAGCTGACACACCCTCTCGACGCCGCCCTCCTCGATGGTGAGGTGGGGGTCGAACTCCAACTGCAAGGGGGCGGTGTTGCCGTGGCCGCACTGCACCGATGCGATGCCGTTGGACTGGGCGGTGGCCGCCCCGTCACGGCGAAATCCGGGGTTGGGGTTGGCGCCGTGGGAGATGGGCTCCCCTGCCCGTCGGCCGTTGGGGGTGGCCCCCACGGCGGCGCCAAAGTCCAGGGTCAGCGCCCAAGAAAACCAACCGGGGATGAGTTGCCGTCCCTCGGGCATGGGTTGCGCCTTAATATGCCGCACCCAACTGTCGGTGAGCCGCCGCGCCCATTCGTCGGACACGGTGCCGCCCTGACAGTAGCGGGGCGCCGACTGCATCATGGCGCGGATGCGGGGGTCGGCGAAGTCGTTATCCAGCGCCTCGAAGAGCTGTTCCCAAGTGAGCACCCCCTCCCGCTCGACGCGGGTGGTGATGGCACCCAACGAGTCCGCCACCACCGCGAGGCCTGCGCCGTCCACACCGATGGAGTAGAGCGACGCGCATTGGGAGATGTCCTCTCCCCTCTCGATGGTGTGTTCCATCATCAGGTTCATCACCAATTCGGGGGTGACCTCCCATTGGTGGTCGATATGTAGGTTGACACCCGCCGCCACCGTCTCCACGGCGGCTTTCAGGTGTTTCTCATACAGGGCAAAGAGTTTCTCGGCCGAGGGATTTTCCTCGTCCCGCAAATCCGCCAGCGCCCATTGGAACACCTTGGCGATGTTGATCTTCACCACGTCGTTCATGGGGAATTCCTTGCCGGGGACGCACATCCAGTTGCACCCCACCGCAATGCGCTGCCGCGCCGTTTTCTTATCCACACCGTTTCGCATATAGCCCTCGGTGAGGGTAAGATCGTTGCAGAAACGGGGCCAGCCGTTTTTATTTTTCAGTAAGTACCAAACGGATTTTTCAAGGACACCCGGGTCACAGTTGGGGTGAAGGCGCACCGTCAGGTTACAGGAAATGTTAATGCGATCTGCCGCCTCCAGGCAAAGATAGGTCAGGGGGTTGGTCAGATCCCGATCGTTTTCATCCACACCGGAAAGCTGATAGTAGTGGGGATCGGTCAAAAGGAGATTGGCAATGAGGAAAATTGCTTTTTCATCATCCAATCGGTTTGCTTCCTTATCCCGCAGATAATAGGGGTAAAGGAGGGTATCCAGCTGGAAGCCCGCCCCATCACGGGTGTAGATGCGGGAAGCGCAATTGAAATACACGGTCCATTGCAGGACCTCGTGAAAGCTTTGAGGCGCCCGCTCCAAAAGGGCGGCGTTCACGCTTCGCATTTCAACAAGGGTCTCACGAATCTCCGGGCGCTCTTCCGTTTCCAATTGGCGGTCGATCTCTGCCACGTGGCGTTCCACAAAATCCAGAATCGCCAGAAGCACCTTTTCTTCCGCATCGTAAAAGGCCTGCTTTTCAGGGTGAAGGGTGCGGTAGTGACGGATCTTCTCCAAAAGTCCGGGGAAGCCCAGTTCAAAGCCGATGGAATAATCGCAGGCAAAGTGAGCGTCGGAATCGATGCCGCTTTGAATGTTATACCGCTTTTGCAAAGGCTTTAACTCTTCGTAAGGAAAGCGCATTTCATCCCAACGCTTGGACCATTGGTTGGTAACGCTTTTCATTATTTCCTGGGTTTTGGGGTCGTTTTTCAGCCAATCGGGCAGGTAATGCACGTCACCGCGGTAATTGACCAGCATATCACGCCATCTGCCGCAAAGCATTTCCAGAGGGTCTACGTAGGGCGGATGGGCGCTGAGCACGCGGCAGAAATTTTCCGCCATTCCCTCGTAGCCGTAAAAGGAACCGTTTTCGCTGTTATAAAAAGGAGTCACACGGTAGCCTTCGGGCAGGGGAACTGTGCCGAAGTCATCCAGATCGGTATAACCGTTCTGTTTTCTTTTTTGAAGAGTATGACGGATTTTGGTTTCCCGAAGCAATTTCAATCGGTCATCGTATGAAAGCATAGCGCTGAACCTCCTTCATAAATTC
>JAZREF010000031.1:0-8469 GCA_045660625.1 Acutalibacteraceae bacterium
ACCATAATATCGGTGTCACGCAGCACCTCAGCCAGTGCCTCCAGCTCCTCGCGGGGCATAATGGCGCCGGTGGGGTTATTGGGGTAGGGGAGTACCAGCAGCTTGGTCTTGGGGGTGATGGCGGCGGCCACCACCTCCGCACGCAGGCGGAAAGCGTCCTCTGCCTTGGTCACCAGCGGCACAGGCACACCACCTGCCATACGGGTCAGCGGGTCGTAGCACACAAAGGCGGGTTCGGGGATCAGCACCTCGTCACCGGGGGTGATGAGGGAGCGGAAACACAGGTCGATGGCCTCACTGCCGCCCACGGTGACCAGCACTTCGGTCTTGGGATCGTAGGTGACGTGGCTGTGGCGGCTGACGTAGCCGCTGATGGCCTCACGCAGGGCGAGGAAGCCCGCGTTGGGGCTGTACCAGGTGCGACCCTTCTCCAGGGTGCGGACAGCCTCCTGCCGGATGTGCCACGGGGTGGAGAAATCCGGCTCGCCGACGGACAGGGAGATGACGTCCTCCATCTCGGCGGCGATATCAAAGAATTTACGGATGCCCGACGGCTTGAGGTCCGCCAGGGTACCGTTGATCAATTTATCGTAATTCATACATAGCCTCTCTTGATGCTCGTCGCCGAAAATTACAGGCCGCCTCTCTCGTCCTGCTCCTCGTCAGTGAACAGCACGCCGCGCTCCTTATACTTCTTCAGTACGAAATGGGTGGCGGTGCCCAGCACGCCGGGCAGGGGGGAGAGACGCTTGGCTACGAACATAGCCACGTCCTTAAAGGTGCGGCCGTTGACGGTGACCATCAGGTCGTGGCCGCCGCTCATCAGGGACAGACCCTCCACCTCGTCAAAGGACATAATGGTCTTTGCGATGCCGTCAAAGCCCTCGTCCTTGCTGGGGGCCACGTTCAGCTCGATGATGGCGGTCACCAGCTCCTCGCCGGTCTTTTCCCAGTCGATGAGGGGCTTGTAGCCGCGCACCACGCCGTCCGCCTCCAGTTTGGCGATGGCGGCGTCCACCTCGGCCTCGGTCATATTCATCATTACCGCCATCTGCTCGGTGCTCAGGCGGGCGTTGTCGCTCAAGAGTTTCAGCATCTTATCCATAATTCGTGTCCTCCTCGCTTTTTCTTCAGTATACACAATCTCCATCTTGCGGTCAAGACGGATTGTTCTTCTTCTGCACTTTGTGGCGGGTGCCGTCGGGGTCCACCACCACGGTGTTGTCCAGCTGGGCGGTGAGACTGGCGCGGAATCCCGCGATGTACTCGGCACGCAGGGCGGCCTGCTCCTCCAGCTCGGCGGGGGTCAGACCCTCCGCCTTCTTCTTACGAGCCAGCTCGTTGATGCGATCGATTTTCCACTGTTCCATAGGTTTGTCTCCTTATTCTGCGTTGCCGGTGTCGATGAGGGCGGTGGCCTCTGCCTCGGGCAGGCTGGTCACCTGAGCCAGCTTACGCTGAATCTGGCGGGTACGCACGCCCACCAGCTTGTCCAGCTCGTTGCCGGCCTGCTCCAGACGCTGCTGGGCGGCCTCGACGACGGTGCCGAACTTGTCAAACTCGGTCTTGACCGCGCCCAAGAGGTTCCATACCTCGCCGGAGCGTTTCTGGATGGCCAGGGTGCGGAAGCCCATCTGCAGGCTGTTGAGCAGTGCCGCCATGGTGGTGGGGCCTGCGATGTTGACGTGATATTCCTTCTGCAGGGTCTCGATCAGGCCGCGGCGCACCACCTCGGCGTACAGGCCCTCGATGGGCAGGAACATAATGCCGAAATCGGTGGTGTGGGGGGGAGCCACGTACTTGTCACGGATATCTTTGGCAAAGGCCTTGATGCGCTGCTCCAGCAGGCTGCCGGCAGCCTTCACCGCGTCGGGATCGCCGCTGTCATAGGCATCCAGCAGCTGGGAATAGGCGTCGATGGGGAATTTGGCGTCGACGGGCAGCCATACGGTGCCCTCGTCGGCGCCGGGCAACTTCACCGCAAACTCCACGAAGTGGGTGGAGCCGGGGCGGGTCTTGACGTTGGCCTCATACTGCTCGGGGGCGAGGATCTGCTCCAGGATGGAGCCCAACTGCACCTCGCCCAGGATGCCGCGGGTCTTGACGTTGGACAGCACCTTCTTCAGGTCGCCCACGCCGCTGGCCAGGGTCTTCATCTCGCCCAGACCGGCGTACACCTGCTCCAGACGCTCGTTGACCAGCTGGAAGGATTGGGTGATGCGGTCGTTGAGGGTCTTTTGCAGCTTCTCGTCCACCGTCTGACGCATCTGCTCCAGCTGGCGGTTGTTTTCCTCGCGGATGCCGCCCAGCTGGGTGACCATAGCGCGGCGGATGGATTCCAGATTCTCGTTGACGGCGGTGTTGGCACCGCTCTGGGCGGTGAGCAGCACCTGACTCATATTCTGTATCGCCTGCTGGGTGGCCTCGTTGGACTCCTTGCGGCTCTGACGGATTTCGTCCTTGAGTTCTTTCTGCAGCTTGTCCATCTGCTCACGGACGGCAGAGTCGTCCTGCTTGCGGCGCAGAGCGCTCAGCTGGGCGATGATCACGATGGCCAGCACGATCAGCACGGCCAGTAACGCAACAATAATGTAATCCCACATAGAGAAACGTCCTCTCTGTTAAATGGTATCGTCGTCGTCATCGTCGGCGCGGCTGCGCACCTGACGGTTGAAGTGACGCAATTCTTTCTCGTTATACTGCTTGGGCAGTGCCTTCTTGGGCGCCTCCTCCTTGGCGGGCAGGGTATCGGTGAAGATGGAGGCGTCCTCCGCCGCGGGGGCGGTGTTGGTGGGGGCGACTGCGGTGTGGTCGACGTACTCCTCCACGTCCAGATTCAGGTCGTAACGGGCCTGCTTGTCCGCGTCGGGGTTTTCCTTATAGTAGGGGTCGATGATCAGCCGCTTGATGGCGGGGAAGATGCTGTACTGAATCAGGAAGGAGCGGAAGGCGGGCACCACCGACACGCACAGCGCCAGCACAATCACCAGCACGAAGGTGTTGGGGAATACCAGCACCACGCCGACCAGCAGGCTATACAGTGCAATCAGGATGGCGGAGATCAGCAGGTTGACCTTCATATTCGCGCCGGCGAAGAGGAAGGCGTTCTTGTAGATCTGCTTGACGCTCAGTTTAAAGGTGATCATCAGCAAGGGGATGTAATATTTCATCCAGGTGAAGGTGACGTAGCCTGCCAGGG
The DNA here is from genome assembly GCA_045660625.1 of Acutalibacteraceae bacterium. Classification (GTDB taxonomy): domain Bacteria; phylum Bacillota; class Clostridia; order Oscillospirales; family Acutalibacteraceae; genus UBA5905. The sequence goes on from JAZREF010000031.1 coordinate 3,200, forward strand.
TCATCACCAGCAGAGCGCCCTCCAGCAGGGTCAGGTCACGGGCGGCGGGCAGGTCGGCCTGAGCCACGCCCACCAGGGTGTACAGACCGGGGATCATAATGGGCACCAGCACCACCAGATTGTAGATGAAGATGCCGGTGATCACCATATTGATAACCCCGATGAGCAGACTGTTGAATCGATTTTTCTTAATGCTCTCCAGGAAGTCCTCTTTGAGGAATGCGTGCTTCTCGCGGCTGTAATTACGGGTGATGCGGGTCAGACCCGCCACCGCCCAGCCGTGGGTGACCACAGGAATGGACACCACCGCCCACATCAGGCCGGCGATGGCCAATTTCCAGAATTTACGTCCGTAAATCTCCAAAAAGGCGAAGAGAGGGCGCTTCTTGGGGCCGTCTTTGGCGACGCCGGGGCCCTCTTTCTCATAATTGAACAGTCCAAACAATCCTGCCAATGGAAAATCTCTCCTTTATTTGCCGACCGCCTTGGGCGGTCACGATTTACAATACAATTTGGCGCAACAGCACCTCGACGACCGCCACCGCGATGGCGGCGACGACGAACAAGAGATACCGCAGGCTGTACAGCCGAAATCGGCTCCACAGACCCTCCTCTGCGCTGCCGGGCAGCAGCTGGCGGCTCAGTCCGGAGGACAGCCGCAGGCTCTCGGCGCAGGCGGCGGCCAATACGGCGGCCCCCAGCAGGCCGGTGGGCATCACCAGCGCCGCCACGATGGCGACGCCGCCCACACCGGTGTGGTAATAGTAGGCCTCGGTGAGCCCCAGTCCCACCCCGTGGAACAGAGGCACCAAGAGGATGAAGGGGATGCCGCAGGCCCACAGACCCAGCAGGTATAAAATCCCCAGCAGCACCACGGTGGAGAAGCAGGCCTCCCCCAGGGTGCGCAGCCACCCTGCTATCCCCGCCCCCACAGGGGATAGGGCCGGCAGGTCGGCGGGCAGACTGTCCGCCGCGGTGAGATACACCGCCACACCCACCCCCACGCCGGTCAGGAACAGTAGGGCAAAGGGGAACAGGCGTCGATTGTCCGCCACAAAGTGTTGCATCTCCCGCCCACGGCGGGTGGTTGTCCGTTTCATAGGCATCCCTCCGCCACAGTGTATGCGGCGGCGAGGAGAAACAGAACAAAAACGGAGTAAGCCACCGGCTTACTCCGTCCGTTTTACGGTCAGCGTTGGTTGACGCTCCATACACCGCCGGCGGCAGAGCACACCGTCAGCACCGCCCACTTGATCAGGGCGTAGGTGGGGGCGATACCGCCCCGTGCCAGCCCGGCGATGAGCAGGATCAGATACAGCAGTGTACCGCAGGCCACCCCCAGCCACAGGCCGTGTCGCCCGGCGCTCAGCCCGGCGGCGCATCCGCCTGCCAGACCGCCGACCCCGATGGCGACCAGCGCCATTGGCGTGGCCGCGCCGACAGGCACCGCCAATCGACCGATCAGCACAGCGCCCAGTAGGAGCAGCAGCGTCGCCGCAATCACCCCCACGACCACCCCTAACAATAGGGCGCGGGGGAATGGGGGCAACGGAATCTTGGTGCGGGTGTGGGTGTTCATACGGTGTTCCTCCCTGCGGTGATGTGTGGACGGGTGTCCGTCACCTCACTCTATGCGTGGGGAGGGGGAATTATGCGCGGCGATTAGATATCGTCGTCGTCATCGTCGTCATCGTCGATGGGATCCTCGTGCTTGGTGTGCACGGTGCCGATGGCGGCCTTCTCAAACACGATCTTGGTGCGATCGTTGGAGGTCTCCAGGGTGATGGTGTCGTCCTTGATGGCGACCACGCGGCCCTTGATGCCGCCGATGGTGGTCAGCTCGTCGCCCACGCGCAGGCTGTTGCGCATCTTAGCCTCTTCCTTCTGCTTCTTCTGCTGGGGACGGATCATCAGGAAATACATAATGACCAGCAGCAGGATGGGGAATGCCAGGGGCAGCATACCGGACAGGTTGCCCAGCAGACCGCTGGTGGTGCCGTCGGTGGTGGTGGAAGCGGCGTCCTCGGCCAGACGGGTCAGATACAAAAAGTTCATAGGAATACCTCCAAAAAATCAATATTTATTACATTATATAGGAATGTGCCCGAAAGTGCAAGCCTTTATTCCTTTATTTACAAATTGTTTAGATACGCACGTCCAGGAAGTTGGTGTACTTCTGGTAGAATTCCTCAAAGGTGCCCTCGTCCAGCGCCTCGCGGATGCGCTCCATCAGGCGGTTGTAGAAGTACAGGTTGTGCTGCACCGTCAGACGCATACCCAGCATCTCATTGGCCTTCAACAGATGGCGGATGTAGCTGCGGGAATAGTTGCGGCAGGTGGGGCAGTCGCACTCCTCGTCGATGGGACGGGGATCGTCGGCGTACTTATTGTTGATCAGGTTGCGGTGACCCTGCCAGGTGAAGACGTGGCCGTGACGGGCGTTACGGCTGGGCATCACGCAGTCAAATAGGTCCACGCCGCGGTGCACCGCCTCCAGGATGTTCTCGGGGGTGCCCACGCCCATCAGGTAGCGAATCTTATCCTTAGGCATATGGGCCTCCCCCGCCTCGATGATGCGGTACACCTCCTCCGCAGGCTCGCCCCGGGCGAGGCCGCCGATGGCGTAGCCGTCCAGGTCCAGCTCGGCGATCTCCTTCATATGGGCGACACGCAGATCCTCAAAGGTGCAGCCCTGATTGATGCCGAACAGCATCTGCTGTTTGTTGATGGTGTCGGGCAGACTGTTGAGACGATCCATCTCCGCCTTGCACCGCTTCAGCCAGCGGGTGGTGCGCTCGCAGGACTCCTTGGAGTACTTGTATTTGGCGGGGTTCTCCACGCATTCGTCGAATGCCATGGCGATGGTGGAGCCCAGATTGGACTGAATCTGCATGCTCTCCTCGGGACCCATAAAGATCTTCTTGCCGTCCACGTGGGAGCGGAAGGTGACGCCCTCCTCCTTGATTTTGCGCAGGGTGGAGAGGGAAAATACCTGGAATCCGCCGCTGTCGGTGAGGATGGGACCCTCCCAGCCGGTGAATTTGTGCAGGCCGCCCATCTTCTTGACCAGTTCGTCGCCGGGACGGACGTGGAGGTGGTAGGTGTTGCACAGCATCACCTGACAGTTTAGGTCGTTTTTGAGGTCGTGGGCGGAGATGCCGCCCTTGATGGCGGCGCTGGTCGCCACGTTCATAAAGGCAGGGGTCTGCACCGTGCCGTGGGGGGTCTCGAAGACACCGCGGCGGGCTTTGCCCTCGGTTTTGATGACTTTCATATGATTGCTCATAGTGCGCTCCTTACAGTATCGCCATAGCGTCGCCGAAGGAGAAGAAGCGATAGCGCTCCTCCACGGCGTGCTCGTAGGCGTGCATCGTGTGGTCGTAGCCCGCCAGGGCGGACACCAGCATAATCAGGGTGCTCTCCGGCAGGTGGAAGTTGGTGATGAGGCCGTCCAGCACCTGAAACTCATAGCCGGGATAGATGAAGATCTCGGTCCAGCCGTCGGCGGGTTCGGCCCGTCCGTTAGTCAGGCCGACGCTTTCCAAAGTGCGGCAGCTGGTGGTGCCCACGCCGATGACGCGGCCGCCCCGCTCACGGGTGCGATTGATCACGTCGGCGGTGGCTTGAGACAGTTCGTAGTGCTCGGCGTGCATCTTGTGGTTCTCCACCACGTCCTCCTTGACGGGACGGAAGGTGCCCAGACCCACGTGCAGGGTGACGAAGGCCACCTCCACCCCCATCTCACGCACCTCGTCCAGCAGTTCGGGGGTGAAGTGCAGACCCGCCGTCGGTGCGGCGGCAGAGCCCACCTCGCGGGAGTAGACGGTCTGGTACCGCTCGCGGTCCTCCAGTCGCGCCTTGATATAGGGGGGCAGCGGCATCTGGCCGATCTGCTCCAGCACCTCGTAGAAGTTGCCTTCGTACTCGAACTTGACCAGGCGGTTGCCGCCCTCCAGCACCTCCAAAATCTTGGCCTTCAGCATACCGCCGCCAAAGGAGATGATATTGCCGGGTTTGGCGCGGCGGCCGGGACCGGCCAGCACCTCCCAGGTGTCGTTGCCGTGGGGGGTGAGCATCAGCAGCTCCACCGTGGCGCCGGTGCCCATACGCTCGCCGATGAGGCGGGCGGGCAGCACGCGGCTGTCGTTGAGGATGAGGCAGTCGCCGGGGCGCAGCAGGCTCTTGATATCGCGGAAGGTGCCGTCGGTGAGGGCGCCGCTTTGCTTGTCCATCACCAGCAGACGACTGGAGTCGCGGGGCTCCACAGGCACCTGTGCGATCAGCTCCTCAGGCAGATTGTAGTAAAAATCGCTCTTTAACATAGGGAAAATCTCGACTTTCTTCTGGAAATAGGGCGTGTTTGATTGACATTAGCCCTTTAGGGTGTTAAAATAATTACGAATAGGCATTTTTTACGTATGCCACCGTTATTCTAAACATTATATAATAAGTATAACGGTTTTTCAAGTCCCAAAAAGGAGTAGATGAAAATGAACAAGAAATTTAACGTGGGTATCGTCGGCTGCACCGGTATGGTGGGTCAGCGCTTTATGACCCTGCTGGACGGTCACCCCTGGTTTAACGTCACCTGCCTGGCCGCCTCCCCCCGCTCTGCGGGCAAGACCTACACGGAGGCTGTGGGCAACCGCTGGGCTATGGACGTGGCTATGCCCGAGTCTATGAAAGATATGATGGTGCTGGACGCCTCCAACGTGGAGGAGGTCGCCTCTAAGGTGGACTTCATCTTCTGCGCCGTAGATATGCCCAAGGCGGAGATCCGTGCCCTGGAGGAGGCCTACGCCAAGGCCGAGTGCCCCGTGGTGTCCAACAACTCCGCTCATCGTGGCACCCCCGACGTGCCCATGATCATCCCCGAGCTCAACTGGCAGCACGAGGAGATCATCCACGATCAGCGTAAGCGCCTGGGCACCAAGCGCGGCTTTGTGGCGGTCAAGTCCAACTGCTCTCTGCAGAGCTACGTCCCCGCCCTGTTCCCTCTGGACAAGTTCGGCGTCAAGGACGTGCTGGTCACCACCTATCAGGCCATCTCCGGCGCGGGCAAGACCTTTGAGCGCTGGCCCGAGATGGTGGATAACGTCATCCCCTACATCGGCGGCGAAGAGGAAAAATCCGAGCAGGAGCCTCTGAAGATTTGGGGCAATATGGAGAATGGCGAAATCGTCAACGCAACCTCTCCCGCCTTCACCGCCCAGTGCCTGCGCGTGCCGGTGACCAACGGTCACTTCGCCGCGGTGTTCGTCCGCTTTGAG
>JAZREF010000032.1:0-8649 GCA_045660625.1 Acutalibacteraceae bacterium
ACAGAGGCTTCCTCAGCAACATTCAGCTTCTCAATGTACAGAACGTCGCCGTTCTGAACCTTGTACTGCTTGCCGCCGGTTTCGATAATTGCGTACATTAGGCGTACCTACCTTTTCTATAGACTCGCTGTTTTAGGGCGGATGAGACATCACTTGTGCTCCCGAAAGAGCGCCCGTTACATGCGGCATCAGCCATTTTAGCATATAAATAATGGAATGTCAATATATTTTTTATACTTTGTAAAGGAATTTCCTTGACACGGACGAGGCGGGGGAGGCTTGGTCGCCACAAATCCAAAATTCCACACTTGTGCAATTCACTAATCGGGTGTATAATGGGGAAAAACCGACATCACCCTTTGCAAAGGAGCATATAGATATGAAGTATACGAGAGCGGCCGCCCTGCTGATGGCGACCACCCTGACGGTGGGGCTGCTGACTGCCTGCGGCGGCGACACCGACCCCGTGGACGCCACCGTCACCACCACCACCGAGGCACCCACCACGACCACCACCGTCTACACCCCCGCGGTGTACCATATCACCGCCACCTCGGTGTTCGTGCGCAGCGCTCCCTCCACCGACAGCGAGAAGATTGGCTCCCTGTTCCAGGGTAACGAGGTGGACGTGGTGGCGCTGGAGGGGGATTGGTACCACATCCGCTATGACGGCCGCGACGGCTATATTTATAAGGATTACGTGGGGCTGAAATCCGGCGTCTCCACCACCACTACCGAGGGGGTGACCACCACGACCACCACCACTGCGCCCTCCACCTCCCCCAACTACACCGACCGCTATATCGACGCTAACGGTATGTTGCAATTCGAGGCGGGGGACAACTACGTGCAGGCGGGCAGCTACACCGACGGCGAGATTCCGTGGAATCTGTTGCTGGTCAACGACTGGAACCCCATGAAGGAGGGTTACGACGAGTCGGTGACCATGAAATCCGTGGAGACCAAGTACGCTCAGGTAAACGGCGGCCAAAAGGTGGACGCCCGTATGTACGACGACCTGATCGCCATGCTGGAGGCGGGCAAAGCCTACAACATCGGCGTCCAGTCCTCCTACCGCCCCTACGCCACCCAGAAGCGACTGTATTGGAATCAGGTGGAGAAGTGGAAGGGCAAATATGCCGACCCCGTGGAGTTGCAGACCAAGGCGGGCGAGGTGGTCAAGCGCCCCGGCTATTCGGAGCACAACACCGGCCTGGCGGTGGACCTCTACGGCAGCGGCGACACCTCTCTGTCCCCCAGCTTTGGCAAAACCAAGGCCTACGCCTGGCTGATGGAGCATTGTGCCGACTACGGATTCATCCTCCGCTTCCCCGAGGGCAAGGAATCGATCACCGGCGTCATCTACGAGGCGTGGCATTTCCGCTACGTGGGTAACCCCGCCGTGGCCCACGCCATCATGGACAACGGCCTGTGCCTGGAGGAGTATCTGGCACAGGTGAAAAAATAACCCGCCGACAAAATTTGCAAAAAACGATTGACAAATGCCTGCGATTTATCTAATATATGGGGTATGGGGAGCAATCCCCGATACGCAAATGACATATCCGGTGTGCTTCCCGGCCCCGGAGATAACGGAAGGGAGAAAATACTATGGTTTTGGAAAAGATTAAGGCGATTCTGGCCGATCAGTTTGACGTTGCTGTTGACAGCATCACCGCCGACACCGACCTGGTGGACGATCTGGGCGCCGATTCTCTGGATCTGGTGGATATGCTGATGTCCCTGGAGGATGAGTTCAACATCGGCGAGGTTCCCGATGAGATGGTGGAGAAGATCCGCACCGTGGGTCAGCTGGTCACCTACATCGAGGAGAATATGTAATTTTTGCAGAGTGATGGGGGCAGAGGGTACTCTGCCCCCGTTTTTCATTGAGTGGAGGTGAACCCCGTGACCGTCGTCCCGATGCAACAAGTGCATATTGACGCCGTGGCCGCGCTGGAGCAGGCCTGCTTCTCCGAGCCTTGGTCTGCCGCCGCGCTGGCGGAGGAGCTGACCAATCCCCCCGCGGTCTTTCGCGTGGCGGTGGAGGGGGATACCGTCCTTGGCTACGTGGGGATGCACCACGTGCTGGACGAGGGGTTCATCACCAACGTGGCGGTGTCCCCTGAGGCACGCCGTCGCGGTGTGGCCCGCGCCCTGCTGGCGGATTTGGCCGCCTACGGACGGGAGCACAGCCTCTACCGCATCACTCTGGAGGTGCGGGTAGGCAACGCCCCCGCACGCACCCTCTACGAGTCGGAGGGCTACCGCTTGGACGGTGTGCGCCCCGGCTTTTACCGCGCCCCCGCCGAGGACGCGGCCATTTATTCCTTGTATTTTTGAGTTTTGAGGTAATTATTATGTTAATTCTTGGTATTGAATCTTCCTGTGACGAAACGGCGGCTTCCGTAGTGGAGGACGGCCGTCGGGTGCTGTCCAACGTGGTGGCGTCCCAGGTGGAGGAACATCGCAAATACGGCGGTGTGGTGCCGGAGATTGCCTCCCGCCGTCACGCCGAGGCCATCTCGGGCGTGGTGCGTCAGGCGCTGGCGGATGCCGGCGTGACCCTGGCGGACATCGACGGCATCGCCGTCACCTACGCCCCCGGTCTCATCGGCGCCCTACTGGTGGGCGTCAGCTTCGCCAAGGGTTTGGCGCTGGCCACCGGCAAGCCGCTGATTCCCGTCCACCATCTGCGCTCCCACATCGCCTCCAACTATCTGGCTCACCCCGACTTAAAGCCGCCTTTCCTCTGTCTGGTGGTGTCGGGTGGTCACAGCCACATCGTCAAGGTGGAGGATTACACCCACTTCGAGGTCATCGGCCGCACCCGCGACGACGCCGCAGGCGAATGCTACGACAAGGCCGCCCGCGCTATGGGTATGCCCTATCCCGGCGGCGTGGCGCTGGACAAGCTGGCTCACGAGGGCGACCCCACCGCATTCCCGCTGCCCCGTCCCCGCGTGGAGGGTAGTGAGTACGATTTCTCTTTCTCGGGTCTGAAGACGGCGGTGATCAACCGCCTGCACAACGCCGAGCAGAAGGGGGAGGAACTGAACAAGGCCGACCTCTGCGCCTCCTTCCAGCACACCGTGACGGAGCTGCTGGTGGGCAACACCATGAAGGCCGCCGTCGATCTGGGCATGGACACCATCGTGCTGGCGGGCGGCGTGTCCGCCAACTCCGGCCTGCGTGCGGGCATGGAGACCGCTTGCAAAGAACGCGGCTACGGCCTGTACGCCCCGCCTCTGTCCCTCTGCGGCGACAACGGCGCCATGGTGGCGGCGCAGGGCTACTACGAGCTGCTTAGCGGCCACACCGCGGGTATGGAGCTCAACGCCATCGCCAGTCTCCCCATCACGGAACAATAAATACGCACACCGCCGAGAAATTTTCTCGGCGGTGTTTTTTTCTTGCCATCCCGCGGCGAGTGTGCTATATTGGAGATAGAATAAGGCGAGAATCGCCGAGAGGAGGGTTTGGTATGTTGCTGTTAGGAACGGATTTAGGAATTGTGGTTATCCTCTTGTTTTTCCTGGGCATCCCTGCGGCGCTGACCCTGTGTAACCTCGTTCTGCTGTTTTGCGAGAAGCGGTGGCATCGCGTTCTCGTCCACATTGTGGACGCCTCCATTTTTACGTTCGGCATTTCTTTCACCGCGTTTTACGCTAAGATTTACAATTTCCACCCTTGGCAGGAGCAAATCTACGTCGGCGACCACTATTCTCCCATCGCGTCTGAGATGTTGCCCACCTTCCTCGCCCTGTGCGCGGTGGCAGTGGCGGGCTACCTGATTCCTCGCTTTTGGGGCAAGAAGTTATCTCCGTTGGTGGCGGCGTTGTGCTACGGCGGTGTGTTCGTAGGATTGGTGCTTGTGGTGATGCTGGCGGTGCAGATGGTACCGCATCTCCCGGATTGGCCTATGGCTCTGCTGCTTCTGTTCCCCTTCAACTATATCCTCTGCGCGGTGCGCCTAATGCGCGCCACCGTGGCACAGTACGCCGCCCGCGTCGCGGAGCAGGAGTATTCGAGCCGCGTTTTGCGGGTGTGCCAGCATCTATTGAGCCGCTCGGCCTCCTTTTTGCTGATTTCTTTCCTGCTGGCGGTGCCGCTGCTCCTGGTGGTTATGGTGATTCTGCTCATCTTCGGCCAGCAGCCCGACGCGGCGGTGAGGATGTTCACCGAAACGGCGGAGTGGACCCTGTCCCAGCAGATTCCGCCGCCGCGACTGAATTATCAGGGGCACTACCTCTGCACTGTGGCCGCCTGCGGCGACGAGCGGGTGGTCAAACCCCTGCGGGCGGGCAAGCGTCACGGGCGGCTCATTGTGGTGAACCGCCAGCTGCTGGTGGCCAACGCTTTTGAGGACCTGCTGGCGGAGCGCGCCCCGCGGCTGCATCGGGTGGTGCGCGCCACCTACGACCGCCTCGGTCTGCCGGTCTCCAAGCACATCACCACCAAGCGCCGCTCCAATGCGGTGTATTATCTGATGAAGCCGCTGGAGTGGGTGTTCCTGGCGGCGCTGTACACCTTTGACCGCACCCCCGAGAACCGCATTCATTCTCAATATATTGGATAACAAAAAGGCCGATGCAACTCTCGTTGCATCGGCTTTTTTATTCAAATCTTCTCTTCGTGGAATCCGTCGGGCCACAGGGTCAGGATGGTGTCGAATCCCGCCTTCTTGGCCACCTCGATGGCCAGCGGGAAGGCGCAGTCGATCGTGTCCGCCGCGTGGGTGTCGGCGCCCAGGATGATTTTTCCGCCCATCTCGCGCAGTCCGCGGAGGATAAAGTTGGCGGGGTAGGGAATTTCCCGCCACTTGCGGCTGATGGCGCCGGTATTGATCTCCACCACGGGGGTCACCGCCACCACCTTTTCCAGCGCGTCCAGCGCCATGCGGCGATAGGCGGGGTTCTGCTCGTCGATGACCGAGAATTTGGTCAGCACGTCAAAGTGACCCACGATGGTGGGCTTTGTCCGCTGAACGTGTGCCACCAGTTCATTGAAATAATCCTGCGCGAACACCAACTGGTCGCCGCCGCACTCGCGGTTGATGCATTCCAATTGCAGGTCGCGGGCGTGGTCGATGCCGTAATAGCGGTCTTCGTACACCAATTCGTGCACCGAGCCGAGGAAATAGTCCACCTGCGCCGCAATGGCGGGATCGGAGTGGGAATCCAGCTCGATGCCCCGCATAATGGTGATCTGCCCCGCGTATTTCTCTTGCAGGCGAGCCAACTCCGCCAGATAGGCGGGATAATCCGCCACACGCATACAGTAGTCCTGATAGGGGCTGTCGCTGTGATCGGTAAAGCCAATGCAGGGCATACCCAGACGGATGGCGGACTGCACCATCTCCTCCATGCTGCTCTTGCCGTCGGAGAAGGTGGTGTGGGAGTGATAACCGCAGTATTTCATAGTAGGCACCTCTTTCGGTGGAATGTATGTGCTGATTTTATCACACATACCGCAAAAACGCAACAAAAAACCTCTCATCTTGCGATGAGAGGTTTTCCTTTTCGATTACTCGTACAGTTCGATGGTGGCGTGGGCGGTGGACTCGGTCTCGGTGGAGTTGTAGGAGATGATCACCGTCTTCTTGTTCTCGTGCAGACGACCGCCGACGATGATGTCGCCGTTCTTGTCGGTCTCGGGAGCCTTCAGGGCGTGCTCCTTGTAGTAGGCGGTCTTGTCGAACAGATCCTGCACGACCACCTTGGTCTGATCCTCGCTGCCATAGGCGATGCGAACGCCGTCGGTGCCGCGGGGGGCGACGAACTTGTCAGACAGCTGACCGGTCTTGACGTTGTAGTACACGCACTCAAACTCGTTGGCGCCGTTGCCGGTGGCCCAGCCCAGCTCGTAGATGCCCTTGGTCTCGTCGATGGTCTCGCGGATGGGCTGCTTGGCGATCTTGTCGTACTCAGCCAGAGTCTTGCCGGCGTTGTCGCGGAGCACCACGCGATAGGTCTGGTCGGCGTTGGTGTAGATCTGATATTTCACCTTGGCGTCGGAGTTGCTGGTGCCGTGGTCGTGGCCGTCACCCTCGTAATGGCCGTCGCCGAGGCTGCTGCCGTGGTTGTGGCCGTCGCCTTCGTAATGGCCGCCGTTGTTGCCCAGCTTCATAGCCAGGGAGATGCCGCCGATGAGGGCCGCCACGCAGATGACGCAGATGATGACGATCCACTGCTTGCGGGTGATGTGCAGTTTCCTTTTGCTCTTTTTCTCATAGGGATTGACAGATTTGCTCATTGTTATCTCTCCTCGCGGGTATAATTCCCTATCATTATACTGGGCAATTTCAAAAAATGCAAGGTTTTTATTGATTTTGATGGCGGGATAGGTTATGATAGGTAGTAACTTATACGCGCGCGTGCTATATATATACCTTTATTATAAACCCCGCTCAAAGGAGGAGCTCGGCTTGCCGGCATTTTTCAATTCTCGAGATTTACAATACCGCGCCCCCTTTGGGGCGGTGGCGGAACATACGACGGTGACCCTGCGGGTGCGTATGCCCCGTGACTGGGGTTGCCGCGGCGTCACCCTGTCGGTGTTGCGGGACGATCTGCCTCCTGAGGAGATCGCCTGCACCTGGGACGGTATGGACGGCGACGGCCACGAGTGGTGGCGGGCGTACTACACCCCCACCGCGGCGGGTCTGTATTGGTACGCCTTCCACGTGGAGGTGGCGCTGGGCGACGGCTGGCTGGTGCGCCAGGCGGACGGCACCGCCGCCTATTCTCCCAACGTGGACGGTCCCCGCTGGCAGTTGACCTGCTACGAGGCGGGCTTCACCACCCCCGATTGGCTGGCGGGCGGCATTCTGTATCAGATTTTCCCCGACCGCTTCGCCAATAGCGGCGAGCCTAAGGTGGGGGTACCCACCGACCGCGTGGTGCATAGCGATTGGGGCGAGGCGCCGGAGTGGCGCCCCGACGCCCACGGCCGCGTGTGGAATAACGACTTCTTCGGCGGCGACCTGAAGGGCATCGAGCAGAAGCTGGGCTATCTGCAATCCCTGGGGGTCACCTGCATCTACCTCAACCCCATCTTCGAGTCTCATTCCAATCACCGCTACGACACGGCGGATTACAGTCGCATCGACCCCCTGCTGGGTGACGAGGCGGACCTGCGCTCCCTAGCCGCGGTGGCTAAGGAGCACGGCATCCGCCTGATGCTGGACGGCGTGTTCAGCCACACCGGCTCGGATAGCATCTATTTCAACCGCGAGCGCCGCTACCCCGGCGACGGCGCCTACAATTCCCCCCATTCCCCCTATTCCGATTGGTACCACTTCGGCCATTGGCCCAACGAGTACGGCTCTTGGTGGGGTTTTGACACCCTGCCCGAGGTGGACGAGTTGTCCCCCGCCTTTATGCAGTACATCAACGGCGAAGACGGCATCGTGGCCCGCTGGCTGCGTGCCGGCGCCTCCAGTTGGCGTCTGGACGTGGCGGACGAGCTGCCCGACGGCTTCCTGGACGCCCTGCGCGCCCGTGTCAAGGCCACCGACCCCGACGCGTTGGTGTTGGGCGAGGTGTGGGAGGACGCCTCCACTAAGGAGAGCTACGGCCACCGCCGCCGCTATCTGCTGGGTCGCCAGCTGGACAGCGTGATGAACTATCCCTTCCGCGACGCCATCTTCGGCTTTCTGCTGGGCGGCAGCGGCGAGGATTTCATCCACGCCATTTGGAACGTGGTGGAGAATTATCCGCCCCAGACCCTGCGCTTGCTGATGAATCACGTCGGCACCCACGATACCGAGCGCGCCGTCACCGTGTTGGGCGGCGAGCCCTCCTGTGGCCGCGGCCGTTCTTGGCAGGCGGCACAGACCCTCAGCGACAAGCAGCGGGCCATCGGCCTGCGCCGTTTGCAGCTGGCGACCTTGTTGCAGTTCGCCCTGCCCGGCGTGCCCTGCATCTATTACGGTGACGAGGCGGGTCTGGAGGGTTACCGCGACCCCTTCAACCGTGGCACCTATCCTTGGGGTCACGAGGACACGGATTTGATCGAGTGGTATCGCGCCTTGGGCGCCGCTCGCGCCGCCACCCCTGCGTTGGCGGAGGGTGCGTTTGTGCCGGTGCCCACCGGCAGCAGCGACGTGACCTGTTTCGTTCGCCGTCAGGGCGAGCAGGCGTTGCTCTGCGCCGTCAATCGATGCGCGGAGGAGCGGCAGATATTCCTGCCGCCGGAGTTCGCCACTGCTCAGATTTGTGTCGGCGACGGCGCGGTGGTGGGGCACACCTTGGTGCTGCCTCCCCTCAGCGGCGTGTGGATGCGTTTGTAACATTTAGACAAAAGGAGCCGCCTCGTCGTGGGGCGGCTCTTTTTCGCCCCTAAATCTTGTGCTTTTCAGGCGGGTTTGCACACTATATTTAGGGCTCAAAAATTTCTTGAAAAAAAGTGTAAAAAACTCAAAAAAAGTGTTGACAAATCCCTTGCGCCGTGGTATTATAGCAACACCGCGTAAAAAACGCGGCCAAAAATGCGGATTTTCCGCATAGAGGACCTTGAAAATTAAACAGTGTAAGACAAGAACGAAAACACACAAAATACCCGTTAATTCTTACTCAGTATGAGAAGAATCCGGAAACAAGAAATTGTTTTCAAATTAAGACGCCAAAGAGCGTCATGAGTTACAAA
>JAZREF010000033.1:0-9913 GCA_045660625.1 Acutalibacteraceae bacterium
CCCGACACGGCTGTGTCGGGGGATTTTTTGCGTTATTTTTTAGTGTTTACCCTTTTTGCGGCCGCCCATAGAGGAGATCATCACAATCAGCAGGATGATCACCACGAGGGCGGCGATGGCGATGCCGCCGATCAGCAGAATGGTGGCGTTGGAGCCGATCCAATCCAGGAGATTCATACGCTCGGGTGTTTTATCGTGTGCAGGGTCGGTGATAGTATCTAAGGAGGGGGTGGTGGAGGGAGTGGTTACGGAATCGTCGGATTCGGTGATGGGGCAACGCTGGAGGGTGCCCTCTTTCTTATCGTAGGTGTACCAGCCGGCCTCGCCACCCACGGGAGCGGCCCACACCAGCACAAAGTCGCTGAGTGCCACGTCCTGATAGAGGTAGGCCTGCACCGAGCCGCCCTCGTATGCCAGCAGGTCCGCCACCGTGCCTGCGGGGGCGTTGCCCACCGGCAGGTCGTACAGCAGATAGGTGCCGCCCGCCACGCTGAGGGAGCGGAATCGGGTGAAGGAGTCGGTGTCGGCGTCGTAGATGTAGAATCCGTCGTCTTCCTTATCCTCGGCGGTCAGATACAGCAGGGTCATACCCGTCTCGGCGTTGACTGCGGCAGGAACCTCCACGCGGTTGACCGTCAGGTTGCTCCAGCGGAACCCGTCGGGCAGATCGACGGAGGCCTGGGTGTCCAGGATGGTCATCTCCTTGCCGTCCACCACCACGTCCAGCGCGTCCTCGGCAGGCTGGGGCAGGGTGGTGCCGGTGGTGGGGTTGGTGCCGCTGGTGGTGCTGGGCGCCGCGGCGCGGGTGATGACGATGGTGTACTTCTTGGTGGTGCCGTTGGGGGCGGTGACGGTGATGACGCGGGTGTTCTTGCCCACCTGCAGGGCGTTCTTGCCGCTGATGGCGGTCTTGGCGTCCTTGTGCTCGGTGGGATAGTCAAAGGAGACCGAGTCCACGCTGTAGGCCACCGCGATGGTGTACTCCGTCTTGTTGGGGTCGAATTTGGGGGTCAGGGTGCCCTTGGAGGGTTTCAGGGATTGGAGGTTGGCGTTGCCCGACAGGGTGGGGTTGCTGGCCGCCACCTCCACCGCCTTGACGACGTTTTCCATCAGCGGGCCGTCGTCGGAGTACATGCCCTCGGTGGTCAGCACAAAGTTGCCGTCGCCGGGGGTCAACGCACGGAAATTCAGGGTGATGGACAGGGTGTCGGCGGGCACCAGATCCAGGGAGTAGTAGGAAATGGTCACCACGCCGGAGCCGCCGTTGGCGGTGGCACCGGTGCAGGAGAGATACTCAAACACCTCGGCGTTGTAGGTGAATCGGGCGTCCAGCGAGCCGATGCCTGCGCCGCCACCATTGTAGGACAGGGTGACGGTGAGGGTGTCGCCGATGATGACGGTGGTGGAACCCACCCATACATTCACCGAGCCGGCGGCGGATACGGGCAGCGCACCCACCAGGCCGATCAGCAGGGCGAGGGCAACCAGAATCGATGCGATTTTCTTCATAGTAAAGCCTCCTTACGAGGTGGTTTCGCCTGCGGCGGGTGCAGGCTGCAGAGAGGTGGTCAGCCCCAGGATATAGCGCTGGGCCTGACGCAGATCTTGGGAGTTGACCTTGCCGTCGCGGTTGACGTCGGCGGCGGTGAGATAGTGGCCGTCAATGACGCCCACGCCCAGGATGTAGCGCTGGGCCTGACGCAGGTCTTGAGAGTTGATCTTGCCGTCGCCGTTGGCGTCGCCGTAGATGACCACGGGAATGCTTTGGCACTCCTTGCCGTCGTTGTCGTACACTTTGATGACGTCGCCGGTGGCGATGACACCCTCCGCCTTCTCGGTGGTGCCGTCGGCGGCCATCACCTTGGCGGTGCCGTCGGTGACCGCCAGCGCGGCGATGCAATCGGCCACCGCGGTGCCGGGCTCCACGCCGGTGACGGTGTCACCGATGAGGTAGGCGGTGCCGCCGATGACGGGGGTGGGGGTGACCGGCGGCTCAGGCGGTGTGGGAGGATCCACCGGCGTATCCGGCGGCGGATCGACGGGCACCTCTGCCTCGCAGAATACCGTGAGGGTGTAGGTGCGCACCTGGCCGCTGGTGGCGGTGACGGTGATGGGTAGGTGATTCTCGCCGGTCTGCAACTGGATGGTGCCCACGCCGGTGACGGTGGCGTCGGCATAGTTCTGCTTGGCGGCGATGGTGATGGAGGTGGTCTCCTTGTCCACCTCCACCGCGTACTCCATGGTGTAGCGGTCAAAGGTGGGGGACAGCGTGAATCCCTCTACCGTCAGACTGTCTAAGAAGTTGTTGTTATTGCCCGTCTCGGAGGGCTTGGGGGATGCCGTCTCGGGCATATCCTTGTATACGGGGATGAGGAAGGAGATGCCGGCTGCCAACTCTTCCGCCGTGGCCTTGCCGGCGCGGATCTTACTCTCGGCGGTGGGGGCGTTGACGTTGGACATATACTGGTGGTTATAGAGGTTGTCACCCGCTACGTTGAACTTTTGATAGTAGATGGTGTTCTGCCCCTTGTGGATGTAGTTCTTGCCCAGCTGCTGGGCGCTGCCCAGAATGCACTTATAGGGGGTGTTCCACCCCTGATTCTTGGCGTAGATGGCGCCGTTGGTCACCGCGCCGTTGCCAGAGTGGGCGTAGGCGCCGATGTTGAAGAAGTTGTAGTACCCCTCGTACCCCGGCCAGGTGCCGTCAATCTTAGTGCCCTCCTGGGTCATACGGGTGGCCAGGTGATAGGCGTTGACATTGGCGTCGCGGGCGGCGCTGAGCACGTCCTCGGCGTAGCCGTCGTACTTGGTGGGTAGGATGGCCTTGAGCCCCGTCACGGTGTGCTGGTCCGAATAGAGGAGATTCTCAAACTGGAAGATGTAGGTGAAATCCAAGAAATTGCGGGGATCCATAAAGTAAGCTGTGATCTCGGAGGAGGCGGTCACCCATCCGCCGGAGTCCATCTCAATGTAGGTGCCGGTCTTCCAATCGTAGGCGCCGTATTCCATCGACAGCCAGGATTCGGGATAGTCGTCCACGTCCAGCGCGTTCTTCAGCACCTCGCTCTCACCCGCCACCGCCTCGGCGAAGGTCATGGGCAGCACCTTGGCCTCAAAGGTCCAGTTGGGGTAGTGGGCGTGGAGGTTGCGCAGGGCGACCTTGTAGTCCTCAGGGAATCCCTGTTCGGTCAGATAGGCCTCGAACTCCTCCTCGGTCTCGTAGGATTTGTTGATGCGGATGTAGGCGGCGGTGCACCATCCGGTGACGCCGGAGGCGGTGGTCACCTGCAGCACCTTGCCGTCCTCGGATTGGGCCAACACCGCCACCACGTCGCCGTTTTGCAGCTTGTCCAATACCTTGCCGCTCTTGTCGGCGTTTTCGTAGACGTACAGTTTGTTGCCGGAGTTGATGTTGAAGACGGTGCCGGTGGCGCCGTCGGGCAGCGGCTCGGGCTTGTTTTGATTGATGCGGATGTAGGTGGCGCTGGACCAGCCTGTGACGCCGGCCGCGGTTTGAATCTGGTGCCAGCCGCCGTCCTCGGAGGTGGCCAGGATGGTTACCACGTCGCCGTTGTACAGTTGGGCGATGACCTCGCCGTCCACCGGTGCGCTGCGCACACGGAGGGGGACCCCTTCGTTCAGGCCGTACACCGTGCCGGTGGTGGGGCCTTCCGCCAGGGCGCCGTAGGGCACGGCGGCTATCAGCAGGCACAGGCACAGCAGTGCCGCCCAGATGCGTTTTCTCATCGTGGTAACCTCCTTTCCGTCAGGTTAGATTTCCATAGCGGAACAGCAGGTAGCCGTCCGCCGATTGTATACTCATATCGATTTGGCGGGGGATGATGGTGGGGTCGGTGGCCCATTCCGCCGCCCCCGTCCCCGCGTAGGGGTCGTGGGTGAGACCCACCTTGTATAGCGCCAGCCCCACGTACAGGCGTACATCCTCGCGCCGCGGCAGGCCGACCCATTCGGTCAGCAGGTCGGCAAAGGGTTTGGTTTGGTGCCGAAACCCCACGTAGAGTTGGGGGCAGATATAGTCGATGTACCCCGCCTCCCGCATCCAGCGGGTGACGTCGGCGTAGGCGGCGGTGCGGTTGCGCAGGATATCTGCGGCGGGACTGACGCCGAACACCGCGCCGTGCTGGTGGCATAGGCCGTAGACTCCGCTGACCAGCGCGTCCACCTGGGTCTGTCGCCAGCAGGTGATGTCGGCGCCGTGGGGAATCTCCTCGAACGCCTCGCCGTCGGGGGCCATCCCCGTGGGGTAGAAATAGTCGTCAAAATGGATGCCGTCCAGGTCGTAGCGGGTGAGCAGTTCCCGCACCCCGTCCAGCACGCTCTGCCGCGCCGCGGGATGGGAGGGATTCAAATACCACACCCCGTCCTTCTCAAAGGAGAGGTCGGCGATGGGGGTATCCCCCAGCCGATAGGGGTTCAGCCACCCGTGGAGAACGATGCCGCGCTTATGCGCCTCCGCGATGGCGGTGGCCAGCGGATCCAATCCCGCCGCCATCACCGCCCGCGCCGCGGTGGCTGCAGGCCACACCGCCGAGGGGTAGTAGGCGTCCCCGTGGGCGCGCAGGTGGAAGAAGACGGCGTTGATGCCCTCTGCCGCGCAGGTGGCCATCACCTTGGCGATGGCGTCGGCGGCCTCGTGAGGGTCGACGCCCGCCAGCATCTCGTCCAGCTCGATGTAAGAGAGCCACACACCCCGCATCGTCTCGTCGACGGCGGTGTCGGGGTCGGGCGTGGGCGCCTCTCTGCCGTCGCAACCGCCGCAGAGCAGGGCCGCCGCCAGACATAGCGCCGAAAAACGACGCCATTTCTCCTTATACATTATTATTCTACAAAAAATCCGCCGAAAGGTCAAGAGTAAACGCCGAATTGGTAACATTTGACACCCTCTTTTCTTTTGGTAAAATGTGTGGTAAAATAGTCCCGTAAAGGAGGTGCGGATATGGAGATTTCTGCACAATGGGCGCTGGTGTGGCTGGCGGCGGTGAGCTTGGCCGCTGTGGCGGTCACCGTTTGGGATAAGATCCGCGCCCGTCGCCACGCCTGGCGGGTGCCGGAGCGCACCCTGTGGCTGGTGGCGGTGCTGGGCGGCGCCGCGGCGATGTACGCCACCATGTGCGTGGTGCGGCACAAGACCCTGCATCGCGTGTTTATGATCGGTCTGCCGTTGGTGGTGCTGGCTCAGGTGGGCGCGGTGCTGGCTCTGTGGTACACGGACTGTGTGACGTTTATCTAAATTTTGCGTTTAACTATTGACATCCACCACAATATGTAGTATATTATGTGAACAATATTCACATTTTGAGGTGGCGGATGAGACAGGAATGGACAGTGATCGACGGCGTGTGCCGTACGCCCGGGGCGGAGGGGCGCCGCGTATACGGCGTGGCGGCCACCCTGGCGGACGGTAGCGTTTGGCGGTGGGAGGACGTGGACACCGATTTGGCGGTGGCTTACGTGCTGGCCTGCCGCCTGCAGGAGTGGCAACCTGCCCCGTGTCATTTTGAGGATTTGGTGCGGGATTTTATCGCCGAGATGGCGGGGAAAGTGTGAAAAATCCCTTGATTTTGTCGATTTGTTGTGATATGATACAAGATATAGTATTATTGGGGTGGTTTCGACACCCCTAACCACAACACCGATGAGGAGGGACCCTATTATGAAATGCCCCTTTTGCGGACAGACCGATAGCCGCGTGATCGATTCTCGCCCCACTGACGAGGATAGCCGTATCCGCCGCCGCCGCGAGTGCATTGGCTGCGGCAAGCGTTTCACCACCTACGAGGTGGTGGAGAATCTCCCCATCGTGGTGGTCAAGAAGGACAAGTCTCGCGAGCCCTTCGACCGCAACAAGGTACTCAGCGGCCTCTTGCGCGCCTGCGAGAAGCGCCCGGTCTCCCTCGATCGCCTGGAGAAGGCGGTGGACGACATCGAGGCCACCATCCAGAACAGCCTGGAGCGGGAGGTTTCCACCCACAAGATCGGCGAGTACGTGATGGAGCAGCTGATGCACATCGACGACGTGGCGTACATTCGCTTCGCCTCGGTCTATCGCCAGTTTAAGGACATCCAGTCCTTCCACGACGCCATCCGCAAGTTGATGGACGAGGAAGGCGCAGAATAAGAATTTTCACAGCGACCGTTTTGCGACGGTCGCTGTTTTCAAGCAGAGGAGGTGAGGTCGTGGCGTATCTCAGCGTACAACAATTGGATAAATACTTCGGCGAGCGCGCTCTGTTCACCGACCTCTCCTTCGAGGTGGGGGAGCACGACCGCATCGGCCTGGTTGGCGACAACGGCTGCGGCAAGTCCACCCTTCTGCGCATCCTGATGGGGGAGGACACCGACTACGGCGGCACGGTGGTCAAATACCGTGACACCGCCATCGGCTATATGGAGCAGCACACCTGCCGCGACGCCGCCCGCACTCTCTTTGACGAGGTGCAGAGCGTCTTTGCCCCCGTGATGGCGGTGGAGCAGGAGCTGGCCACCGTCAACATTGCCCTCTCTCAGGGCAACCCCACCCCCGAACTGCTGGATCGCCAGCATATGCTGCGGGAAAAGTTCGAGTCTATGGGTGGCCTGTATTACAAGAGCCGCGTCCGCGCCACCCTGCTGGGACTGGGCTTCCCTGAGTCGGCCTTCACCACCCCCGTTGGTGTCCTCTCCGGCGGTCAGCGGAGCAAGGCGGCTATGGGTCGCCTCTTGCTAGCGCAGACCAACCTGTTGCTGCTGGACGAGCCCACCAACCATCTGGATATCCCCTCGGTGGAGTGGTTGGAGGAGTACCTGCAGGAGTATACCGGCGCCGTCATCGTCATCTCCCACGACCGCTATTTCCTGGACAAGGTCACCAACAAGACCATGGAACTGAAAAACGGGCGCCTGTATATCACAAACGGCAATTATTCCCGCCACAAGGAGCAGCGGGAGATTGACCGCGAGATCGAACTGAAACATTACAAGACTGCGATGCAGGAGATTCGCCATATCGAGGAGAATATCACCCTGCTCAAACAATGGAACCGCGAAAAGAGCATCAAGCAGGCGGAGAGCCGTCAAAAGCGTGTCGATCGCCTGCGGGAGAACCTGGTGGATCCCGAAAAGGATAACGCTGTGGTGAAATTCACTTTTGAGGCAGGTCAGGTTAGCGGCAATGAGGTGCTGGTGGCACGGGATTTGTCCAAATCCTTCGACCGCCCCTTGTTCAAGTCCGCCAATCTGGACGTGATGCGTGGCGACCGCCTCTTTATCCTCGGCCCCAACGGTTGCGGCAAGACCACGTTGCTCAAAATTCTCACCGACCGCCTCTCCGCCGACAGCGGCTTCATCCGCTTGGGCGCCAAGGTCACCATCGGCTATTACGATCAGGTGCAGCAGGGTCTGGATGAGCACAAGACCGCCCTGCAGGAATTGTGGGACGCCTATCCGCTCAAGACCGAGACGGAACTGCGGTGCGCTATGGCCACCTTCCTGTTCCGCGGCGACGACGTCTTCAAACCCATCGGGGTGATGAGCGGCGGCGAGCGTGCCCGCTTGTTGTTGCTCAAGTTGATGCTGGCTGGTGACAATTTCCTGCTGCTGGACGAGCCCACCAACCATTTGGACATCGCCTCCCGCGAGGCGCTGGAGGATGCGCTGGCGGGCTACGACGGCACCATCCTCGCCGTGTCCCACGACCGCTATTTCATCAATCGGATGGCGGGTCGCGTGGTGGTGCTCACCCCCGACGGGGTGGAGCAGATCGGCGGCGACTACGACGCTTATGCGGCGGCGCGCCGCACCGCCGAGGCGGCTCCCGCATCGGCGCCCAAGGCGCCCTCCAACAACACCTACAAGCAGCGCAAGGAGCAGGCCAGCGCCATCCGCCGCCTGACCACCGCCGTCCGCCGTGCGGAGGAGACGGTGGCCGCCCTGGAGGAGGAGATTGCCTCCCTCGAGGCGCAGTTGGCCGATCCCGCCACCGCCGCAGACTACGAGCGGCTCACCTCCCTCACCGCGCAGTTGGATGAGAAGAACAACGACCTGCTGGCGCAGATGGAGTTGTGGGAGCAGAACCAGCTGGAGCTGGAAGAGTTGACGGCTGAAAATGACGGCTAAACACGCAAAATCCTTGTTGACAAAATCACTTTAAAGTGTTAAACTGTTAATAACCCCTACGAACTCCCGTCCCTTTGGGGCGGGAGTTCTCTGTTTTCTAACGAAAGGATGACGTTTATGGGCATCGTACGATGGCGGAGAATCGATTTGTTCGCGTAATATTATAATGTATTATATAGGAGGAACAGATTATGATTCTCAACGGTGTGGATTTTGAAACCTACTTTAAAAATTATCCCGATGAAAACGGTTATTTCGGTCCTTACGGCGGTGCGTACATCAGCGAGGAGCTGAAGGCAGCAATGCAGGAGATCTCCACTGCCTACTTCACCATCGCCCAGTCCCGCCAGTTCATCGCGGAGCTGCGTCGTATCCGCAAGGAGTTCCAGGGCCGTCCTACCCCCGTCAGCCATCTGGAGCGCCTGTCCAACAAGCTGGGCAATGTTCAGCTCTACGTCAAGCGCGAGGATCTGAACCATACCGGCGCCCACAAGCTCAACCACTGTATGGGCGAGGTGCTGCTGGCCAAGTATATGGGTAAGAAGAAGGTTATCGCCGAGACCGGTGCCGGTCAGCACGGCGTGGCTATGGCCACCGCCCCCGCTTATTTTGGTATGAAGTGCGATAACTATATGGGCACCGAGGATATCAAGAAGCAGGCTCCCAACGTGGCGCGCATGAAGATTCTGGGCGCCAACGTGGTGGAGGTCACCGAGGGTCAGGCCACCCTGAAGGAGGCCGTCGACGCCGCCTTCGCCGCCTACGCCCGCGAGTATAAGGATTGCATCTATTGCATCGGCTCGGTGGTGGGTCCCCATCCCTTCCCGATGATGGTGCGGGATTTCCAGCACGTGGTGGGCGAGGAGGCTCGCTCCCAGTTTATCGAGATGACCGGTCACCTGCCGGATGCCATCGTCGCCTGCGTGGGCGGTGGCTCCAACGCCGCCGGCTTCTTCTCCGGTTTCCTGAATGACCCTGTGGACATCTACGGCATCGAGCCGCTGGGTCGCGGCACCGCCCTGGGCGATCACGCCGCCTCCCTGCAGTACGGCACCGAGGGTGTCATGCACGGTTTCAATAGTATTATGTTAAAGCATGAAAATGGTGACCCGGCCCCCGTCTATTCGGTGGCCAGCGGTCTGGACTATCCTTCTTCCGGTCCCGAGCACGCCTTCTTGCACACTCTGGGTCGTGTCAAGTACGATGTGGTCAATGACGAGGACACCATCGACGCTTTCTTCGAACTGTCCCGTCAGGAGGGTATCATCCCCGCCATCGAGTCTGCCCACGCCGTTGCCTACGGCATCAAGCTGGCCAAACGGATGGGCAAGGGTTCTGTGCTGATCAATCTGTCGGGTCGCGGCGATAAGGATATGGATTATATCATCGAAAAGTACGGTATCCGTTGATTTTTCGGCCTGTTTTCGTCCTCCTCTCCCTTGTTTTTGCAGGGGAGAGGAGGATTTTTATTGCTATATAAAAATTTAACGAAAATAGTGTTAAAAAATATAAAAAATATTTCAAAAAGCTGTTGACAAATGGATTTGTTGGTGGTATTATAGCAAAGCTGTCTGCGAGAAACGCGCCTAGCGGGGCTCGAAAGCAGCGAGAGGACCTTGAAAATTAAACAGTGTAAGACAAGAACGAAAACACACAAAATACCCGTTAATTCTTACTCAGTATGAGAAGAATCCGGAAACAAGAAATTGTTTTCAAATTAGACGCCAAAGAGCGTCATGAGTTACAAACTCAAAACTTGATTAGTACAGCTTCGGCTGTGTTAATACCATTTTTGAGA
>JAZREF010000034.1:0-6455 GCA_045660625.1 Acutalibacteraceae bacterium
GCCTCCTTCAGGGAGATGTTGTCCTTATACGCCTTCTTGGCGGTCTTGGCGGCGTTCTCATAGCCGATGTAGGGGTTCAGGGCGGTGACCAGCATCAGGGAGTTGTGCAGGTTGTGGTGCATCTTCTCCTTGTTGGCCTTGATGCCGACGGCGCAGTTCTTGTTAAAGGACAGGATGGCCTCGGCCAGCAGGCGGGCGGACTGCAGGAAGTTGTAAATGCACACGGGCATAAACACGTTCAGCTCGAAGTTGCCCTGAGAGGCGGCCATACCGATGGCCACGTCGTTGCCCATCACCTGCACGGCCACCATGGTGACAGCCTCACACTGGGTGGGGTTCACCTTACCGGGCATGATGGAGGAACCGGGCTCGTTCTCGGGGATGAAGATCTCGCCCAGACCGTCGCGGGGGCCGGAGGCCAGCCAGCGCACGTCGTTGGCGATCTTCATCATATCGCAGGCCAGCGCCTTGATGGCGCCGTGGGCGAATACCAGCTCGTCCTTAGAGGTCAGAGCGTGGAACTTGTTAGCGGCGGTGACGAAGGGCTTGCCGGTGATGGCGGCCACCTGAGCGGCCACGCCGGTGTCAAAGCCCTTAGGGGTGTTCAGGCCGGTACCCACGGCGGTACCGCCCAGAGCCAGCTCGTACAGAGGCTCGATGGAGCGGGTGATCAGCTCCACGTCCTTCTCCAGGCTGGAGCGCCAGCCGCTGATCTCCTGGCTGAAGGTGATGGGGGTGGCGTCCTGCAGGTGAGTACGGCCACTCTTCACGATGCCCTGGTTCTCCGCCTCCAAGCGCTTGAAGGTATCGATCAGGGTGCGGACAGCGGGCAGCAGCTTATCCTCCAGGGCCACCACGGCAGCGATGTGCATAGCGGTGGGGAAGGTGTCGTTGGAGGACTGGCTCATATTGACGTCATCGTTGGGGTGCAGGATCACCTTGCCGGCGATCTGGTTGCCGCGGTTGGCGATGACCTCGTTGGTATTCATATTGGACTGAGTGCCGGAGCCGGTCTGCCACACCACCAGGGGGAAGTGGCCGTTGAGCTCACCGGCGATGACCTCGTCGCAGGCAGCCTTGATGGCGGCCATCTTCTCGTCGGTCATCTTCTCGGGACGCAGGGAGTTGTTGGCGATGGAGGCAGCCTTCTTCAGGATACCGAAGGCGCGGATGATCTCGGCGGGCATGGTCTCGATGCCGACGCCAATCTCAAAGTTCTCGCGGCTACGCTGGGTCTGGGCGGCCCACAGACGGTCGGCAGGCACCTTCATCTCGCCCATAGAGTCGTGTTCGATGCGATATTCCATAATTTCGTACCTACCTTTCCATTAGATGTCCAGACCGGCCATCAGGTCCTTCAGAACCTTGGCGCTGTTGTGCAGCTTAGCCTGCTCCTCCTCGTTCAGGGGCAGCATAATCTTGGCGTGAGCGCCCTTGTCGCCCACCACATTCAGCAGGCTCAGGCAGACGTCGTCGATGCCGTACTCGCCGTTGAGCATAGTGGAGACGGTCAGGGTGGTGTCGATGCCGCTCAGCAGGCACTTGCAGATGTGGCAGACGGAGATGGACACGGCGTAGAAGGTAGCACCCTTGCGCTGGATGACGCGGGCGCCGGACTTACGCATATACTCCTCTACCTCGTCCAGCACGAACTCGGGGTAGTTGTCCTTGGTTTGCAGGGCGTCCTTGAAGGTCTCCACAGGCACGTTGGAGATGTTGGCCAGAGACCAAGGCACGAAGGAGCTGTCGCCGTGCTCGCCCAGCACGTAGGCGTGGACGTTCTTCTGGTTGACGGAGTAGTACTCAGAGATGCGGGAACGCAGACGGGCGGTGTCCAGCACGGTGCCGGAGCCGATGACGCGCTCCTGGGGCAGACCGGTGTGCTTCAGGAACACGTAGGTCAGCACGTCCACGGGGTTACTGACGATGACGTAGGTGGCATCGGGGCACACGGGCACGATCTGGTCGGCGATGCTCTTGATGATGTTCACGTTGGCCTGGGCCAGGTCCAGACGGGACTGGCCGGGCTTACGGGCCATACCGGAGGTGATGACCACGATGTCGGAACCGGCGGCGTCGGCATAGGAGCCGGCGTAGACGGTGGCGGGGGCGCAGAAGGAAACGCCCTGACGGATATCCAGAGCCTCGCCCAGAGACTTCTCGTGGTTGAGGTCGATCATAATGATTTCGGAAGCGATACCCTGCACGGTGAGGGTGTAAGCGATGGTGGAGCCCACGTTGCCGGAGCCGATAACGGTAATCTTGTTCATAATCAAATTTCTCCTTTTCTTATCCTCGATGTTTACTTACTTCAACACAGCAACAGCGTCGCTGATGGTTTTCTCCAGAGCCTCGCGGCCGTACTTGTCGACCTCGGCCTTGTTCTTCTCACCGTGGGTGAGGCAGCCGGCGCCGCCGATGCAGCCGCCGATACAGGCCATACCCTCGATGAAGTTGGCGTCCAGCACGCCCTTGCTCTTCTTGAGCAGGGCCAGGCGGCACTCCTCGATGCCGTCGCAGACGGCAGGCTTGACGGTGAAGTCGATGTTCTGCTCCTTGAGCGCCTCGACCACGGCGTCGGACAGACCGCCGCTGCGGGCGAAGATACGGCCGTAGTAGGAGGCGTTGTCCAGCACGCCCTCTTCCAGGGTGGTGATGTCCACGTCCTTGCTGTCGTACAGGGCCTGCAGCTCTTCGAAGGTCATCACGGCGTCCACGTAGGGCTTGGCGCTCTCCAGCTGCATCTCCGCCTTCTTGGCGGTGCAGGGACCGATGAACACCACCTTGGCGTCCTTCTCGGTGCGCTTGATGTACTGGCTCAGCGCAACCATGGGAGAGGGGTTGTGGGAGACCAGAGGCAGCAGGTCGGGGAAGTTGGACTTGATGTACTGCACAAAGCCGGGGCAGCAAGAACTGGTGAGGAAGCCCTTCTCGGCCAACTCCTTGGACTCCGCCTGAGCCACCATATCGGCGCCCAGCGCCGCCTCGATGACGGTGTAGAAGCCCAGCTCCTTGAGGCCGGTGATCACCTGGCCCAGCTTGGCGTAGTTGAACTGGCTGTAGATGGCGGGAGCCACGATGGCGTACACCTTGTACTTCGTGTTGTTCTCGCTCTTCTTGATCATATCGATCACGTTGAGGATGTAGGACTTATCCATGATCGCGCCGAAGGGGCACTGGTACACGCAGGCACCGCACTGGATGCACTTGTTATTATCAATGGCGGCGGCGTTGTCCTCGTTGATGGTGATGGCCTTCACCTTGCAGGCGTTCTGGCAGGGACGCTTGCGGTTGACGATGGCGGCGTAGGGACACACCTTAGCGCACTGGCCGCACTCCACACACTTGGACTTGTCGATGTGAGCCACGTGGTTGTGGTCAAAGGAGATGGCGCCGCGCTTACACACGTCCTCGCAGCGGTGAGCCAGACAGCCACGGCAGGAGGCGGTCACCTCGTAGCCGGCGGCAGGGCACTCGTCGCAGGCGATGTCGATGACCTCGATGACGTTGGGGTTCTCGGGGTCACCGCCCATGGCGATCTTCACGCGTTCGCCCAGGATGGCGCGCTCCTTATACACACAGCAGCGCATGGTGGGGGTCTTGCCGGGGACGATCTTCTTGGGGATGTCCACTATGTTTTGCAGCAGCGTGTCGTTCCACGCCTCGCGGGCTACCTCGCGCAGCACCTTGTATTTCAAGTACTGAACTTTCGTGTCAAATTTTCTGATACCCATAACTGTTTCAACCTCGGATCTATAAATTAAACGTTAGCTTTGATGACGGTGTCGAAGAACTCGCCGACGGTGTCGGGGGAAACGGAGTGGAAGTCACCGTCCACGGTAACGCAGACGCCCTCCTGGCAACGACCCAGGCAGAAGGTGCCTGCCAGCTCTACCTGATCGCTCAGGTTGTTCTCGCTGATGAGGGTCTGCAGCTGCTCCACAACCTGGCGGGAACCCTTCACGTGGCAGGAACTGCCGATACATACGGTAACTTTCATTTTCAAATCCTCCAAATCGTTTTTTATCGTTTTTGTTAATTGTTCACGTGATCTTCGCAGTAGACTAACTGGTTGCGCAGATGCGCCAAGGACAAGGCCAGGTTCTCATTGTGCAGCAGGACGTTGTCCGGCACCTGCAACTTGCAGGGGGCGAAATTCCAGATGGCCTTGATGCCGCTGCGCACCATCTGGTCGCAGACGTCCTGTGCCGAGCCCTCGCCCACCGTGATGATGCCCAGGTGCACGTGGTGCTCGCGGCAGAAGGCGTCGAACTGGTGCATCGGCAGGATGTCGGTCTTGGCGTCGAAGGTGATCACCCGATCGTTGCAGTCAAAGGCCGCCGCGATCTTGACGCCGAAGTGCTCGAAACCGTCGTATTGCAGCAGGGCGCGGCCCAGTCGGCCGGCACCGACCAACACGGCGTTGGTCAATTGGTTGTAGCCCAGGCCATCCTCCAGCTGGGTGATGAGCACGTCGGTCTCGTAGCCGAGACGGGGACGGCCGGCACCGCTGACGATGGACAGATCCTTACGCACCTGCACCTCGCCGAATCCCAGCGCCTTGGCGATGGTGGTGGCGGAGATGTGGGGCACCTGGTCGGAGGAGAGCTCGCGCAGGTAGGTGAGATACCGCGGGATGCGTCCCAGTGTCGCCTTGGGTATTGAGTTGTTTTTCATCCGCCGACCTCCTTTTTATTATCTTAAAAGGCGATGCAAAAGTGGAAAATCTATATCGATAATATCGATAATAGTTATATCGATTAAAAACTCCATACTTCTGCAATATAACTTTATCCTCACAATAATAGCATTTTTTACCGATAAAATCAATAGTAGGTTCTTACTATTTTACAAAATTTGACCTATAAAAATTGATAATATTATACAAAAAAAGAGAGCGGATTTTACCGCTCTCTTTTTTGTCCGTTTTTGGTGGGACAAACCGGGTGTTTTTTGCGTGATTTTATCGCAGGGCGGCGCCGTCGTGAAAGGCGCGTCCCGCCACCTCTCCCAGGGTGAGGTAGGTGTGGTTCATAGAGTCGTAGGTGAGGGGGCGCAGCAGGGTGGGATCCACCTTGCCGTTGGCGCCCAGCACCGACTCGTCGGCGCTGACGTTGACGATGCGACCCACCAGACGGCAGGTGTCGACGTCGTAGGACAGCACCTCGCATTCCAGCGCCATCGGCAGCTCGTCGATGAGCGGGGCGTCCACAAACTCAGATTTGGTGGCGTGGAAGCCGGCACGGGCAAATTTATCCGCCACGTCGTTGCCGCTGACGATGCCCACGTAGTCGCAGGCCACCAGCGTGTCGACGGTGGCCATCGAGACGGTGAAAGCCTTGCGCGCCAGCAGGTTTTCGGCGGTTTTGTGCTCCGAATCCACGCAGATGGAGATCTCGTTTTCCTCGCTGATGCCGCCCCAGGCGGCGTTCATGGCGTTGGGGGTGCCGTCGGCATTGTAGGTGCCGATGATGTACACCGGCATGGGGTAGCAGATCGCTTTGGCGCCAAAGTTTTTGCGCATTGTGGATCACTCCTTGTTGTTTTCTGTACCTATATATTAACACGACAGCCTAGTGGATGCAATACAAAATCCCCACCGATTGCTCGGTGGGGATTTTGTTATACCTTATATGCCGTCAAAGGTCGGCAATTACTTGCCGGACTTGATGGCAGCCTGTGCTGCTATCACCAAAAGAGGGAATATACTTATTTCCTGCAATAGACTTCGATAGCTTCACAGATAAACTCTGCTGTACCATCAGCGTGCTTATCAATATTGTTCCGAAAACGTTCATCTGCAACATACATCTGACCGAGACCTGCCAAAATTTCATTTGTACAGTGATAATAATTCTCGGTAATATGGTTCTGAAGTATTTTTACAAGATTCTGTGTCTCTGCACAATCGGGCGTTTGGCCTTTTCTCATGCACGTCGCGAACTCTGCCATGATGTTATCTATTCCTGTGGCAAGGTCATTCCACTTTTGCTTGGAGTAATTCTTGGTCCGTTCTGCGTGTTCCTTGTATGCGTCCGTTTTGCCCCATTTTTCTTTGGCTTCAGCCTTATACTTTTCAAATTCACTATTGTCAAATGCTTTCACAATCGTTTCTCCTTTCACGGCACCGTCAATGGCAGAAATCAGCCGCTCTAACCGCTCTTTTTTGAGTGTAAGTAGGTGTTTTTGCTCTTTTAGTGCTTTGGTTTTGTCATAATTCGGGGATGATAAAATTTCTCCGATGCTCTTTAACGAAAAGTCAAGTTCACGGTAAAAGAGAATCTCTTGCATACGAAGAAGCGAATTGTCGTCATAAAAACGATAGCCCGTAAACTTGTCAACCAAGGCTGGCGTCAACAATCCTATTTCATCGTAATAATGTAGTGTGCGCACACTTACACCCATAAATTCGGCAAATTCTTTAATCTGCATTTTCAATTTTATCACCTCACAAT
>JAZREF010000035.1:0-7579 GCA_045660625.1 Acutalibacteraceae bacterium
CGCCATCCAGATGGACCTGAAGGTGCACGGTCTGACCCCCGCCATCATCCGCGAGGCTCTGGACAAGACCTACACCGCTCGTTGCCACATTCTGGACGAGGTTATGCTCAAGGCCATCCCCGAGGTGCGTCCCGAGCTGTCTAAGTACGCTCCCAAGATGCTGTCCACCAAGATCGACACCGATAAGATCGGCGGCGTGATCGGTAAGGGCGGTAAGGTGATCCAGCAGATCCAGGCTGACTGCAACTGCGTGGTCAACGTGGAGGAGGACGGTACCGTGACCATTCTGGCCACCGACCTGGCCGACGCCAACCGCGCTCTGCAGATCATCGAGACCATCGCTAAGGATCCCGAGATCGGCGCCATCTACAAGGGTAAGGTTACCCGCCTGATGACCTTCGGTGCTTTCGTTGAGATCGCCCCCGGTAAGGAGGGTCTGGTCCACGTGTCCCGTCTGGATCTGGGTCGCGTTGAGCGTGTGGAGGATGTGGTCGCTGTGGGCGACACCATCGCCGTTATGGTTACCGAGATCGACGAGCAGGGTCGTATCAACCTGTCCCGCAAGGACGCCATCATCAAGATGGAGGGTCTGAACCCCGAGGATTACGCTACCCCCGCTGCTCCCCGCCGTGAGGGCGGCCGCCGCGACGGTGGCCGTGGTCCCCGCCGTGACCATCGCTAATCGATAAATCGAGCAAAAGCCGCTATCCGTTTGGATAGCGTCTTTTTTGTTTGTGAATTCCCTCTTGTTAAACGCGAAAATCTATGCTATAATAAATTGATATTTCGCAGGAGGTATTTCCTATGAGTGAACAATTCGAGAACAACAACGTCGAGGTGGAGCTGACCGCCGAGGAGATCACCGAGGAGACCGTCGTCGACGCGACCTCCGCCGAGGAGACCCCGGTCAAGGAGAGTCGCCCCGTCACCCGCCGTTATAATAAGCACGGCAAGCGCCGCGGCAAGTACGCCTACGCCGCCCCCGTGGGCTTCCTGGTGTCTCTTTTGAGCATCGTGGGTGTCATCGCCATCATCGTGGGCGGTGTCGGCTTTGTCAAGAAGCAGACTGACAAGACTGCCCTGCGCGAGGAGCTCTACTATTACCTGGAGCCGCTGCTGATCTATTCTCCCGCCCCCTTTGACAACGCCGCCAAGGAGGAGCAGGACGCCTTCCTTAACGCCGCCGCCTACCGTGTGTATCTGGCGGAGCAGAACCGTATGTTGCACGAGAAGGATGAGTATCCCCAGTACCCCGTGGATGAGAACTTCCGTATCGCCGTTCCGGTGGAGGAGGTAGAGTCCGCCTATGCCGCCCTGTTTGGTAAGAAGGCGAAGTTGACCCACCGCACCATCGAGGGTAGCGGCGTGGAATACAGCGAGGGTGACGCCTGCTACTACATCCCCTTCGTCCCCGCCAGCATCGGCTACGAGATCGTGATTGACAAGGTGCAGCGCAGTGCCAAGCAGTACGAGGTGCGCGTGGGCTTTGTGCCGGTCACCGATATTGAGTACGACGAGCTGGGCCGCCCCATCGAGCCCACCGCCGACCAGGCCACCCACTTCCAGACCTACACCCTGACCCGCGATAAGAAGGCGGACACCTATTACATCAAGTCCTGTAAGGATGAGAAGAAGAAATAATCAAAAAAGAGCCTGTGGCACACGCCACAGGCTCTTTTCTTATTCCTCTATGATGTAGTCGGCGGTCTCCGCCAGCAAGCGGGCGCCCAGGATGACGGTCATCGCCAGCCCCTCGGGCACGTACTCCTCGTACTCCACCTGGCCGTCCCGGCGGCACTGTTCCGCCAGCGCACCCTTGGAGAAGGGGAGCAGTAATTTCACCTTCTTGCGGTCGGGGGGGAGGGCCTCCGCCACTGCCTCCAGCAGGGCGTCCACGCCGTCACCACTGAGGGCGCTGATGCGGATGTGGTTGGGGTTGTCGCCGATGTCGGGGGCCACGTCGCACTTGTTCATCACCCGCAGCACAGGGGTCTCGCCGCATCCCAGCTCGGTCAGCAGATCGCCGGTCACCTGCAGGTGCTCCGCCGCGTGGGGGCTGGATGCGTCGCAAATGTTGAGAATGACGTCCGCCTCCACCGCCTCCTCCAGGGTGGAGTGGAAGGCGCGCACCAGCTGGTGGGGCAGACGGCGTACAAATCCGACGGTGTCCACCAGCATCACCTCGCGGCCATCAGGCAGGCGCAGGGCGCGGGCGGTGGGGTCCAGGGTGGCGAACAATTTATCCTCCGCCAGCACGCCGGCGTCGGTGAGGTGATTCAGCAGGGTGGATTTGCCCGCGTTGGTGTAGCCAACCAGCGCCACGGTGGGGATGCCGTCCTTACGGCGGCGCTCGCGGCGCAGTTTGCGCTGGCTCTCCACCTTCTCCAATTGCTCGCGGATGGCGCCCAGACGGCGACGGATGTGCCGCTTGTCGCTCTCCAGCTTGGTCTCACCGGGGCCGCGGGTGCCGATGCCGCCACCCTGACGGGAGAGGGCGGCGCCTTGGCCGGTCAGGCGGGGTAGCATATATTGCAGCTGTGCCAGCTCTACCTGCAGTCTGCCCTCGGCAGAGCGGGCGCGGCCGGCGAAAATGTCCAAAATAAGCATCGTTCTGTCAATCAGGCGGCAGGGGAAGATCTCCTCCAAATTGCGCAGCTGGGTGGGGGAGAGTTCGCGGTCCATCACCACCAGGTCGATGTCCTCAGCCTCGCATTGCAGGGCGATCTCCTGGGCGCGGCCGCTGCCGAGACAGGTAGCCTTGTCGGGGGATTCCTTCTTCTGGGTGGCGACACCCACCACCTCGCCGCCGGCGGTGGCGACCAATTCCGCCAACTCGGCCAGCGACACCTCGGCGTCGAATTCGCCGGTGTCCACCGACACCAGCAGCACCCGCTCAGGGGCGTCCTGCTGAATTTCGTGCAGTTCCATAGCCACACCTCCTTATATCCTTGCTATCATACCACAATTTTTCTCGCGGGGCAAGAAAAAATCCCGCCTTGTGCAATATTCCGAGTAATGGCGCAAATTTTCGTTAAATTTTGTGGCGAAAACTTGTTTGAAAGTGTAGAAATTCGAAAAAGTATGTGATATAATTAACAAAAATGGCGAGATAGTTGCCGAAATAAGGGGAAGGGGATAGCAAAATGGAAAAATACACTGCCGAAAGCGTCTTTAAGAATGGTACCGAGGTTGCGCCTCTGCGCATCATCTCGATGAACGGTGCACAGGACCTGGGCGCCAAGATCGAGGGTCACCTGAAGGAGTGGGCTCAGAAGAGCGGCCGCGAGGAGGAGAATCTCTCCATCGAGGTGGACTGCCCCCGTTTCACCTCCGGTGACGGTAAGGGCCTGATCAAGTCCTCCATCCGTGGTACCGACCTGTACATCCTTGTGGACGTGGGCAACTACAGCTGCAAGTACAATATGTACGGCTTCGAGAACGCCATGTCCCCCGACGATCACTATCAGGATCTGCGCCGTATCATCCAGGCCACCAGCGGTAAGGCGCACCGCATCAACGTGATTATGCCTAACCTCTACGGCGGCCGTCAGCATCGCCGTAACTACGGCGAGAGTTTGGACTGCCCCGTCGCCCTGCAGGAGTTGCAGGCTATGGGCGTGGACAATATCGTCACCTTTGACGCCCACGATCCCCGCGTGTGCAACGCTGTCCCCATGATGGGCTTTGACAATATGATGCCCTCCTATCAGGTGATGAAGGCGATGTTCAAGAGCATCCCCGATCTGCAGATCGACCGCGACCACCTGATGGTCATCTCTCCCGACGAGGGCGCTCTGAACCGCAATATGTACTATGCGGTGAATATGGGCGTCGAGATGGGTATGTTCTACAAGCGCCGCGACTACTCCCGCGTGGTCAACGCCCGTAACCCCATCGTGGCTCACCAGTATCTGGGCGCCTCTGGGGAGGGCAAGGACGTGTTCGTGGCGGATGACATCATCGCCTCCGGTGAGTCTATGCTGGATCTGGCCTACGAGCTGAAGAAGCGCAAGGCCAACCGCATCTTCGCCTACGCCACCTACTCCATCTTCACCGCCGGCCTGGACAAGTTTGACAAGGCCTATGCCGACGGCATCATTGACGGTGTGTTCGGCACCAACCTGACCTATCGCACCCCCGAGTTGTTGCAGCGCGAGTGGTTCCACGAGGTGGATTGCTCCAAGTACGTGGCCTACTACATCGCCGCTCTGAACCACAACATTTCCATCAGCCAGCTGATTGATTCTCACTCTAAGATTCAGGCTCTGCTGGAGAAGCATCGCGGTTAATCGCCATCCACAGTCCCGAGAGTTCTCTCGGGACTGTTTTTTTGTAAATTTTTGCAAGCAACGGTTGTTTTTGCGTCCGCGGGGCAGTATAATGAGAGTGAATAAGGAGGTGTGTCACCGTGAGCAAACGATTGTTGTTGATTCTCAATCCCATTTCCGGTAAAAAGATCGGCAAGCGCCATCTGGCGGAGGTGGTGGAGAAATTCTGCCGCGCCGGTTACATCCCCACCGTGTTTGTGACCATCGATCGCGGTCACGCCCGCGATCTGGCCCGCGCCTATGGCGGTCAGGCGGATCTGGTGGTCTGCCTGGGCGGCGACGGCACCTTCAACGAGGTGGTCAGCGGCCTGCTGGTCGGCGGCCACACCACCCCCGTGGGTTACATCCCCTGCGGCAGCACCAACGACTTCGCCTCCGGCATCGGATTGAAGAAGACGGTGTCCGCGGCCACCGACGCCATTTTGGCGGGCACCCCCCACGCCTATGACGTGGGCGCTTTCGGCGACCGCTACTTCACCTACGTGGCCTCCTTCGGCATCTTCACCCGCACCTCCTACGCCACCCCGCAGAACGCCAAGAACACCCTGGGTCACCTGGCCTACCTGCTGGAGGGCATCAAGGAGTTGTCCAACATCCGCCCCTGGCACGTCCGCGTGGAGGTGGACGGCACGCCGGTGGAGGGGGATTATCTCTTCGGCGCGGTGTGCAACGCCACCTCGGTGGGCGGCGTGCTGAATCTGGACGCCAGCGTGGTGGATATGAGCGACGGCCGCCTGGAACTGATGCTGATTAAGAAACCTCGCAACCCCGTGGATCTCAGCGAGTGCGTCCTCGCCCTGGCGGAGCAGCAGTACGACGCGGATATGATTACCTTTATGAGCGGGTCTGAGTTCAAGGTGACGGCGGACTCGGCTATGGATTGGACGCTGGACGGCGAACGCGCCGACGGCATCTCGTCGCTGTGCATCCGCAATCTGGCGGGCGCCATCACCCTCATCCATTGAGGCGGAGCGCGAGGAAAAAGACGGAATCAAAAAGAGGATGGCGCCGCAACCGAGAGGAGATGCGGCGCCATCCTTATCTTACCGCCGTGTATCTCATCCTGCGGGGCATCGTGTTGCTGCTGCTGGCGGTTAACCTGCTGGAACGGGATTATGAAAGCGCTTACATCTGCGTGTTGTCGCTGGTTTCCTTTCTGTTACCCACCCTGCTCCAGCGGCGCTTTCGGGTGTATATTCCCACCCTGATGGAGGTGCTGATCCTCCTTTTTATCTTCTGCGCGGAGATCTTGGGCGAGTTGCAGAACTATTACGGCCAGTACCCCTACTGGGATACGATGCTGCACACCGTCAACGGGTTCATCTGCGCCGCCTTCGGCTTTTCGCTCATCGATATCCTCGCCCGCAATCGGCAGGAGAAGTTTCGCCTGTCCCCGTGGTACCTGTCGCTGGTGGCCTTCTGCTTTTCGATGACGGTGGGGGTGCTGTGGGAATTCTTCGAATACGGGATGGACCGCTTCCTGCTGACGGATATGCAGAAGGATACCGTCCTCCACTCGTTGGCCTCGGTGCGCCTGCGCCCCGACGGCAGCGTGGCGGTGCTGCGGGACATCACCTCGGTGACGGTCAACGGCCAAGACTTGGGGGTGGGCGGCTATCTGGATATCGGCCTGCACGACACCATGGCGGATCTGCTGGTGAATTTCGTGGGGGCGGTGGTGTTCAGCGTGCTGGGCTATTTCCACATCCGCCATCGCGGCCGGGGCAGGGGAGGGCGGCTGATGCAGTGGCTGTTGCCCAGCGTCGCCGAGCCGCCAACCACCGAAAACGGCACCGAAAACGGGCCGGACACACCGTAAAAACGAGCCGTTTCGCTCCATTCGGGCGGGACGGCTCCTCTTATCTGCCGAAAATCTGCTAAAACTTGTGCAAAATGCACAAAACGCACAACGAAAAACGCATAAAAATAAAAAACTTTCGTCATTTTCAAATAATTTATTGCATTTTTGAACGGCAGGGTGTATACTGGTGGACAGTGGGGTTATATCATTGTTTGTTTTATCTGTTTTCACCCCCGAGGAGGAGTCTCGTTATGAGTAAAGAAACTGTTAAAAAGACTGCTGCCACCAAGGCCGCTGCTCCCAAGCTGAACAAGCGTCAGCTGCTGAAGAAGGAGCTGGAGGAGAAGCTGCAGCAGAATTTTTCCGTAGAGGGCAAGGACGCCACCGACGCCAACCTGTACAATGCGCTGGTGTTGGTTCTGCGTGACCGTATGCGCCGTGACCGCGTGAACTACATTCACAAGGCACACAAGCAGAACGCCAAGCAGGTCTACTATATGAGCATGGAGTTCCTGATGGGCCGCTCCCTCAAGAACACCCTGTACAACCTGAATCTGACCGACGATGCCGCCGCCATCCTGAAGGGCTACGGCGCCAAGTTGGATAATCTGTTCGAGCTGGAGCCCGACGCCGGTCTGGGTAACGGTGGCCTGGGTCGTCTGGCCGCCTGCTTCCTGGACGGTCTGGCTGCCAATGGCATCCCCGCCATCGGCTACTCCCTGCTGTACGAGCTGGGCATCTTCCGCCAGAAGTTGGAGAACGGCTGGCAGACCGAGATGCCCGACTTCTGGCTGCCCGGCGGCGAGTGCTGGCTGCTGCCCCGTCCCGAGCTGGCTAAGGAGGTCAAGTTCGACGGCCACATCGACGAGTGGTGGGCGGACAACGGCTATCACCACGTGGCTCACAACGACGCCACCGTGGTCATCGCCCAGCCCTACGATCTGATGGTCGCGGGTAAGAACGGCAAGGCGGTCTCCACCCTGCGTCTGTGGAAGTCCACCGCCCCCGGTATGGATATGACCCTGTTCAATCAGGGCGAGTATATGCGTGCTATGGAGCGCAAGGCTATGGCCGAGGTCATCACCCAGGTGCTGTACCCCGCCGACAACCACCGCGAGGGTAAGAGCCTGCGTCTGTCCCAGCAGTAGTTCCTGGTGTCCGCCTCTGTGCAGGACATCGTCCAGCGCCATCTGGAGAAGTACGGGACCATGGACAACCTGCCCGAGATGGCGGCTGTGCACATCAACGACACCCATCCCACCCTGGCTATCCCCGAGCTGATGCGCATCCTGCTGGATGAGTGCGGCTACGGCTGGGAGGCCGCTTGGGACATCATCAACCGCACCTTTGCCTACACCAACCACACCGTTATGGCAGAGGCGCTGGAGTGCTGGCCCGAGGACCTGTTCCGTCAGCGCCTGCCCCGTATCTATCAGATCGTCAAGGAGAT
>JAZREF010000036.1:0-18303 GCA_045660625.1 Acutalibacteraceae bacterium
TGGCTATGGAGATGAGCCCCGACACCCACGAAGAAGCTCTGAAGGCACAGGCGGTGGCCACCTACACCTATTATGCGCGCCGTCGGCAGGCGCAGGCGGACAAAGCCGATCCCGCCCTCCAAGGTGCGGATTTCGCCACCCCCAATGCCACCTTTCCCGACGCCTATACGGAGGAAAAGCTCCGCCAGCGATGGGGAGAAAAGTATGAGGAAAACCATCTAAAACTGACGGCGGCTATTCAGGCTGTGCAGGGCGTCACCATGACCTACGACGGCAAGCTCATCGATGCCTGCTACCACTCCATCAGCTGTGGCAACACCGAAGCGGCCGAAACGGTGTGGGGTGCCGACATCCCCTATCTGCAGACGGTAGCCAGTCCCGGGGATCGGCTGGCACCCACCTATGCTTCCCAGGTCACCGTATCGGTGGAGGAAGCCAAAACCATCCTCACCACCGAACTGCCCAGCCTGACACTGGGAGATGACCCCACCACTTGGTTCGGCACCCCCGTCCTATCCGACGCCGGCACGGTGGCACAGCACCCCATCGGCAACAGCCGACTGGCCGGCACCCGTGTGCGTCAGCTGTTCGGGTTGCGGTCAGCGGCCTTCGCTATCACCTGCGATGGGGATAGCTTCACCTTTTCGGTGAAGGGCTACGGCCACGGAGTAGGCATGAGCCAATACGGCGCCGACTATCTGGCGCGGCAGGGCTATACCTACGACGAAATCCTGCGGTATTACTACACCGACGTCACCATCCAGGCCGCCAAATAAAACCATTGCTTTTTTTAGAAAGATGTTGTAGAATGGGAGGGTAGAAAGTCGAAAGGAGGGACCGCGGATGAGCCGTGCCATCTTTACCCAAAAACGTCGCCGTCTGCGGACGCGACGCATACTCATCGTGTGTGTGGCGCTGGCCCTGCTGATCGCCCTCATCGGCGGCACCGTGACGCTGGTGAAGCGTCTGGGGCACACCGACCCGCCTGTGGACGACATGGTGACCCCGCCCTCCACCGAGCAGACCGACGACCCGCCGCCCGCTATGGAGCCGGTGCGGGAATTGCCCGCCGACTTCATCACCCGCCACACCCAGGCGCCCCGCATCGTGCTGTACGACCTGTCGGCGCAGACCACACTGTATAGCAAGAACGGCGACGACCTGTGCGCCCCCGCCAGTCTGACCAAGCTGATGACCGCCATCGTGGCGCTGGAATACGCCGACCCCGACACGGTCATCACCGCCGGCAACGAACTGTATCTGCTGGATCCCGAATCCAGCCGCGCCGGCCTGTACATCGGCAACCAGATGACCCTGCGTCAGGCGTTGCAGGGCCTGCTGCTCAAATCCGGCAACGACGCCGCCTACATCATCGCGGCACAGATCGGTCAGAAGATTGACCCCGCCGTCAGCGGTCAGGCCGCCATCGACCTATTCTGTCAAAAAATGACCGAGAAGGCCAAGGAATTGGGGTGTGCCAACACCACCTTCCTCAACCCCGACGGTATCGACAAGGAGGGTCACCAGACCACCGCCAACGACCTGCTGAAGATCGCGCTGCACGCCATGAAGCAGCCGCTCATCGCCGAGACGGTGGCCACCGAGCGGCTGACCACCACCCTGGTGTCCGGCCAGACCAAGACCTGGGTCAACTCCAACAAGCTGCTGCAATCCGACAGCGCCTATACTTACGCCGGCACCTGCGGAATGAAGACCGGCACCACCGACGGGGCGAAGAATTGCCTCATCTCCTGCGCCACCCGCGACGGCCGCACCGTGATGTGCGTGCTGCTGGGTGCCAAAACCGACGCCCTGCGTTACAGCGAGACGACGGAACTGCTGAATCTGGGATTTTTCTAAAAACAAAAACAGCCTCCCACACGGGAGGCTGTTTTATTATTTTCAAATACGTCCGCCGTTGAACAACTTATAGATGCGCGGCAACAACTTTTTCCACAGAAAGCAGATGCCGACAATCAAGCCCAAACAAATCACCGGAGCCACGACATAATCAATCATCATCCAAAGATCGTTGTGTGGGAAAGACAAATAGATCGTCTTCTCAACCACCTCCAAAACGAGGGGATGAAGAGAATAAATCATAAAAGACAGGGCCGCAAATTTACCGCCGATGCGAATATTGCAACGAACGACGACGAAAAACATCAATAATGCTGTTGAAAGATCACGAACGACCGCAATCGGTAACCACTTGCAACTATACCACGCTCCGAACAACACGCCACTAATAGCCAGCAATACGCAAATAATCAAGCGCTGCTCTTTCTTACCCAGTCCCGTCACACGCTCAGTCTGATCGCTGTAATGATAGCCAAAGATGGCGCCGAGAAAATAATACACAGAAGATTTTAATTCAGAAACATCACAGCCAATGGCAACAAGCAACAAACCCAATCCAATGAAAGAAATTGCTTTCCCTCGAGATAGTATCCATCTCAACACAGGATACAACGCTACCAAAACAATCAAGTCGCGCATAAACCAGTAGGCGTAATTGTATTCGTGTAAAAATAAACCTTTTGCAACACTTCTTACCGTAATAGCATCTAACCCGTAGCTCACTAGCGACAAGCGAAACAACACAGCAAAGACCACCATATAGACTGCGTTCCACATCAAATAGGGAATCAGTATGCTCTTGGAACGAGAACGATACACATCCGAAACGGTTTTATCCTTGCTGTACAGGAAATAGGCACTGGACATCAAAAAGAAAGGCACCGCTCCGCGGGCAATCCCCTGAGAGATTGCCTCTTGTATCCAATAAATTACCCGATTGGCATCGCTGTACACTTCCACATTATATGTATGAATCCAAACAACAAAAATCGCACTGAGGATACTGCAAGTGGTCATCGCCTGCGAAAAGCGCTGCTGGGCGCTGCTCTTTTGGTTCATTGTCACCACGACACCTCCGATAATTAAACATTTACGAAAGCATACCACAGTTATCGTAAATTGTCAATTTTTCTGCATCCCACTTTTCTCTTTACATTTGCCCTATTTCGTGCTACAATACCCGCAGATACAGAGTAAATCGCCAAGCGTGAAGTGCCTATTGGACGGGGAGTTGCCGATAGGACGAAAAGGGAGGGACCCTTGCGGTTTGGCGGTTGCATCCCGCTGTGATATACCATAGAGAAACCTCTTTATGGGTACAGCATTATGCCATTCTGTACCAAAAGGAGGTTTATTTTTATGCGTAAAAATCTGACTGCCCCATCCGTCTTCTCCCTCGCCTATTGGCGAGAGGCCACCGCGAACCTGAAGAATCCCCGCATGCTGGTGATGGCGGCGATGATTATCGCCCTGCGGGTCATCTGCAAGATGATCGAGATCCCCATTGCCCCCACCCTCAACATCAATCCCGCCGCCGTATTCAATTCCATCGGCGCGATGGTGTACGGCCCCGTCGTGGGTCTGGTGGGCGGTATGATCAGCGACCCGCTGGGCTATTTGGTAAACCCCAAGGACGCGTACTTTCTGCCCTTTATGCTGGTGGATATGAGCAGTTCTTTCCTCTTCGGTCTCTTCTTCTGGAAGCGGCCCCTCACCGTGGGACGCACCATGGGTGCCAAGTTCACCGTCAATATGGTGTGCAACGTCATTCTGACGTCCATCTTTGTCAAGTGGTCTTTGTTTGTGTATTCGGGTTCGGCGGCAGCCCAGGCCTACAACCTCATCACCCTGGTGCGCATCGGTAAAAATCTGGTGTTGTTCCCCTTAGAGGCGATTTTGATCGTCGTCGTATTGCAGGCGATGTCGCCCGCCCTTTACCGTCTGCGGTTGCTGCCCGACAAGCCCAATCTCAAATTGCGGTGGTGGCATTACGTGTTGGTGATCGCCCTCACCGCTCTGTCCATCGGGCTGGTGCTGTTCTATATTTATTTCCTCAAGGATTTCATCGCCGCGCACAACATCAAATTATTCTAACAAAAAAGCCGAGGCTCACGCCTCGGCTTTTTCTTTTCTTATTTCAGCAGGGCTTCCACTGCGTCGGCGGCGGGGGCCAGCTCGTCGCAGACCACGCGCTCGATCTCGCCGGCATCGCACAGAGCGGCGATGTTGGCATCCATCGGCAGCTTGGCCAGTACCGGCAGACCCATCTCGGCGGCAGCGGCCTCCAAGCCCTTACCATCACCGAACAGAGGAATCAGCTTGCCGCAATCGGGGCACTTGACGCTGCTCATATTCTCCACAAAGCCCAGCACGGGGATGTTCAGCATATCCGCCATACGATGTGCCTTGCCCACCACCATCTGCACCAGAGACTGGGGGGTGGTGACGATGACGTTGCCGTCCAGGGGGATGCTCTGGTACACGGTCAGGGGCACGTCGCCGGTTCCGGGAGGCATATCGATGAACAGCACGTCCAAATCGCCCCACACCACGTCGGTCCAGAACTGACCCACGGCGCCGGCCACCACGGGACCACGCCACACCACGGGGGCGTTGGAATCCTCCAGCAGCAGGTTAATGGACATCACCTTGATGTTCATGTGGGTCTCCTCGGGGAGGATGCCCAGCTCGTTGGCCTGCGCGCGGCGGGTGATTCCGAAGGCCTTGGGGATGGAGGGGCCGGTGATATCCGCATCCAGCACGCCCACCTTATAGCCACGGCGGGCCATCAGCACCGCCAGCATCGCGGTGACGGAGGATTTACCCACGCCGCCCTTACCGCTGGAGACGGCGACCACCTTTTTGATGGTGCTGTACTGGTTGAGGGGCTTGTGCAGATCCTGCTCGCTGCACTTCTGGCTGCAGGAAGAGCAATCGTGATTGCAATTAGACATATTGAAACACTCCTTTGTGTAAATTACAGTTTGGTCTCGTCATAGACGGCACGGCAGCCGCCGATGAACTTGGGGCGGGTGCGGGCGCAGAGGATGGGGGCTTCGCCGATGGTCTTAACGCTCAAGCGGACGGGCACCGCCACCTCCTTGAGGTGCATACCGATGAGGGTGCCGCCAATGTCGATGCCGGCGTTGGCGCGGATGTGCTCCACCGCCACGGGATTGTCCAAACGCGCCCACACGGCGGTGGCGAAGGAGCCGCCTGCCTTGGGCTGAGGCACCACGTTCACCGCCTCGTATCCGTAACGGCGGGCGGTGTCAGCGTCGGTGATGATGGCGCGGTTGAGGTGCTCGCAGCACTGCACCGCGATAGCGACACCGCGCTCGCGCAGGATGGGCAGCACCGCGTCCGCCAAGGCGTTGGCGGCGTCCACGCTGCTGTGGGTGCCGATCTTCTCCCCCACCATCTCGCTAGAGGAGCAACCGATGACCAGGATGTCACCCGCTTGCAATTTCGCCGTGTCCAGCAGTTCGGTAACGGCGGCGACGGCGTTCTTTTTGATTTTCTCTAACATACTATCACCTCATACTTCGCGCATACCGATGGCTTCCTCCACCGCCTCCATCAGGAGGGAGTAGATGGGCGCCAGCGCCTGAAAACCACCAAGCAAGCGGTCAGGCAGGTCGGTATTCGCCACAAAATCGGGAGCCTCGGTGCGGTTAAAGTCCACACTGCGGCAATCGTAGATAAAACGGAGCAGCTCGGGGGTATCCTCGGTGCTGCGGGGTCGGGCATAGGGGCGACCGCCGGGCTCAAAGCCGGCGTCCACCGCCGCCTGCACCGCCGCCAAAGCACGGGGGATATCCGCCTCCACCCGACGGCGGAGGGCACGCATCACCGCGGGGGTGGCGGAGTAAAAACCCAGTCCCCACTCGGCCCGCGCCACGGAAAAATCGAGATAGAAAGCGGGCAGACACCAGTCGTAGGCCTTTTTATCCCGCATAAAGACACTCCACATATTCTCGCGGTACATACACTTATCGTGAGTATAGCGGTTATCCCGCCGCACACGGCTGACCGAGCCGCCCATCAGCGGGTCGATGGCCAGCATCAC
This sequence comes from Acutalibacteraceae bacterium, assembly GCA_045660625.1. GTDB lineage: Bacteria > Bacillota > Clostridia > Oscillospirales > Acutalibacteraceae > UBA5905. The sequence continues at coordinate 5,930 of JAZREF010000036.1, forward strand.
GGGGGTCATATCCGCCACCAACTGTTTGAGCGGATGCACCACGGTCTTGTTGATTTGGGGCTTATGCTCCTCGTAAAACGCCTTGCTGTCCTGAAAGCGGTTCTCCGCCAACAGGAACAGGCTCTCGGCGGGAATGCCGGGAAATGTCATACGCATACACCTTTCTTCTTGGGGGTGGGCAATTGTGCCAATACGACGGCGGCGAACATTACGACACAGCCGATGATCTGCCACGCCGTCATCTTTTCGTCCGGCAAAAAAGCCCAACCCGCCAGCACCGCAAACACCGACTCAAAGCTCATCAGCAGCGACGCCGTGGTGGGATGGGTGTGCTTCTGCGCCACGATTTGCAGGGTGTAGGCCACACCGCTGGACAAGAGACCGGCATACAGCACCGACGGCCAGCAATGCAGCATCGTGGTCAGCGACGGCGACTCCAGCCAAAACATCAGCGGGATATTTAGCATACCCACCGTGAAAAATTCAATACACGCCAACCGCACGCCGTCGGCGCGGGCCACAAAGTGATCCACCAGCAAAATCTGGATGGCAAAGATGGGGGCGCAGGCCAGCACCATCAGGTCACCGGGGACGATGCCGCTCTCTCCCTGCATACACAGGAAGTAGAGACCCACCATTGCCAACACCACGCCAATCCACGTAAACAGCGTGGTACGGCGGCGGATGAACAAGCCGAAGATGGGTACCAGCACGATGTATATGGCGGTGATAAATCCACCTTTGCCGGCGGTGGTCTCCTCCAAGCCGAACTGTTTAAAGTTGAGACCAACCTGCTGCAGGTTGGTGGCGGCGAACAAGGCCAGTCCGCACAGAACGCCGCCCAGCCACAAGACCCGCTTGTTCTCGCGGGTAGCGGGGCGGTGGGTCAGTCCCACCTTATCCAACAGCGGCAACAGCACCAGCAGCATACCGCCGCCCAACAGCGAACGCACGCCGTTAAAGGTCAGGGCACCCATCTCGGCACCGCCCTGTTTCTGCGCCACAAAGGCCAGCCCCCAAATGAACGCGGTCAAAATGAGCAACAGATTACCCCGCATGGAAGGGGTCAATATGCTCTTCTTCACGAGGCATCTCTCCTCTCACAATATCAATTCATTATAATCCCCCGCGCACAAAAAAGCAAGGAAAAAGCAAGTCAGCGACAAATTTCTCTTGCATTTTACAAAAATGTAAGGTATACTCGGCAATGTAAGCGGTTACAGAAAGGAGAATACGGTATGAATATCTACGACATCGCCGAAAAATGCGGCGTATCCATCGCCACCGTATCCCGTGTACTCAATAACAACCCCAACGTCAGCGCCGCCACCCGCGAGCGCATCCTGGCTGTGATAAATGAAGCAAACTACACCCCCAGTGCCGTCGCCCGCAACCTGGGCAACGGCGCCGCCGCGGCTCCCGCTGCCGGTGCCCCCTTGGCGGCGGTGGGTGTGCTGTGCCCCAACCTGGTGGACGTGCGCAACGCCACCGTGGTGGCCGCCGTGGAGGCCCATCTGCGCCGCCGCGGCAAATCCGTGGTGCTGTGCGGCTGTGACGAGGCCGACGAATCCGCCACTCTAAAGCGTCTGGCCGAATCGGTGGAGGCCATCGTCTACGTGGGCCCCTCCGCCCGTCCCGCCTCCGGCGACCCCATCGTCGCCGTGGCCGCCAACACCCCCATCCTGCTGGTAGACGGCGCGGTCACCGCCCCCGGCGTGTGCAACGTGCGTGCCGACGCCCGCAGCGCCGTGGTGGAGCTGATCCAGCAGATTCTCCGCCGTCAGCGCCGCCGCATCCTGATGCTGGTGGGCGACAAGACCTGCGCCTGCTCCGAGATGGTGGGCGGCTATGAGGACGCCTACGCCGCCGCAGGCCTCACCGTGGACCCCGAACTGGTTATCGCGGTGGAGAACACCCCCGAGCAGGTGAACACCTGCCTCAAAAAATTGCTCATCTCCCGCGTCACCTTCGACGCGGTGCTATGCACCGACGATGTGCTGGCCCTCAGCGCACAAAAGGCGCTGCAGCGCACCGGTCTGAACCTGCCCATCATTGGTCTCAACGATTCCCTGGCCGCCCGCTGCTCCTCCCCTGCCCTGACCTGCGCCGACTGCGATATGGACGCCCTGTGCGCCGCCGTCTGCCAGAGTCTGGACAGCCTGCTGGCCGGCACCACCGCCGAGGATGTGCTCATCCCCACCACCCTCAACGAGCGGGACACCTTCCGCAACGCGTAAAATGATACGAGACAGCACAGCTCTCACTGTGCTGTCTTTTTATATATCCACCCCATCGATTTTTACATTATAATTTACAGTTTTACCTTGACACTCTTTTTGCAAAATGCTATAATCTAACCCAGTTAGCAATAAAGGAGGTGTCTCGTGGCTACACAGGAAGAAATCAAAAAAATCATCACGCTTCTGGACGAATCCCATCCGGCCAAATTCATGAAGAAACACAATGAAACCAACGCCGGTATCGGTGCGGTGCTCAACTTTCTATACGATTCCGGCACACCCATGACCGCCGGCTCTATCAGCAAATTCATGAACGTCAGCACCGCCAGAGTGGCTGCCCTACTCAAAAAGATGGAGGCACGCGGATTCATCTCCCGACAGGCGGGAAAAGAGGATGGCCGCACAGTGGTGGTCCACCTCACAGAGGCGGGGACGGAAACGGTGCAAAAATTGTGCGAGAATTTTCGTCAGGATATCAGCACACTGATCGATACCATCGGAATGGAACGCCTGATTGAGTACACCAACATATCGAAAGAGATTCGTGCGGTGCTGAAAGGACCTCCTGCGGATATTATCGGCAGCGAATAAAACACGCACATTTCTTGTTGACTCATAATCCTCACCATATTATAATGGTAAGGTTCGTGTATAAACCTTAACTAAAGAAAGAAGAATGCCTATGTACAAACGACTGTTCCGGTGTGTGCGGGAATACAAATGGCCTACCTTCCTGACGCTGTTTTTTATTACGTTAGAAGCGGTCATCGAGTGCATCATCCCCGCCGTCACCGGTAATCTCATTACCCTCATCAGCGAGCCGGAAGGCGGCGTGCTGGAGTTGGCGGACATCGCCCCCTCCGGCATCCTTTTGGTGGTGTTGGCACTGCTCTCTCTGTGCTGCGGCGGCATCGCCGGCTACACCAGCGCCAAGGCATCTGCCGGCTTCGCCAAAAATCTGCGCCGCGACCTGTTCCGTCAGGTGCAGTCCTTCTCCTTCCTCAATATTGATAAGTTCTCTTCCTCCTCTCTGGTCACCCGTATGACCACCGACATCAACAACGCTCAGATGTCCTATATGATGCTCATCCGCATTGCGGTCCGTGCACCGCTGATGCTGATCTTCTCGGTGGTAGCGGCCTCCATTTACGGTGGCAAGATGGCGTGGGCCTTCGCGGTGATGATCCCGATCCTGGCCGGCGGTCTGCTGACCATTGCCCGCTTTGCGATGCCCGCCTTCCGTCGGGTATTCCGCAAGTACGACCGCCTGAACGAGACCATCGAAGAAAATGTCCGCGGTATGCGCGTGGTCAAGGGCTTCTCCCGCGAAGAGTATGAAAAGGAGAAATTCGGCAACGCTTCCGAGAGCATTAGCCTCGACTTTATCAAGGCCGAGCGCATCGTGGCGCTGAACAATCCTCTGATGCAGCTGTGCGTCTACTTCAATATGGTATTCGTGCTGTATATGGGTGCCCGTCTGGTGCTGACCCCCGGTAGCGGATTTGATTACGGTCACATCACCGCTATGCTTACCTATGGTATGCAGGTGCTGATGCAGCTGATGATGCTGTCGATGATTTACGTCACCCTCACCATCTCCGCCGAATCCTTTAAGCGTATCGGCGAGGTGCTGGCGGAGGAGTCCGACCTGAAGAACCCCACCGACCCCGTTATGGAGGTTGCCGACGGCTCCATCGTCTTTAACAACGTGAATTTCAAGTATTCCGCCACTGCGGAGAACTGTGCCCTATCCGATATCAACCTGACCATACCCAGCGGTATGACGGTGGGTATTCTCGGCGGCACCGGCTCCAGCAAATCTACCCTGGTACAGCTCATTCCCCGTCTGTATGACGTCACCGAAGGTTCCGTCGAGGTAGGCGGCGTGGACGTGCGCCGATACGATATGGACACCCTGCGAGGCGCTGTCGCCATGGTACTGCAGAAGAATCTGCTGTTCTCCGGCACCATCAAAGAAAATCTGCGCTGGGGTAATCCGGACGCTACCGATGAAGATCTGATCGAAGCCTGTAAATTGGCACAGGCCCACGACTTTGTGACCTCCTTTGCCGATGGGTACGACACCTATATCGAGCAGGGCGGCACCAACGTCTCCGGCGGTCAGAAGCAGCGCCTGTGCATCGCCCGCGCCCTGCTGAAGAAGCCGAAGATCCTGATTTTGGACGACTCCACCAGCGCGGTGGACACCCGCACCGATGCCCTCATCCGTGGCGGATTCAAGAGCTATATCCCCGAGACCACCAAGATCATCATCGCTCAGCGTGTGGCCTCCGTGCAGGATGCCGACCTGATTCTGATGATGGAGGGTGGCAAGATTGCCGCCGCCGGCAACCACGATCAGTTGCTGGCATCCTGTGAAATGTATCGCGAGATCTATGAGCAGCAGACGAGAGGAGGTGACCGCGATGAGTAAGCCTCCTATGAAAGGCCCCGGCGGCCGCGGTCCCATGGGTCCTCGCCCCAAGGTGAAAAAGGGCACCCTCCTTCGGGTGCTGAAGCTCCTATTCTCCTTCTATCCCGTGCTGGTCCCCATCGCCATTGGTTGTATCGTGTTCGCCTCGGTGGTCAACGCGTTACCCGCTCTGTTCTCCGGTGAGATCATCGGCATTATCGAAAACGCCGTAAAAAACAATCTCACCTGGTCGGACGTGGGCGGCGATGTTGCCCTGCGCGTTGGTATCCTGGTGAGTCTTTACGTGGTCTCTCTCATTCTAATGACCCTGCAAGGTCAGCTAATGGCCCACATCACCCAAGGCTTCCTACACAAGATGCGCAAGAAGATGTTTGACGGTATGCAGAATCTACCCATCAAGCACTTCGATACCCACGCTCACGGCGAGATCATGAGCCACTACACCAACGACATCGACACCCTGCGCCAGTTGATCTCCCAATCCCTCCCCAGCCTGTTGCAGGCCGGTATTATCGTCTTCTCGGTGTTGGGCATTATGCTGTATCGCAGCATCCCCATGACACTGGTCATTTTGGCCGGCGTGGTGGTCATCTTCTTGGTGACCAAGGTGATGGGCGGCGGCTCCGCCAAGTATTTCATCCGCCAGCAAAAGTCGGTGGCAAAAGCCGAGGGCTTTATTCAGGAGATGATGAACGGTCAGCGCGTTATCAAGGTGTTCTGCCACGAGGAGCAGGCCAAGAAGGACTTTGACGCTCTCAACCAGACGCTGTACGACGATTGCTCCCGCGCCAACGCCTACGCCAACTGTCTGGGCCCCATCATTATGAACATCGGCAACATTCTGTACGTGTCCAGCGCCTTTGTCGGCGGTTTGTTCGTGGTGTTGGGCGTGCAAAACTTCAGCTTGGCCGGTGTGGGTGTGTTCAGCATCGCTATCATCGCCCCCTTTATGCAGATGACCAAGCAATTCACCGGTAACATCAACCAGGTGTCCCAGCAGATCAACCACATCGCCATGGGCTTGGCGGGCGCTCAGCGCCTGTTCGAGCTGATGGATGAACAGCCCGAGGTGGACGACGGCTACGTCACTCTGGTCAACGCCATCGTGGCGGAGGACGGCACCCTCACCGAGTGTGCCGAGCACACCGGCCACTGGGCCTGGAAGCATCCCCACGAGGACGGCACCCTCACCTACACCCTGCTGCAGGGCGACGTTCGCCTCACCGAGGTGGACTTTGCCTATGAGGAGGGCAAGCCGGTACTCCACGACGTGTCGGTCTACGCCGAGCCGGGTCAGAAGGTGGCCTTCGTCGGCTCCACCGGCGCGGGTAAGACCACCATCACCAACCTGATCAACCGCTTCTACGACATCGCGGACGGTAAGGTGCGGTACGACGGCATCAACATCAACAAGATTAAAAAAGCGGATCTCCGCCGCTCTCTGGGCATCGTGTTGCAGGAGACCAACTTGTTCACCGGCACCGTGATGGACAACATCCGCTACGGCAACCTGGACGCCACCGACGAGCAGTGCCGCGAGGCCGCCAAGCTGGCGGGTGCGGACGATTTTATCACCCGTCTGCCCAAGGGCTACGACACCATGCTGAACAACAACGGCGCCAACCTCTCCCAGGGTCAGCGCCAGCTGATCGCCATCGCCCGTGCGGCGGTTGCGGCTCCTCCCTGCCTCATCCTGGACGAGGCTACCTCCTCCATCGATACCCGCACCGAGGCCATCGTGCAGCGGGGTATGGATAAGCTGATGGAAGGCCGTACGGTGTTCGTTATTGCCCACCGTCTGTCCACCATCATGGACGCCGACGTGATTATGGTATTGGAGAAAGGTCGCATCATCGAGCGCGGCAGCCACGAGAGCCTGCTGGCCGAGAAGGGCACCTACTACCAGCTGTACACCGGCGCTTTCGAATTGGAATAAACCAAAAAAAATATCCCCACCCGAAATCGGGTTGTGATTTTTTATATCCATTAACCGTTCACTTTGATTTTGGCGTAAGCCTGAGCAATGTTGAGAATGTGGTCGCCGATACGCTCAAAATCGGTGAGTAGCTCAGAGTACAAAATACAAGCCTCTTCCGAGCACTTACCTTCACGCATACGCTGCAGGTGCTGCTCGCGGTAGGTATCGGTCATATTGTCGATCTCCTGCTCTGCCTGCAATACGCGTGCCATCCACGCCTCCCCATCCTCGATGGGCTGCTGGGCTTGCTGCAGGGCATCGGCGGTGATACGCTGCATCTCGGCGATCTCAGACCGCGCATGGTCCGAGAAGACGATGCCCTTATCCTCCATAACACGGATATACTCCGCGATGTTCTGTGCGTGGTCGCCGATACGCTCCGCGTTACCGGTGATGAGGAAATACTGTTCAATATCCGCTACGTTTTTGCCACTATTGTTGTGCACGAGAATTTTGGAGATATACTGAGAAATCTCCTTGTTCATACCGTCAATGACCGCCTCGCTCTTATTGATCTCCGTCATAGAAGCGGCGTCGCCCGCTAAGATCACATCAAAGGCGCGGCGCATATTCTCACCGGCTAGAGAAACCATCCGCCCGATCTCCTGAGAGAGCAAATCGGTATGCACCGCGTGGGTACCCAGGCTCAGGCCCTTCATGGTGAACTCATCACCCAGGGCGGTCAGCGCCGTGGGTCGCTCCTCTGCCACATCCGGCAGCAGACGTTCGGCCATTTTGGCCAACCAAGTGCCAATCGGCAGCAGCAAGAGGGTTGTGGTGATGTTGAAGATGGTGTGCATATTGGCGATCTGCGCATCCACCGCCGCAGGCGTCAACGCCGCTACCCATTCGGTGATGGGCAGGAACTGGCAACCCAGCACGAACACCGTTGTACCGATCAGATTAAACATCAGGTGAATAAGGGTGGTGCGCTTGGCGGCGCGGTTAGTACCGATGGAGGCCAGCACCGCGGTGATGCAGGTGCCGATATTCTGACCAAACAGCACATACACCGCACTGGGCAGACCAATCACGCCTGCTGTGGCCAACGCTTGCAAAATACCGATGGAAGCAGAGGAAGACTGGATGATGGCGGTAAACAACGCGCCTGCCACAATACCCAGCAGAGGATTGGAAAACTTGGTCATCAGAGAGATGAAGGCCTCGTTCTCCCGCAGAGGATACATCGCCTCGCCCATCATCTCCATACCGATGAACAGCACGCCTAAACCGGCCAGAATTTTGCCGATATGGTGCGCCTTAGGCGACTTGAGAAACACCACCATAGCCACGCCGATAAAAGCGAACAGCGGAGCCATCATACCCACATCCAGCGCGATCAACTGACCGGTGATGGTGGTACCGATATTGGCGCCCATAATAATCCAAACCGCCTGTTTGAGTGTCATCATCCCCGAATTGACAAAACCCACAACCATCACAGTTGTGGCCGAGGACGACTGAATCACGGCGGTGATACCGGCACCGACCGCGACACCCAACAAGCGGTTTGATGTCAGTCGCTCTAAAATTTTCTTCATACGATTGCCGGCGGCATCCTCAAGGCCGTTGCTCATCATCTGCATACCATACAGAAAGAGCGCCAAGCCGCCCAGCAAAACTAAGACTTCATTAAGTCCCATAGATTTTTACCTCCTATTGTAATACGAATTATAACGAAGTATATATGATCGCCCACGAGGGCGGAGTTGTATCTCACATAACAGATTTCCCGTCATTTCAAGACAATTATATTTCCCATTTTTTCCAAAGTCAAACACTATTTGCCTATCATTTTCGCTTTCTCCATACTGCATAAAAAGTATTCACAACCCACTGATTTTTATGCAAAAAACACAGCCCCTCCGCCTATGGCGGAGGGGCTGTTTCTTTGTTTGGAATGCTTATTTCGCAGCCTCGTTATAGGACTTGCTCACCTCGTCACCGTAGACCACGATCTCCTCGCCGTCTACCTCATAGACGTAGTAGGGACGAGCGGTAATCACGCAATCCAACTGGTCGTCGGGGATGTTAATGAGACGAACGGCGAAGGAAGCGGTATCATCCGCAACCTCCCACAAATACATAGCCTCAACGTCAACGGAACTGACCCCATTGGAAACCACGGCGCCCATACGCACCACGCGGTAGCTCTCGCCCCCCACAAAGGGAGTGACCGCAGCAGAATTGGTCACGTACTCGTAGCCGTTTTGGATCTGCGCGCCGCTCACGTTGGCGGTGAAGAAGAACGCCAAACCGTTGCAATCCTCCGATACGCTGGTCTGACCGCCGGACAGCACCTTCTTCGCAATCTGGCGGACAGCGCCGCACTCGTTACAATCGATGTCGTTGGCGTCGTCGTAGACGTGGTCGCCCACCTGGCGGGTAGCGCCACACTCGTTACAATCGGTATCGCAATCGTTGTCGTAGACGTGGTCGCCCACCTCGCGGGTTTCGCCACAGGCGTTGCAAGTGGCGTCGCAGGCATTATCGTAGGTGTGAGTGCAGGGCTTCGCCGTGAAGTAGTAGACAGTGCCGCTGGCACGCTTGTACAGCGTCAGAGCGCCGCCGGTAGAGGTGGAGTAGCAAGCGAAGCCATAGGTGCCGTTACGGCGCAGATTGGCGTTGATACTCTTATTCTTATTGCCCAGGTTGACAAACTCGTAGGTGCTGCTGCCGGTGGCGGTCCACTTGGCATAGTCGGTGATCTCAGTCAGCAGAGCGCCCTTGTTCTTGGTGCCGTTGCCGCCAGCATAGACCTTGGCGGAAGCGTTGTACAGTGTCCAATAACTGCCGCTCTTGGCGATGTGCCACACGATGGCGGCGGCAGGATCCTTAATGCTGCCGCTGGCGGTGGATACCTCGGCGTAGCTAAGGCGATCGGAGGAACCCATCTCAGCCTTCAAAGCGCCGTCGTTGTAGATAATCAGGTAGTCGCCCTCGGTGAGAGCGCCACTATACAACTCGTAGGTGTTGTTGTTGACCACGCCACCCTCTTCGGTGCGGGCGTAGAGGGCGTACAGGGTAACACCGGCGGAGACGGTCCAAGAAGCACCTGCCGCATAGTAGGTGGGCTCATCGGTTGTCTCGCTGATCTCCTGCTCACACCAGCCGACAAAGGTCTGGCCAGCGGGGACAGAACCGCTGTGGGCGGGCAGGGTGATGGCATCGCCAATATAGGCGGTCGCGGTGGAGGTGACACCACCTGCCTGAACGAACTGAATGGTCCGCTCCTCACGCTTGCCAAAGTTGATGCGGATAGACACGTTGGAAGAAGGAGACACGGTGAAGACGTTGCCGCTCTGCTTCACGGTGGCGGTACCGGACAGGATGGTGTAGCCGGTGGCCTCATAGCCGGTCTTGGGGCTGGCAGTGATGACGTTACCCTTCACCGACACGGTGCCGTAGTTAGAATTGTTGGTAGAGGCGGTGACGGTATAGGCGGCGGTAGTGCCCTCGCCGGAGGGGGAATCGTAGTCGGCGGGGATGTCCTCGTTGAACAGCAGGAAGGCCAGCTCGGGATAGTCCACAAAGACGTTACGGGTGCCGGTGATGGCCTCGACGGAGTCGTTACGACCCAGCTCCCAGGTATCCACGGGGTCTTCCTCCATCCATTTCAGCAGCACTTCCTTGCTCTCCATAACGCCGGAGGAACCCCACATATAGTTAAGAGCGCCGTCGTGAGCAGAGCTACCGCCCCAGCAGACGTAGACGTACAGCACGATACGGGCGGCATCGCCACGCACGTTCTGACCCAACTCGTTGGGATCGTAGAAACTCGATCCCTCACCATAGGCGGTGTTGCTGCGGGAGGAGTTTTCGCTGACCGAGGCGGGACGGAGCATCATAATGTCGGTCTCGCGCTGGGTGTTGGAGTTGCTGCCGCCGTTACTCTTACTGTTGGGCCAGCAATGTTCGCGGTTCCAGGTCTTGCCGCTATCCCAAGCGGGACCGATGGCCTTACCGGAATAGAAAGAGGAAATCTTACCACCGCTGTTCTCACAGTCGGTATACTGGAACAGCGGACGGGTAGCGTCGTAAGAGGTGGGGTTGTCCAGATTCTCGTACATCAGTTCGTGCAGTGCCTCGTACAGAGAACTGTAGGGTACGTCGCCGGTGCTGGACGAGCCGGACAGGGACGCCAACTGAGCATAGGTGACGTTGTTGTCGTCGTAGAAATCCTCCGCCATGGGCGACAGGAAGTCGGCCAGCACATCGCGCTGACCCCAGTTGTAAACGTAGTTGCCAGAATAGACGTAATTGACGGTTGCCGCCTCGACGGGCAGGACAATCACGCTGGCAAAGATGCTGACAAACAGCATCAGGCTGGCCAGCCACGCCAAAGAACGCTTGCTAAACTTCTTCATACTTGTTCCTCCTTAGGGTATAAAGTCACTAATACCATCATACACCTAATTTTTCCAAAAAACAACCTTTTTTTGCGCAAAGAAAAGCCCGAGGGATGTACCCTCGGGCTTTGGTTTGGACAAATTATCCCAACTGGACGTCCCAACCGTTGATATACTGCTGCAGACGGCCTAAATCCTTGTTGTTGACCTTGCCGTCGCCGGTAACGTCGCAGGCGGTCAGATTGACATCGACCTCCCAGCCGTTGATGTACTGCTGCAGACGGCCTAAATCCTTGTTGTTGACCTTGCCGTCGCCGTTGACGTCGCCGACCAGCACCGTCTCCACCTCGCGGACAGCGCCGCAGGCGTTGCAATCGGCGTCGCGGTCGTCATCGTAGGTGTGACCCAAGGCGTCGGTGCGATTGTCCACAACGACGTCGCCACAGGCGGTACAGGTGTGGGTGGTGTAGCCGCCGCTCTCGCAGGTGGGGGCGGTGATGACGATCTCGTATTTGTGGCCGATGGCGGGGATGGTCACGGTGTAACTATCGTCACAATTGTGACAGGTGTAGGTGTCCACGCCATCCGTGACGCAGGTGAGTGCCACAGACACGGTCACGTGATAGTCGTGGGGGGCGACGTCGTCACGAACCATTCCGCACACATCGCAATTTGCATCGCACACACCGCGATAGGTATGGTTGCCGGTGGCGGGAATCGAAATGTAGATGAACGTTTCACAATTCCAGCATTTGTAGGCTTCCATACCGTCCTTGCCGCAGGTGGGCTCCAAAGTGGCGAAATAGAGATAATTATGGGCATCGTCGCGGACATAACCGCACACATTACAGGTCTCGTCGCAACCATATTCGTAGACGTGGAGACCGGTTGCAGGGACGATTTCGGTGTAGGTGTCGCCGCAATTGGCGCAGGTATACACCTTCTTGCCATCCGCCACGCAAGTGGGCACCACATCCTCAATGACTTGGTAGTTGTGTCCCAACGCGTTCACGCGGTTGTCCGCGTAACTGTGGCCACAGACGGTGCAGGTATAGACCGTATAACCACTGTTTTCGCAGTCGGGGGCGGTCACCACGGAATCGTAGGCGTGACCGGTGGCGGGGATGGTCACGGTGTAGCTATCATTGCAGTGGGTGCAGTAGAATTTCTCGAAACCGTCCTGTTCGCAGGTCGCCGGCTCGGCGCTGAGGGGGACGTAGTTGTGACCCAGTGCGGCGGTGGCGGAATCGGTGTAGGTGTCACCGCAATTGGCGCAAGTGTGGGTGGTGTAACCGCCATTGACGCAGTCGGGGGCGGTCACCACCGAGTCGTAGGCGTGACCGGTGGCGGGGATGGTCACGGTGTAGCTATCG
>JAZREF010000037.1:0-11063 GCA_045660625.1 Acutalibacteraceae bacterium
TGCAGGCCGGTACCAGCCACTACTTCGGCGACGGCTTCGCTAAGGCTTTCGACATCCAGTTCACCGATAAGAACAATAAGCAGCAGTACGTCCACGAGACCTCTTGGGGTGTCACCACCCGTCTGATCGGCGCCATCATCATGACCCACGGCGACGACAACGGTTTGGTGCTGCCTCCCGCCGTGGCTCCCATCCAGGTTGTGGTGCTGCCCATCCCCGCCCACAAGCCCGGCGTGCTGGATAAGGCCGCCGAGATCAAGGAGCGCATCTCCAAGGTGGCTCGTGTTAAGTTGGACGACAGCGACCAGTCCCCCGGCTGGAAGTTCGCCGAGTACGAGATGAAGGGTGTGCCCCTGCGTCTGGAGATTGGCCCCCGCGATATGGAGCAGAACCAGTGCGTCATCGTCCGCCGCGACACCCGCGAGAAGATCGTGGTGTCCCTGGACGAGCTGGAGACCAAGATCCCCGAGCTGCTGACCGCTGTCCGCGACGGCATCTACAACAAGGCTCTGGCCAACCGCGAGAAGAAGACCTACGCCTGCAAGACCATGGACGAGATTGTCACCGCTCTGGAGCAGAACGGCGACGGCTTCATCAAGGCTATGTGGTGCGGTGACGAGGCCTGCGAGGATAAGGTCAAGGAGACCACCGGCGTCGGTTCCCGTTGCCTGCCCCTGGAGCAGGAGATCATCGCCGACACCTGCGTCTGCTGCGGCAAGCCCGCCCACCAGCTGGTGTATTGGGGCAAGGCCTACTAATATCGAAAAGAGGTTATCACTATGAATCAGTTAGCATTGCCTGTCGCCGGCGATCTGGTTGCCATTATGCACACCAATATGGGCGACATTTCCATCCGCCTGTTCCCCGAGTTCGCCCCCCTGACGGTGGAGAACTTCACCACCCACGCCAAGAATGGCTATTACGACGGCATCGTGTTCCACCGCGTCATCAAGGACTTTATGATCCAGGGCGGTGACCCCACCGCCACCGGTTGCGGCGGCGAGAGCATCTGGGGCCGTAACTTCAAGGACGAGTTCTGCTACGAGTTGCACAACCTGCGTGGTGCCCTGTCTATGGCCAACGCCGGCCCTGGCACCAACGGCAGCCAGTTCTTCATCGTTCAGGCCGACCAGGTGCATCCCTCTCTGCTGCAGCAGATGAAGGAGCCCCGCTTGGCGGAGGCATTCCCCCCCGAGACCGTCGCCGGCTATGAGCAGGTGGGCGGCACCCCCCACCTGGACTTCCGTCACACCGTCTTTGGTCAGGTGTACGCCGGTATGGACGTGGTGGACGCCATCGCCAATGTGAAGACCAACCCCTCCGATAAACCTCTGGAGGACGTGGTCATCCTGGGCATCGACGTCAAGGATTATGAGTAATGCATTAGAGCGCGCTTACGCGCTGCTGGAGGATCTCACCCCTCTTACCACCGATTGCGGTGCCGTCTGCGAGGGCCGCTGCTGTCGCGAGAGTGCGGACAGCGAAGGGATGCTCCTGTTCCCCGGTGAGGAGGAGCTGCTGGCGGACGCAGGTTTCACCATCCGTCCCGCCGACGGCGGTCTGCTGCTCACCTGTGGCGGCACCTGCGACCGCAGTAAGCGTCCGCTGGCCTGCCGCGTATTCCCGCTGTTCCCCGTCCTGACTGAGGAGGGGAGAGTCCGCGCGGTGTACGACCCCCGCGGATTCCGTATGTGCCCCCTGGTGCGCGAGTGCGCTCACGTGCCGCTGGACCGCGATTTTGTCCGCGCGGTGCGCCGTGCGGGCCGCATCTTGGCAGAGGACCCCGCCTGCGCCGCCTTCTTGAGGTTGCAGAGCGAGGAGATTGCCGAACTCAATCGCTTGCTGGGTCTTGAGGAGGAGCGTCCTCCTATCGCCCGTAGAAAACTAAGATAAAAGGAGAAATTCCTATGAAGATGAAAAAATGGTTGGCTCTGTTGGCCGCTATGATTCTGTTGTGCGGCTGCCTGACCGCCTGCGGCGAGGATAAGGTGGAGGACCAGTCCAACGCCGACAACACCCCCAAGCAGAACGCCCTGACCTCCGCCTATGCCGATAAGGCCTACGGCTTCCAGTTGGAAGGCCCCCAGGCCGGCGACACCGTGGCGATTATGCACACCAATATGGGTGACATTTCCATCCGCCTGTTCCCCGAGGCCGCTCCCAAGACGGTGGAGAACTTCACCACCCTGGCTCAGCAGGGCAAGTACAACGGCGTCACCTTCCACCGCGTCATCAAGGACTTTATGATCCAGGGTGGCGACTTTGAAAAGGGCGACGGCACCGGCGGTTATAGCATCTGGGGCGGTAAGTTTAACGACGAGTTCAACGCCAAGATGCTGAATCTGCGCGGCTCCATCTCTATGGCCAACGCCGGCGCCAACACCAACGGCAGCCAGTTCTTCATCAACCAGGGCGGCCCCAGCGGCAAGACCGCTGAGCAGATCAAGGAGTCCTTCGACTACTCCAAGATGTACACGCAGATGGTGAACTATTACGGCCAGTACGTGCAGATGTACGGTCAGCAGTTCACCGCTATGTATCCCACCGCCGATGCCTTCATCGAGGCCAACGGCGGCATCTCTCCCGATACCCGTCTGGTTCCCGACGAGGTGTGGGAGCTGTACGCTCAGTACGGCGGCAACGTCCATCTGGACGGCGCTTGGCGCGCCACCGGTGGTCACACCGTCTTCGGTCAGGTCTATGAGGGTATGGACATCGTGGATGCCATCGCCGCCGTGGAGACCGGCACCAATGATAAGCCCAAGGCCGACGTCATCATCGAGTCCATCGACATCCTCACTTACGGTGAGGAGACCACCGCCGACGAGAAGTAATTTTCTAACCCATTGACGAAAGGAGGCATCACCGTGACCGTTACCGTACAAGGGCGCACCGTCGCCTATATCGACACCGACCCTACCAATGCATCGGGCAAACCCACGGTGTTGTTCCTCCACGGTTGGGGCGCCCCTGCCGAGACCTATCGGCTGATGATTGACCACCTGGCGGGCTACTGCCGCGTGGTGGCCCCCGACCTGCCGGGCTTCGGCGGCTCCGCCGAGCCCGATACCCCCTGGTGCGTGGACGACTACGTGGCCTGGACGGTGGATTTCGCCGCCGCCCTGGGTCTTGCCGATGTGATTCTGATGAATCACTCCTTCGGCGGCCGCATCAGCATTAAGTTGCTGGCTCAGCGCCCCCTGCCTTTCTCTGTGAAGAAGGCGGTGTTTATGGACGCCGCCGGCATCCGCCCCAAGCGGGGATTTAAGTACTATTGCAAGGTCTACTCCTACAAAGCGATGAAGAAACTGTTGCCCAAGGTCGCCGCCAAGCGGCAGGGCAAGGTGGGGTCCTCCGACTACCGCAACGCATCCCCCCTGATGCGTCAGACGATGGTCAAGTGCATCAACGAGGACCTGACCCACCTGCTGAAGGACAATCCCGTGTCCACCCTGCTGATTTGGGGCTCGGCGGACACCGCCACCCCTCTGTCCGACGGACAGACTATGGAGCGCCTCATCCCCGATGCGGGTCTGGTGGTGCTGGAGGGGGCAGGGCACTTCGCCTTTGCCCAGCAGTGGGGACAGTGTAGTCGCGTGTTGGACGTATTTTTGAAGCCGAAGGAGGCGAAGTAAGATGGATCTGTGGATGAAACTGTTTGTGGTGGAGGCGGCGCTGCTGAATTTCGCGGTGCAGGCCTGGTATTTCACCCATATGCTGCAGCTCAATTCTTACCGCCCCGAGCGGTATAAGAAATGGTGCACCGACAACGAGAAGAAGTTGGTCACCCTCACCCGTATGATGCCTGCTCTGTGTGTGTTGTGCATCTTCGTGTCGATGAAGGTGGAGACCACCTGGACTTCCTCGGCGGTGTGCGGCGGCATCCTGCTACTCACCGCGTTGCTGAATTGGCCGAAAAAGGCCAAGAAGCCGCTGGTGGTCACCGCCCGCGTTAAACGCCTGTTTGTCACCGAGGGTATCCTCTGCGTGGCGACTCTGTGCCTCTTCTGGTTTATGCCTCTGCGTGGCGCGGCGCTGCTGGGTCTGTGCCACGTGGTGATTTGGCTGTTCGTTGGCATCGCCAACCGCATCAACACCCCCATCGAGAATAAGATTGCCGACGGCTTTGTCAAGGACGCCCAGCGCCGCTTGGCGGAGCGCCCCGACCTGACGGTGGTGGGCATCACCGGCAGCTACGGCAAGACCAGCGTCAAGAATTTCCTCTCCGCTCTGCTGGCGGTGAAGTACAACGTGCTGATGACCCCCGGCAGCTACAACACCACTATGGGTGTGGTCCGCACCGTCCGCGAGATGCTGCGCCCCTCCCATCAGGTGTTCATCGCCGAGATGGGCGCCAAGCAGCCCAACGACATCAAGGTGATCTGCGACCTGGTGCATCCCACCTACGGCATCCTCACCTCCATCGGTGAGCAGCATTTAGAAACCTTTGGCTCGGTGGAGAACATCATCGCCACCAAGTTCGAGCTGGTGGACGCCATCCCCGATAGCGGTATGGCCTTCCTCAACTACGATAACGACTACATTCGCAACCACGCCGTGTCGGTGCCCAACCTGACCTACGGCGACGCCGCCAGCGGCGCGGCCTATCGCTACAGCGATATCGCGGTGGACGTCCACGGCTGTCAGTTCACCCTGACCGCCCCCGACGGCGAGTCCTGCCGCTACACCACCCGCCTGCTGGGTGCTCACAATATCCAGAACCTGGCCGGTTGTATGGCGCTGGCCCATCACTTGGGCATCTCCTTGCAGGAGATGGTGTATCCCATCCGCCTACTCAAGCCGGTGGAGCACCGCTTGCAGCTCTTACCCAACGGCTACATCGACGACGCCTACAACTCCAACCCTGCGGGCTTCCGTAGTGCGCTGGATACGCTCAGGGGCTTTGCCGCCCAGCGTGTCCTCGTCACCCCCGGTATGGTGGAGCTGGGCGAGCGTCAGGACGCCCTCAATCGCGAGCTGGGCGAGTACGCCGCCACCTGTTGCGATTGGGCGGTGCTGGTGGGACTCAAGCAGGCGCCCCCCCTCAAGGAGGGTCTGCTGGCCGGCGGCTTCCCCGAGGAGCGCATCTTCGTGGCCGCCACCCTCAAAGAGGGTCTTAACTTTGTCAATAACCTCCCTCGCGAGGGGGAGCGCATCGTTCTGTTAGAGAACGACCTGCCTGATAATTTCTAAGGAGGCACTACTATGAAAACAAGAGTAGCAGTCATCATCGGCGGTCACAGCGTGGAGCACGAGGTGTCCATCATCTCGGGTCTGCAGGCGCTGAACGCCCTGAATAAGGACAAATACGAGGCATTCCCTCTGTTCATCTCTAAGGACAATCGCTTCTACGTGGGCGAGAATCTCCGCGAGATTGCCTCCTACCGCGATATGCCCACCTGCCTGGCTAAGGCCACCCGCGTGCTCCCCGTCCCCGGCGAGCAGGGCATCGAGCTGGTGCGCTATCCCATGAAGAAGTTTGGCAACAATACCGTGGCCGCCTTTGACGTGGCCATCCCCGTGGTGCACGGCACCAACGTGGAGGACGGCACCCTGATGGGTTATCTGGAGATGTTGGGCGTGCCCTATGCCTCCTGCGACGTCACCTCCTCCGCCCTGGGTATGGATAAGTTCGCTATGAAGGGCGTGCTGGCTCAGGCCGGCATCCCCGTGCTGCCCGCCCGCCAGTACAGCGGCAAGCAGTACGCCGTGGACAGCGAGGTGGTGCTCTCCGAGATCGAGTCCGCCATCGGCTATCCCGTCATTGTCAAGCCGGTCAACCTGGGCTCCTCCGTGGGCATTTCCAAGGCTAAGAACCGCGCCGAACTGACCGACGCCATGGATTTGGCGGTCAGCTTCTCCTCCCGCGTGCTGGTGGAGCGCGCCGTCCCCAACCTGCGTGAGATCAACTGCTCCGTTATGGGTGACTATGAGAGCGCCCGAGCCTCCGCCTGTGAGGAGCCTCTGAACGCCGAGGATATTTTGACCTTTGGCGACAAGTACCTCTCCGGTAACGGCGGCAAGTCCGGCGGTTCCAAGGGCATGACCGATCTGAAGCGTCGTTGCCCCGCCGAACTGCCCGAGGGTATGACCGAGCGTGTACAGGAGCTGGCGGTGGCCACCTTCAAGGCGCTGGGTTGTATGGGCGTGTCCCGCATCGACTTCCTGAATGATAAGGAGACCGGCGAACTGTGGGTCAACGAGATCAACACCATCCCCGGCTCCCTTTCCTTCTACCTGTGGCAGGAGGTGGGCGTCACCTTCGATCAGTTGATGGATGAGCTGGTGAGCCTGGCCTTCAAGCGCCAGCGCGAGCGCGAGGCGCTGACCTTCACCTACGAGAGCAACATCCTCTCCGGCACCACCTTTGGCGCCAAGGGTTGCAAGGGCGGCAAGGCGTAAGAAAGAGACGGTTGGTATGAAACGAAACGTTCGCAATTTCCTGTGTGCCCTGCTGGCGCTGACGGTGCTGTGCACCGGCGTGCTGGTGGCGTCCGCCGCAGAGAATTACACCCTGTCCTCCACCACCCTCAAGGTGGGCACCAATCGAGTCTCCGCCTTGGCGGACACCCCCACTATTTTCAAGTTCAAGCCCACCGCCGTGGGCAACTACCGCGTGTCGGTGGACAACCCCGACGCGGTGCTGAATTTCTGGTACGGCTCCTCCCAGTACGTGTCTATGCCCGCCGCCGACGCGGTGGACGGTGCGGTGATCGTCACCTGCACCGACGTGGGCCAGACTCTGCTGATCGGTCTGATGGGGGTCACCTCGGCCACCATCACCATCGCCTCCGAGCCGGGCTACGTGGCACCTACTAAGGTGACCTACACCACCTACCGCAATCAGCACACCCCCTCGCGATCCTTCAAGATGACCACCGAGCCGCTCACCGCCGTGGATATCACTAAATCCCAGACGCTGGTGGCGGATTCCAAGGGTATCTACCACCTGGGCAAGGTGGACGGCCCCATCATCTACGTGGACCTGCGCGCCAGCGTGTTCACCGACCTGTATAAGCTGTTCTACCCCGACGACGTGGAGGGGGAGGAGTGGCCTCCCATCGACCGTATGCGCGGCCGCTATTCCGAGACCCGCGGCTACGACTTTGTCGAGGCGATGGCGGACTACGCCGACGCCCTGGACGGCAATTATTACTACCTGACGGTGGATTTGGCCAAGTATTTGCAGTATTTCGGCGGCGATCAGGGCTGGTACGTGCCCCGCTACTCGCCCTTTGAGCCGATTCGTCAGGGCGCCTTCATCGAGGAGTCCGCCTGGCTGGTGAATACCTACTACGTGGCCCCCGCCGTGGCGGCCGGTGACCTTAATGCCGACGGCAACCTCAACAACCGCGATCTGGCACTGCTGCAGAAGTATCTCAACGACTGGGACGTGACCATCAACGAGATGGGCGCCGACGTCAACGGCGACGGCAACATCAATAACCGCGACCTGGCCGCTCTGCAGAGAATACTGAATAATTAACAAAACACGACGGAGATTTTCTCCGTCGTTTTTTATTGCCAATTCTTGCAATTTCGGTCGTTATATGATATGGTAATAAGGATGAGGTTTCACCCCACCAAAAACCTTTTTTCAGGAGGAACAGACCTATGAAAATGCGCAAACTGGTTGCCGCACTGTTGGCGGTTCTGATGCTGTGCAGCATCATCCCCTTCTCTGTGGCGGCCGAGAGTGGTTCTGCCACCATCGACTTCACCGATAAGGCAAATCGCGTGTCCTACAGCACCTCTCAGCAGGTGTGGGCACAGAATGGCATCACTGTCACCAATGACAAGGGTGCTTCCACCTCTAACGTGGGCGACTACGGCGGCGACGGCTATCCCGCTCGCTTCTATAAGTCCTCTACCGTTATGATTGAGTACCCCGGTATGACCAAGATCGTCATCGATTGCGGCAACCTGGAGGCCAAGTACGTGGACGGCTGGACCAATTCCTTCTCCGCCGACGCCACCGCCACCAAGGATGGCAACATCATCACCATCGAGCTGGCTGCCGCCGCCGATTCTTTCACTTGGGAGACCCTGTCTGCCCAGTCCCGCGCTTTCTCCATCACCGTGTACGGTGAGGGCGGCGGCTCTGTGACTCCCCCCGTGGAGCCGGACGAGCCCGAGACCCCCGATGAGCCCGAGACTCCCGACACCCCCGACGCTCCCACCGGCGATTCTGCCACCCTGGACCTGACCGACAAGGCCAACCGTATCGAGTACTCCTCCTCTAAGCAGGTGTGGGCACAGAACGGCATCACCGTCACCAACGAGAAGGGTTCTTCCACCGCTAACGTTGGCGATTACGGCAATCCCGGCCGTTTCTACAAGTCCTCTACTGTCACCATCGAGTACCCCGGTATGACCGCCATCGTGATCGATAGCGTTACCTACGACGATAACGACTATGCCGCCGGTTGGGCGGAGATCGACGATGCCAACGCTACCGCCACCGTGCTGGATGGCAACGTCACCATCGAGTTTGCCAATGCGGTGGACTCCATCACTTGGGAGAAGTTGGTTTCTCAGGTGCGCGCTTACACCATCACCGTGTACATCAACGGCGCCACCCCCGAGCAGCCTGAGATTCCCGAGATCCCCGATGAGCCCGACACCCCCGTCACTCCCGACACTCCCGCCGGCGAGTTGGGCGTCGTCACCGAGTATAAGGAGGGCGTGGCCTACAAGCTGGGTCTGGACCAGACCCAGAAGGGCGCCATCTACTACTTCACCGGTGCTATGAGCGGCTACTACGGTGCCACCGACACCAGCGTGGACAACGCCGTGGATGTGTACGTGGAGCTGGTGGACGGCGGCTATATGCTGTATTTCATCGACTCTACCGGCGCTAAGAAGTACATCAAGCTGGAGCAGAGCGGCACCCATTACAACTTCACCTTCGGTGCCTCCGGTTCTGTGTTCACTCTGGATGCCGACCGCAACGCTTTCTGCGCTCCCGCCGGCGACCAGATCTGCTATATGGGCACCTATGGCAGCTACGTCACCGTGGGCTGTCTGACCACCGCTAAGATGAGCGACACCGATTACATCGCCCGTCTGTACGGCGAGATCGGCGGCGAAACCCCCGATACCCCTGTGGATCCCGAACCCGACACCCCCGACACCCCCGACACTCCCGACGAGCCCGACGAGCCCGTGGATGGCGAGATTGACACCACCATTCCCTACCTGCTGGGTATGGTGCAGGAGAACGTCAGCGCCGAGGACGTTTACTTCCTCAACGGTGAGATGAACGGCTACTATATGGCCACCACCACCGACGAGTATGAGGCCATCGAGGTGTGGCTGGAGGCCACCGCCGGTGGCTACTACCTGTACGCCCTGGACGAGGACGACAACAAGGTGTACATCAATATGGTGGTCAGCGGCACCCACGTCAATGGTGCCTATGAATACACCGCCTCCACCGTCTACACCTACGACTGGGATCTGTGGACCCTGGTGTCTGAGGTGAATGGCGAGCTGTACGCCTTCGGTACCCGCAACGATAAGCAGTACACCACCATGGGCCCCGTCAAGGTGTCCTACAACGGCTTCCACGCCGACCTGTACTACTATGAGGACGAGACCGATTGCACCCACGAGTACGAGACCGACGTGATCGATCCCACCTGCGGCGAGAACGGCGCCACCACCTATTATTGCTCCCTGTGCGGCGACTACTATGAGGAGATCATCGCCGCCACCGGTGACCACGCCTACGACGACGATTACGACGCCGACTGCAACGTCTGCGGCGCCACCCGTGAGGTGCCTGAGAAGCCCGCCGAGTACGTCGGCTCCATCGTGGCCTCCACCGTGGAGGGCTCCGTGGGCGACACCGTCAGCATCACCGTCTCCCTGACCAACAACCCCGGCATCGTCTCCGCTAAGGTGAAGGTGTACTTCGACCCCGCGGTGCTGAAGTTTGTGGGTTGCACCGACGGTAACTTCTCCGCCGGCGGCTATTCTTACAGCGACCCCGACGTGGCCAACACTAAGGGCTACTTCATCATCAACTGGTGCGAGGCCACCAAGCCCAACAGCACCGCCGATCTGCTGGCTACCCTGGATTTCGAGGTGCTGGCCGGCGCTGAAGGCACTTCCGCCATCACCTTGGAGTTCAATTGCCCCGCCGATATGTTCAATGCCGCTGACGAGACCGTGTGGTTCGACGCGGTGAACGGCGCCGTGCAGATTGTGGAGCCCTCCAACGACGTGTTGCTGGGCGACATCAACGGTGACGGCAAGGTCAACAACAAGGATCTGGGCCGCCTGCAGCAGTACATCAACGGCTGGGAGGTCGAGGTCAACCTGGATGCCTGCGACGTCAACGGCGACGGCAAGGTCAACAATAAGGACCTGGGCCGCCTGCAGCAGTACATCAACGGCTGGGACGTTCAGCTGGGTTAATTTCATCCAATCCAAAGCCCGAGGGGATTCCCCTCGGGCTTTTCCTTTTTGTTTGACATTTGCGCCGATTTGCGGTACACTGATACTGTATTTTATTTCCTTAATGTAAGAGGAGTGTTGGTATGAAACGATGCGTGGCGCTGTTGTTGTCTGCGCTGATGCTGCTGACCGCCATCCCTGCGGTGGGCGCGAATAGTTATAACGACGATCAGTTTGATTGGGGCGAGCACGCCTGTCCCCATACGCAGACCGAGACGGTGGAGGCGGTGACTTCTACCTGCATTACCCCCGGTCACGCCACCTACACCTACTGCGTGGTGTGCAAACTGTTGTTGGACGGCTGCCGCGACGATCTGCCGCTGGGTGACCATACTTACGCCGTAGAGACCACCCCCGCGGATTGCCTGAATGCGGGTCGGCATGTGTACACCTGCTCCGTGTGTGGCGACTCGTATGAGGAGACCATCCCCGCCACCGGTCACGCCTACGACTCGGTGGTGACCGCCCCCGACTGCGTCAGCGGCGGTTACACCACCCACACTTGCGCCAATTGCGGTGATACCTACACCGATTCCGCCACCGCCGCACTGGGTCACAACTACGTCCCCCTCAGCGCCGAACCGGCGACCTGCGAACAGGAC
>JAZREF010000038.1:0-51037 GCA_045660625.1 Acutalibacteraceae bacterium
CCTTCGATTGCCTCAATGTGGGCGGTCGCTTGGCTATCATCACCTTCCACTCGTTGGAGGACGCGATGGTGAAGAATCGATTCCAAGAATTCCGGCAGGGTTGCATCTGCCCCCGTGAATTCCCTGTGTGCGTCTGCGGACGCACCCCCGCCGCCGCCCTGGTGACCAAAAAGCCGGCGGTGGCCACCGCCGAAGAGTTGGCGGCCAACCCCCGCAGCCGCAGCGCCAAGCTGCGTTGCGTGGAGAAGCTTCACGATCGGTATAAGGATTAAATTACTCATTATATTATAGAAGGAGGTAGACGTATATGGCACAGGCGAGCAGAGCCTATGATCTGGAATTGTTCCAGCCCCGCAAACCCCATCTGGTAGAGCTCAAAAACAACGCAAAGGCCACCGAGGACAACCGTCGTCGCAACCGCCGTCAGTCTGTGCTGAATCTGTTCGTCTACCTGGCGGTCGGCGCCGTTGCCCTGGCACTGGCCGGCTATTTCATCACCATGCGGGTGCGTATGACCGAGATCAACAAGAGCATCCTGGATATGCAGGCACAGTACAGCGCCCTGGTGTCCGAAGAGGTGCGTCTCAAATCCGAGATCGCCGGCCTCACCTCCGCTGAGAAGGTGAACGCCTACGTGCAGGATAATGGGATGAACCCCATCAACAGCAATCAGATCTATTACATCGAGGCCATCGAAGAGGACCGCGTCTCCATCCCCGAGGTGGAGGGCAACTGGTTCCGTCGGGCGTGGAACGCTGTGGTAGACTTTGTATCGTAAGGGCGAGATGTTCCGCCCGAGGCGTCATATTGTGCGCCTGATAGCATACCTATGTACAGGCAGCATCGAGAGTTAAGACGCACACGCTCTTAACTCTCGTTTTGTTGTTTTATCCCCCTGTGTCGATGGGGGAGAAATGCTGCCGAATTCCGTCGAATCTCACGAAAGGAGACCGCATATGAAGGAAAATCAGCCGAAAAACACCCCCACTACCCGTATGCCCACCCGCCAGATGCGCAACCGCGCACGGATCGTGCTGATCCTGGTGGTGTTTGTGTTTTTCCTCGCCAATGTGGTCAAGTTGTTCGAACTGCAATTGTTGGAGGGCGAGGACTGGCAGAAGCGTGCGGTGTCCCAGCAGATGAGCGATACCGTGGTGTCCGCCAAGCGCGGCCCCATCTACGACGCCAATATGCAGCCGCTGGCGGAGTCCGCCGATGTCTGGAAGATCATTATGTCCCCCAAGAACATCGCCGCCTGCAACTGGGAGCGATTGGAGGGTGTGGACACCACCCAGACCCTCACCGACGAGCAGGCGCTGGAGCTGATGCGCCAGCGCATCGCCACCGACCTGTCCGAGATGTTCGACCTAGATTATGACAAGTTGTACTCCCAGACCGGCAAGCTGAACTCGCAGTACGAGGTGATTCAGTCTAAGGTGGAGTACAAGCAGAAGACCGCCTTCGTCGAGTGGGCGGAGAAGAATGGTCTCTCCAAGGCCTTCTACATCATCACCGACTATAAGCGCTACTATCCCCAGGGCAGCCTGGCCTCCACCATCTTGGGCTTCACCGGCACCGACAACTCGGGTCTGGAGGGCCTGGAGGCTAAGTACAACTCCGTGCTGTCCGGCACCCCCGGCCGCATCGTCACCGCCCAGAACGGTATCGGCGACGAGATGCCCACCGATATGGAATACACCAAGGTGGTGGACGCGCTGGACGGCTACGGCCTGGTGACCACCATCAACTCCACCGTGCAGATGTACACCGAGAAGTACCTGGCGGAGGCGGTGGAGTCCACCGGCGCCCTGCATCGCGGCGTGGCCATCGTGATGGACGTCAACACCGGCGCCATCTTGGCGATGGCGACCAAGGGCGACTACGACCCCAACGACCCCTTCACCATCACCGACCCCACCACCAAGTCGCTGATCGCCACCCTGTCCGGCGATGAGAAGTCGGAGGCCATCTACGCGGCGCGTCAGCTGCAGTGGCGTAACAAGGCCATCACCGACTCCTATGAGCCCGGCTCGGTCTTCAAGGTGTTCACCACCGCTATGGGTCTCGAGGAGAATATGCTCTCCGAGAGCACCTGCTACGAGTGTACCAATGCCCTGCGTGTGGAGGGCTGGAACCAGCCCATCCGTTGCCACGTCTACCCCAATAAGCACGGCAACATCGACCTGCCCACCGCCATCTCCAAGTCCTGCAACCCCTACTTCATGCAGCTGGGCCTGAAGATCGGCGCCAACACCTTCTACAAGTATTTCAACGGCTTCGGCTTTACCGAAAAGACCGGCATCGATATGAACGGCGAGCAGGATTACCGCATCTTCCACTCGCTGGAGACCCTGCAGAATTCCGAGGCCTCCCTGGCCACCACCTCCTTCGGTCAGACCTTCCAGGTGACCCCCATCCAGATGATCACCGCTATGTGCGCCATCGCCAACGGTGGCAAGCTGATGACTCCCTACGTGGTGTCTCAGGTGCTGGACGCCGACGGCAACGTCATCTCCTCCACCGAGCCTCAGGTCAAGCGCCAGATCATCTCGGAGGAGACCTCTCAGCGCATTTGTAAGATTCTGGGCGACATCGTCAACGGCGGCGGTTCCAAGAACGCCTACGTGGCGGGCTACCGCGTAGCGGGCAAGACCGGTACCTCCGAAAAGCGAGCCACCGTGGAGAACACCGACGACGTTATCGCCTCCTTCAGCGGCTTTGCTCCCGCCGACGACCCCAAGGTGGCGGTGCTGGTGCTGCTGGATGACCCCCAGACCGAGATCCGCTACGGCGGCACCCTGTCCGCCCCCGTGGCACAGAAGATTTTTGAGGCGATTCTGCCCCACCTGGGAGTGGAACCCTCCTACACCAACGAGGAGCTCAGCTCCCTCTCCCGCGTCACCCCCGACGTGACGGGTCAGACCACCGCCGTGGCACAGAATAAGGTGGCCAACGCGGGCCTCAAGGCCACCATCGTCGGCGATGGCGATAAGGTGGTTATGCAGGTGCCCGAGGCGGGTCAGACCATTCCCGCAGGCGGCACCGTGCTGCTGTACACCGAGGATACCGAGGCCGAGATGGTCACCGTGCCCAATCTGCTGGGCCTGTCGGTCAACGAGGTCAATTCTCGCGCCGCCCGCTTGGGTCTCAACGTTCAGCTGACCGGCCTGGTCAGCGGCTCCGCCGAGGCGGCCGTCTCCAATCGCCAGAATTACAAAGAGGGCGAGCAGGTGCCCAAGGGCACGGTTATCGAGGTCAATTTCTATTACCAAGATACGGAAGAGAACTGATTGCAAACCTCAGAGAGGATGAGAAACGGATGAAACTGTATGAACTGTTGGCTAATACCGGCATCGCCTGCGATGGGGTAGGGGAGGATGTGGAGATCACCTCCATCACCTGCGACTCCCGTCGCGTAGAGCCCGGTTGCCTGTTTGTGTGCATCGCGGGCACCGCGGTGGATGGCCACCGCTTTGCCGAGGCGGCACAGGCGGCGGGCGCCCTGGTGTTGGTGCAGCGGGATCTGGGTCTGCACAACCAGCTGATGGCGGCGGACACCCGTGTGGCGTGGGCTACCATCTGCGCCAACTGGTTCGGTCGTCCCGCCACCAAGATTAAGATGATCGGCATCACCGGCACCAACGGCAAGACCACCACCACCACCCTCATCAAGTCTATGCTGGAGCACGAGGGCTACACGGTGGGTCTCATCGGCACCATCCACAACCTCATCGGCGATCGAGAGATCCCCTCTCAGAATACCACCCCCGGCCCCTACGACCTGCAGAGTCTGCTGGCTCAAATGGTGGCGGAGGGGTGCGACTACTGCGTGATGGAGGTGTCCTCCCACGCCCTGCACCAGCACCGCGTGGCGGGCTGCACCTACGAGCTGGGCGTGTTCACCAACCTGACCCAGGATCATTTGGATTACCACGGCACCATGGAGAATTATATGCTGGCCAAGAAGGAACTCTTCGCCATCTCCCGTGCCGGTTTGGTCAATGCCGACGATGAGTGGGCGGCCCCCATTAGCGACGGCGTGACCTGCCCGATGGAGACCTACTCCATTAAGGGTGAGGCGGATTATGCCGCCCGCGACATTCGTTTCCGCGCCGACGGCGTGGACTTCACGCTGGCGTGTGCTCAGGGCACCGCGGCGGTGAATATGCAGATTCCCGGCGAATTCTCGGTGTATAACGGCCTGTGCGCCGCCACCGTGTGTCTCAAATTGGGGATGCCCTTTGACCGCGTGGTGGCGGCACTCTCCGCCGCCAACGGCGTCAAGGGTCGCGCCGAGGTGGTGCCTACGGGACGAGATTTCACCGTGGTCATCGACTATGCTCACACCCCCGACGGATTGGATAACATCTGCCGCACCCTCAAGCAGTGCTGTGAGGGTCGCCTGGTGACCCTCTTTGGTTGCGGCGGCGACCGCGATAAGACCAAGCGCCCCCTGATGGCGCAGTCCGCGGCGGCTCTGTCGGATTATCTGGTCATCACCTCCGACAATCCTCGTTCCGAGAATCCTGCTGCCATCATCGAGGATATTGTGGCAGGCTTGACGGATACGACCACCCCCTACACGGTGGTGGAGAACCGCATCGAGGCCATCCACTGGGCCATTGCCAACGCGCAGGCGGGCGACACCATCCTGCTGGCGGGCAAAGGTCACGAAACCTATCAGATTTTGGCAACCGAAACCATCCACCTGGATGAGCGGGAAGTTGTGGCCGACGCCTTGGCCAACTAAATGAGGAGGACGTTGTATGCATATCAATAATACGGTTATTTTGGCCGCTACCGGCATTCTTTCCTTTTTGATTGCATGGATTTTGGGTAAATGGCTGATTCCTTGGCTGCACAAATTGAAATTCGGCCAGACCATCCTGGAGGACGGCCCCACCTGGCACCAGAATAAGCAGGGCACCCCCACAATGGGCGGCATTCTGTTCATTCTCGGCTTTGTGGTGTCCATCATCGCCGCGGTAATCGCTGTGTACACCATCAAGGAGCCCATCATTTGGAACCTGAGGATCCCCGCCGACCAGGTGGAACTGCCCAAGTTGCTGTCCACCCCCTACGAGCTGGTGCGCTTCTGGGGCGGCATCGGTTTGGCGCTGGGTTGCGGCCTGATTGGCTTCCTGGACGACTACATCAAGGTGGTCAAGAAGCGCAATAAGGGTCTCTCCGCCTCCCAGAAATTGTTCTTGCAGCTGCTGGTGTCTGTCGCCTACGCGGTGGTTCTGTATATCTTCGGTAAGGGCACCTTCACCATCCCCTTCTTTGGCGAAGTCTGCTGGGGTATTTGGTACATCCCCTTCACCGTGTTTGTCATCGTGGCGATGAGCAACGCCACCAACCTCACCGACGGCGTGGACGGCCTGTGCGGCCTCACCGGCTTTGTGGCGGCGCTGGCACTGTTGCTGCTCAGCGGTCTGTCGGGTCATATGTCTCTGGGCATCCCTGCGGTGGCGCTGGCCGGCGGTCTGGCAGGCTTCCTGATGTGGAATCTGCACCCCGCCAAGGTGTTTATGGGTGACACCGGCTCCCTGTTTATCGGCGGTGCCCTCACTGCTCTCGCCTTCGGCATCGAGCAGCCCTTCCTGTTGGTGCCCATCGGCATCCTGTATATCGCCGAGAACCTGTCGGTGATTCTGCAGGTCGGCTATTTCAAGCTGACCCACGGCAAGCGACTGTTTAAGATGAGTCCCTTGCACCATCATTTTGAACTGTGCGGCTGGAGCGAAAACCGCATCGTGACCGTCTTCGCGCTGGTGACCCTGGTGGGTTGCGTGGGCGCGGTGATGTTGCAGATGTACGCCTGATTCCCCCGGCCGAAATCATAGAAAGGAGTGTATGCGATGGCGACGGATAGAGGTAAGCGCCTGCCCTCTGCGGCGACGGCGCAGTCCGGCGGTCGACGCCCGCTGAAATTATTCAATCTGACCACCGGCTTTGATATGCAGTTTTTCGCCCTGCTGATGATCATTTTGATCGTCGGTTTGGCGACCTTGTACTCCGCCAGTCACGTGTACGCCTTTAACTACAACGACGGCGACAGCTTCTTCTACATCCGCAAGCAGGCGATTTTCGCCGTGATGGGATTTGTGGTGATGCTGGTGGTGTCCATGATGGATTATCACGTGCTGCACCGCTTGGCCTGGCCCGTTTGGGGCGTCAGTATGGCGCTGCTGGTGGTGGCGTTGTTTATGCCCTCCCAGACCGGCATCCAGCGCTGGGTGCAGATCGGTCCCATCTCCTTCCAGCCGTCGGAGATTGCCAAGTTTGCGCTGGTTTTGTTGTTCGCCCATTACATTTCGCGATATCACAAGCGGATGAAGAGTTTCGGCCGCGGCTTTGTGGTGCCGATGATTCCGCTGGCGGCCACCTGCCTGCTGGTGGTTATCGAGCCCCACCTGTCCGGCACCCTGCTCATCGGCATCCTGGGTTTTGCGATGTTGTTTGTGGGCGGCACCCGCTTTTGGTATCTGCTGGGCACCCTGCTGTTGGGCGTGTCCGGTGTGTTGTTTCTCATTCTGGTGATGGGCTACGAGCAGGATCGCATCCTGGTGTGGCGCTATCCGCTGGAATCCTTTGCCAACGAAATCGAGTTCCCCAACGGCGCCCAGGGCCGCGATATGGCGTGGCAGACGGTGCAGTCGCTGTACGCCATCGGCTCCGGCGGCCTGCTGGGTCAGGGACCCGGCAATTCCCGTCAGAAGCACCTGTTCCTCCCCGAGCCGCAGAACGATTTCATCTTCTCGGTGTTCTGTGAGGAGATGGGCTGGATCGGCGCGGTGCTGCTGCTGATTCTCTTCGCCCTGCTGGTGTGGCGCGGCTTCAAGATCGCGCTGAAGGCGCCGGATAAGTTCGGCTGTATGCTGGCGCTGGGTCTGACCCTACAGATCGGCGTGCAGGTGGCCATCAACGTGGCGGTGGTTTCCAACCTGCTGCCCAATACCGGTATCAGCCTGCCCTTCTTCAGTTACGGCGGCACCTCGCTGGTGGTGCTGCTGGCGCAGATGGGCGTTGTACTGTCGGTCTCCCGACAATCCCGAATGGAAAAACTATAAGGAGTGAATCCTATGCGTATTCTGATGACCGGTGGCGGTACCGCGGGCCACATCAACCCCGCCCTTGCCATTGCCGAGATGCTGAAAAAGGAATATCCCGACGCGGAGTTTCTGTTTGTGGGCGCCAAGGGTCGTATGGAGACCCAGCTGGTGCCTGCGGCGGGCTATGCCATCCGCACCGTCAGCGTGCGCGGTTTTCAGCGCCGCCTGAGCCTGAAGAATATCGGCCGCAACATTCTGGCGGCGGTGGACGTGGTGACCGCTTCGGCCGCCTCTGCCCGCATTATTAAAGAGTTTAAGCCCGACCTGGCCGTCGGCACCGGCGGCTACGTCTGCGGCCCTGTGCTGCGCGAGTGCCTCAAGCGGGGCATTCCCGTGGCGGTGCACGAGTCCAACGCCTTCCCCGGTGTCACCGTGAAGATGCTGGGCAAGGAGGGCGCCCTGGTGCTGCTGTGCAGCGAGGACGCCCGCCGTCACCTACCCGAGGGGGTCAAGTCGGTGGTTACCGGCAATCCCATCCGCGCCGACTTTGTCACGCTGGATAAGGCGGCGGCCCGCGCCGAGCTGGGTCTGGATAACCGCCCGATGGTGCTGTCCTTTGGCGGCAGTCTGGGCGCCGCCCGTATCAACGAGGCGATGGCGGAGGTGCTCCGCCGCAGCCGCGCCGAGGGCAAGTTGCAGCACATCCACGGCGCCGGTAAAGCGGGTTACGCCGCTATGAAGGCGCAGTTGGACGAGATGGGGGTAGCCCTCACCGGTGACGGCGTCACCGTGCGTGAGTACATCGACGATATGCCCCGCTGTATGGCGGCGGCCGATCTGGTCATCTGCCGTTGCGGCGCTATGACCCTCAGCGAACTGCCTGCCGCAGGCAAGCCCTCCGTGCTGATTCCCTCCCCCTACGTGGCGGAGAATCATCAGTACCACAACGCGATGGTGCTGGTCAACCGTGGCGCGGCGGTGTGCATTGAGGAGAAGGACCTCACCGCCGACCGTCTGTGGGACGCCATTCAGGAGATCACCGCCGACGCCGACACCCTGCGTCGGATGGAGCAGAACGTTCGCGGCGCCGCCATTTTGGATGCTGACGCCCGCATTATGGAGCAGTTGAACGCCCTGTTTAAAAAATAAATTTGTCGGGACAGATTCCCCTCGCATACATTGACTGTGTGGAGAGGAGGGGTCCCAATGAATGCGATTCACGTCTGCGGCGGCCGTCGGCTGGAGGGGGAGATTCCCATCCACGGGGCCAAGAACAGTGCCCTACCGCTGCTGGCCGCCACCCTGTTGGCGGCGGATACGAGCCGATTGACAAACTGCCCGAATTTAGCGGATGTAAGCGCTTCCATTGACATCTTACGCCACCTGGGTTGCGTGGTTTCCCAGCAGGGTGATGAGGTGACGGTGGACGCCGCCAATCTGCGCTGCGGATGCGTGCCGGACGCCCTGATGCGGGCGATGCGCTCGTCCATTGTGTTTCTCGGCGCCATCCTCGCCCGATGCGGCGAGGCTACCCTGACCCACCCCGGCGGGTGCGAGTTGGGGCCGCGCCCCATCGACCTGCACCTGTCCGCCCTGCGGCGGCTGGGGGCGACCATTGAGGAGGTAGGGGGCAGCATTCGCTGCACCGCCACCCACCTGCGTGGGGCGGACATCACCTTACCCTTCCCCAGTGTGGGTGCCACCGAGAACGTGCTGTTGGCGGCCTGTACCGCCGACGGCACCACGGTGCTTCGCCACGCCGCGCGGGAGCCGGAGATCGGCGATCTGTGCGCCTTTCTCAACGCCTGTGGCGGACGCATCCGCGGCGGCGACAGCGGCACCATCGTCATCGAGGGTGTGCCGCGGCTCCACGGCGCCTGCCATCGGGTGATGGCGGACCGCATCGAGGCTGCCACCTATCTGGCGGCCGCCGCCATCACCGGCGGCAACCTGACCCTGACCGATTGTCCCGCCCTGCCGGTGTCTCCCGCCTTCGCTCCGCTGGAGCAGGCGGGGTGTGTCATCACCGCGGCAGGGGAGGACCTACATATCTCGGCGCCCGCCCGCCTGCGTGGGTTGGGCACCATCCGCACCCTGCCTTACCCCGGCTTTCCCACCGACGCGGCGGCTCCGCTGCTGGCGGCGGCCTGCCTGGGGGATGGCACCACCGTGTGCGTCGAGACCATATTCGCCAATCGATATCGCTACGTCGACGAGCTGGCCCGTATGGGCGCCTGCATCCGCGTGGACGGCCGCGTGGCGGTGGTGGAGGGCGTACCCGCTCTTCACGGAGCCTCGGTGTCCTGCACCGACCTGCGTGGCGGCGCCGCCCTGCTGATTGCCTCCCTGGCGGCGGAGGGTGACACCCATATGACGGAATTGCATCACCTGGATCGGGGATACCAAGACCCCGTGGAATGCCTGCGCCGCGCCGGCGCGTGTATCACAAGATTTTGAAAAGGAATGGACGCTGTATGAACGAACAACGTACCCCCAACACCAATCAACGCCCCGATGACCTGCGCCAGGCGCGGGCGCTGGCGCGCAAGCGCCGCCGCCGCAAGCTGCTGATTATGCGCACCGCCATCGTGCTGGCCATCGTCCTACTGGTGGGCCTCATCACCGCCGGCGTGGTGGTCAAGATCGTGGCGGACCAGAAGAGCGCCCGCGGCGAGACCGCCGGCTTCCTGGCGGTCAAGGAGATCGTGGTGGAGGGCGATACCCGCTACTCCGACGAGGAGATCATCAAGGCCAGCAAGCTGTTCGTGGGACAGAGTCTGCTCAGCGTCAATAAGATTAAGGCTCACGCCAACCTGACTGCCGCGTTCCCCTATTTGGACACGGTGGAGGTGGGCAACGACTCCTTCTACACCCTGCACATTCGGGTCACCGAGGTGCCGGTGATGGCCGCGGTGGAGCGGGAGGACGGCTGGATGATCCTGGGCGATAACAACCGCGCCCTGGAGTTGGTGACCGAGGAGTCCATCCCCGCCGACACGGTGCGCATCAAGGGCGCCACCTTGGAGAACGAGGCGGTGGGCCAGAGCCTGCTGGACGAGCGCAGCCTGCGCATCTGCCGCGCCCTGGTGAGCTCGGCGGGTCGATACAGCCTGGAGGGTATGACCACCATCGACATCACCAGCAAGACCAAGATTTCTATCCAACTGAACGATCGGATGCAGGTGGTGTTGGGTAACGAGACCAATCTGGAGAATCAGATTCGCGCCCTGACCGGCATCCTGCCCTCGCTCTACGCCAACAACGGCGAGGATGCCGCCGGCCGCCTGGATATGATTTTCTATTCCGATGAAAATAAGAATAACGATAAGGCCATTTACACCCCCCAGGAGGTACTGGATAAGCTTGGCCAGACCCAGCAGAAGCCCATGGCGGCGGTGCAGGTGGGGGATGCGTGGACCCTGATTAACGATAAGAACGTGGCTTTGGAACTGCTGATGGAGGAGAGCCTCTCCGCCGACGTGGTGCGGATTGTGGGCGCCTCCTGCGAGACCAACGTGGTGGGCAAGGAGCTGCTGGACACCCGTACCCTGAAGATTGTCAACGCCATTCTGAATGGCGCCGACGACCACGAGGTCATCCACCCCACCACCATCGACGTGACGGATAAGACCGCTATCACCCTCAAATTGCAGGAGGGTCTGACGGTGCTGCTGGGCGATTCCTCCGCCCTGTCGGTGCAGATGGACGCCCTGGCGGCCACCCTGCCGGAGGTGTGGGAGCAGCACGGCGAGGACGCCGACGGCGTGGTGGATATGACCTCCTACGGCGACGATGACGACAGCAACGACGGCGCGGTGTACACCCGCAAAAACCACTGATTTGCGCGAAATCACAGAGGAGGGTCCGACAGGGCCCTCCTCTGTTTATTTTTGTCGAAAAAAGTGTAAAAAAGTTCGCACTTTTTTGAAATAGTTATTGAAAAACGAAATAGACCGTGCTACAATATATAGTGTATAAGAATAACTTATAAATCATCTTATTGTATAAATAGGAGGACGACAGTATGATGCAGATCAACGCAGCAGTCCCGAATAACAGCATTACTATCAAGGTCATCGGCGTGGGCGGTGGCGGCGGCAACGCCATCAACCGTATGGTGCGCGCTGACGTCCGTGGTGTAGAATTTATGGCCATCAACACCGACGCCGCCGTGCTGGACGTGTCCCTGGCTACTCATAAGATTCAGATCGGTCAGAAGTTGACCCGCGGCCATGGCGCCGGCGGCGACCCCCAGCGTGGCCAGCGTGCCGCGGAGGTGAGCCACGCCGAGATCGTGGCCGCCCTCCAGGGTGCGGATATGGTGTTTGTCACGGCCGGTATGGGCGGCGGCACCGGCACCGGCGCTGCCCCCGTGGTGGCCCAGATTGCCCGCGATATGGGCATCCTCACCGTCGGCATCGTGACCAAGCCCTTCTCCTTTGAGGGTAAGCGCCGTATGGCTCAGGCCGACGACGGTATCGCCGCGCTGAAGGAGCACGTGGATAGCCTGGTGGTCATCCCCAACGACCGCATCAAGCTGGTCACCACCGAGCGCATCACCATGAAGAACGCCTTCGAGATGGCCGACGAGGTTCTGCGCCAGGGTGTGCAGAGCATCTCCGAGCTGATCCTGCGTCCCGGTGACATCAACCTGGACTTCGCCGACGTGCTGGCGATTATGAAGGATGCCGGCTTCGCCCATATGGGTATGGGCCGCGCCTCCGGTAAGGAGCGCGCCGCCGAGGCCGCCCAGTCCGCCGTGGAGAGCCCCCTGCTGGAGACCTCTATCGCCGGCGCCCGCGGTGTGCTGATCTACATCGTCGCTCCCGAGGACTTCGACTTCGAGGAGATGGAGGCCGCCACCAGCGCCATCAGCGATCAGATGCATCCCGACGCCAACATCATCTGGGGTTACAGCCTGGATGACGAGATGGGCGACGAGGTCAGCGTGACCGTCATCGCCACCGGCCTGACCTCCGACTTCAAGGCTCCCGTGGCTCGTCCCTCCGTTCCCGTTGGCCAGACCAAGATGGAGATCACCGATTGGCCCGAGGAGGACGACGATCTGCTGGAGATCACCCGTCTGTTCGAGAACCGCAACCGCGAGTAAGTACCGAAACACAAAACAGCCGTCACGTCGTGGCGGCTGTTTTTTATGTGGGAAATTATGAGTTTTTTGGAAAAAGGACTTGTTTTTTTTTTTTTTTTTGGAGTATAATAATTTTGGAGTAGTTTACGCAATTTTAAAGGAGGTTTTGGAAATGAAAAAAGTATCCACTTTCGCGATGGCGGTTGCCTTATTGTTGTCGCTGTTGGTAGGTGTTGGCGCCTTCTCCTTATCCGCGGCAGCGGTGGAGGAGCAAACCCCTTGGATTGGTATAGATTCCGGTGCCGGCTATACCGGCGATGCGTGTACGCCGCTATACATTCGCATCTTTAACAATCCCGGCATTTCCAGCCTGAAGATTAAGGTCACCTATCCTGCTGCTTATTTTCACAGCGGCGAGCCGGTTGGTGTGATGTCTTTGTTACAGGTGGCTGAGCAGGATTTTCCCGGTCTGGTTATTGAACCGTTGGAGGAGGGCGCTTCCACAAAAGGATTTTATCTGATTTGGGAGAGCCCCGACGGGCAGGATGTCACCACCGACGGCGTGTTGGCCGGTGTGTATCTGTACGCAGAGGCGGAGAACGATTCCGTTGATATCGTGCCCATCCGCTTGTATTGTCAAATGGGTGATGCCGTCAACGCTGCCGGTGAAACGGTGGATTTTGATACCGTCAACGGTATGGTGGAGTTGTGGTTGTATCGCGTGGGTGACGCCGATTGCGATGGCAAAACCAACAACCGCGACCTGGGTGCTATGCAGCGATACTTGAACGGCTGGGACGTTTGGGTCTCGACGGAGACTGCCGATTTGAACGGCGATGGCACGATTAACAACCGAGATTTGGGTTTGCTCCAAAAATATCTGAATGGACACGACGTCACGTTGCGTAATCCTTTTGAGGATTACGATGGTACAATTCAAAATCGATAAATGATGGTAATACGCCCCGAGGCTTAGGCTTCGGGGCGTATTTTATGGAAAGCGGTTGACAGTGTCGGTGGGGATTTGGTATAATATCCATATATCAGATTCCGAGGAGGAATGACCGATGAAACGAGTAGGCAGCATTCTGTTGGCGCTGGTGCTGGTGCTGGGCGTGGTGTTCACCACCGCCTCCGTGGCCACCGCCGACAGTGTATTATACGGCGACGTCAACGGCGATGGCAAGATCAACAATAAGGACCTGGGCCGTCTGCAACAGTACATCAACGGCTGGGAGGTCGAGGTCAATCTGGCCGCCTGCGACGTCAACGACGACGGCCGCGTGAATAATAAGGACCTGGGTCGCTTGCAGCAGTATATCAACAGTTGGGAGGTCACCCTGGGCCCCGTGGCGCCCGAGGTTCCCGCCGCCATCCTGCCCGAGGTGGGCTACGACATCGACGGCAGAGGTCGCATTTTGGTGGACGCCATCTCTCAGGACGGTTATACCGTCACGGTGACGCTGCACAATTACAGTCCCAAGTGGATGACCGAGGAGACTTCTCGCGTGCTGTACACCTGCACCGACGCCGAGGGCAACGTGCTCACCATCGAGGGCGACACCTACTTCGGCTCCCTGTATTTCGGTATGCTGGAGGTGGGTGAGATCGACACCTTCACCATCACCCTGCCCGAGGGCACGGCTAAGTTGGAGTTTGGCGACTATTACATCAACTACTGGTCTCAGTGGGCCTGATACAATGACAAAATCCCGAGGCAATTGCCTCGGGATTTTTTGTTTTCTTCCATTAGACAGAGTCGCCCAGCTCGCGGCGGCAGTTGGCGCACACGTTCTTGCCCTTATAGCCGCTGACGTCGCGGGCGTTGCCGCAGAAGATGCAGGCGGGCTGATACTTTTTGAGCACGATGGTGTTGTCCTCCAAAAAGATCTCCAGCGCGTCCTCGTCGCCGATGTCCAGCGTACGGCGCAGCTCGATGGGCAACACAAAACGGCCGGCAGAGTCGATACGGCGCACGATACCAGTAGAGGTCATGGTTGCTCCCCCTTTCGACAGTAGAATGTACGCTGATATTACCAAAAAACGGGGAAATTGTCAAGAGTTGTCAAAAAATAGACAAGGAGGTCACCGATTGGTGGCCTCCTTGCCGCGTTTAGGGGGTGTTAGCAGCCGCAGCCACAGCCGCAGCCGTTGTTGGCGGGATAGGTAGTTGCGCCGCAACCGCCCTCATCGATGAGCAACAGAACGATGATGACCAGCAGAATCCAGTTGCAATCGTTGCCGCAGAACAAATTACGCAGACACATAGTGCCACCTCCTTATTGTGACGGTCGGGGCGGTGTCGACCCCGCCTCAAAGACCGCTTTTCATTATCAATGTATGTGTGGCAGGGGGAATGGTGATAAAAAACCGATGTATAACCGCCCGAAAATCATCCTATATTGTAGGTAAGGAGTGATGGTATGTATCGGTTCAAGCGATTCACGGATAAGGCCAACACGGCGCTGAATCTGGCGATGGAGGCGGCGCGGGAGATGGGGCACACCTACGTGGGTACCGAGCACCTGCTGCTGGGTCTCTTGCGGGAGGGCAGCGGCGTGGCGGCGGTGGTGCTGGGCGGTCGCGGCATCACGGCGGTGGGGTACGCCCGCCGCCTGACCGAGGCTCAGAGCAGCGGCGCTTACAGCACCCTGTCGGTGGAGGATTTCACCCCCCGCGCCAAGGCGGCGATGGATAATGCGGTGGCCGCGGCGGCGATGGCACAGCATCGGCTGGCGGGCACCGAGCATCTGCTGGCCGCCATCCTGAGGGACGATACGGGGGTGGCGGTGCGGCTGCTTACTCAACTGGACGGCCGTCCCGAGGAATTGCTGGGCGACTTGACGCGGGCGGGTGGACCTGCCGCCTCTCCCGCGTCCCAGCGCAGCGCCGCCAAGAGCGGACGCACCCCCACCCTGGACCAGTATGGCCGCGACCTGACCGCTATGGCGCGGGCGGGGATGCTGGACCCGGTCATCGGGCGGGAGGAGGAGACCGCGCGGGTGATCCACATCCTCTGCCGTCGCACCAAGAACAACCCCTGTCTCATCGGCGAGCCGGGGGTGGGCAAAACCGCGGTGGCGGAGGGCTTGGCTCAGCGGATGGCGGCGGGGGAGGTGCCGGAGCCACTGCGGGATAAGCGGCTGATCACCCTGGATTTGACCGGGATGGTGGCGGGCACCAAGTACCGCGGCGACTTTGAGGAGCGGGTGAAGAACGCCCTCACCGAGGTGGGGCGGGTGGGGGACGTGCTACTGTTTATCGACGAGATTCACAATCTCATTGGTGCCGGCGCCGCCGAAGGGGCGGTGGACGCCGCCAATATCCTGAAACCGGCGCTGGCGCGGGGCGAGTTGCAGCTGATTGGCGCCACCACCATCGCCGAATACCGCCGCCATATTGAAAAGGATGCGGCGCTGGAGCGGCGCTTTCAGCCGGTGTCGGTGGAGGAGCCCACCCCTGCCGCGACCCGC
Source organism: Acutalibacteraceae bacterium (assembly GCA_045660625.1). GTDB lineage: Bacteria > Bacillota > Clostridia > Oscillospirales > Acutalibacteraceae > UBA5905. The sequence continues at coordinate 15,618 of JAZREF010000038.1, forward strand.
GGGATGCTCCGCGGCCTGCGGGAGAAGTACGAGAGCCATCACAAGGTGACCATCGGAGAGGAGGCGATGACGGCGGCGGTGGACCTGTCGATGCGGTACGTCACCGACCGCTTTCTCCCCGACAAGGCCATCGATCTGCTGGACGAGGCCGCGGCGCGGGTGCGCCTGCGTGGCGGCGACGAGGTGAGCGGGGCAGACGTGGCGGCAGTGGTGGCGCAGTGGACGGGGATTCCCGCCGAGCAGATCACATGCGAGGAGGGGGCGCGTCTGCAATCGCTGGAGGACACCCTCCGACGCCGCGTGGTGGGGCAGGATGCGGCGGTGGCCGCCGTGGCGCGGGCGGTGCGCCGCGGACGGTTGGGGTTGCAGGACCCCCACCGCCCCATGGGCTCCTTCATCCTGTTGGGCCCCACGGGGGTGGGCAAGACGGAACTGTGCAAGGCGCTGGCCGAGGCCCTCTTCGGCGATGAAAAGGCGATGATTCGCCTGGATATGTCGGAGTATATGGAGCCCCACGCCGTCTCCCGCCTGGTGGGGTCGCCGCCGGGCTACGTGGGTCACGAGGAGGGCGGTCAGCTCACCGAGGCGGTGCGCCGTCGTCCCTACAGTTTGGTGCTGCTGGACGAGATGGAAAAAGCACATCCCGACCTTCAGAATCTGCTGCTGCAAATCTTAGAGGATGGGCAACTCACCGATTCCCGCGGGCGGCGGGTGGACTTTCGCAACACCCTCATCGTGATGACCTCCAACGCGGGTGCACGCCGCCTGGCAGGGGAGGGGCGCGTGGGCTTTGCAGGGCAGGCGGGCGGCCTGCCCAGCGCCGCGCTTCACCGCGAGGCGATGGCGGAATTGCGGCAAATTTTCCGCCCGGAATTTCTCGGTCGGGTGGATGAGATCGTGGTGTTCCGCCCGCTGACCGAGCAGCAGGTGACCGCCATCGCCACACGCTTGCTCGAAGATGTCCGTAAGCGCTTACAACCCCTTGGTTACGCCTTTTCTTACGATGCGGATGTAGCACCGTTTTTGGCGCGGGAGGGGTTCGATGCCGTCTATGGAGCCCGTCCTCTGCGCCGCGCGGTACGCCGTCAGGTGGAGGATCCGCTGGCGGAAAAACTGTTGTCCGCTACCTATCGAAAGGGGGACATCATCCGCCTTTCGGTCGCCGACGACGCCATCGTCTTTGCATAGAAAAAAGCCCTGCGACATAGGTCGCAGGGCTTTATGTTTTATCCAATTTCTCCCTTGCGGAAGGCGTCGGCGAACCACACGTCGTCGAGGGCGAACTCTTTGCCGTTGAGGTAGTTCAGTTCCTCCGCGTCGGAGGTGAAGGCGAACTCCAATCGATAGGAGCACAGCGCCTGCTTGTTGAATCCGGTGCCTTTGTTGAGGGCGTTGGTGCCGTACTTGCCGTCACCCAGCAGGGGGTGGCCGATGCTGGCCAGATGGGCGCGGATCTGGTGGGTGCGGCCGGTCAGCAGATGAATCTCCAACAGGGACAGGCCGTTCTTCTCCTCCAGTACCTTGTAGCGGGTGCGGATGGTGCGGGCACCCTGCTTTTGGGTGTCGGAGATGTACACGCGATTCTGCGCCTCATTCTTCTCGAGGAACGCCTCCAGCGTGTCCTCCGCCTTAGGCATCTTGCCGTGGACGATGCAGAGATAGTACTTCTCGATCTCCCGCTCCTTGAGCTTTTGGTTGAGCACCCGCAGCGCCACCGCGGTCTTGGCGGCGATGACGATGCCGCTGGTGTTGCGGTCGATGCGATTGACCAGCGCGGGGGCAAAACTCTGCTCGTCGGCGGGGTTGTACTCGCCCTTCTCATACAGATACCGCTGCACGCGGAAGATGAGGGTGTCGGCGAACTCGTGGTTGTCGGGGTGCACCAGCAGACCCGCCTTCTTGTTCAGCAGCAGCACGTGCTCGTCCTCGTAGACGATGTCCAGCTGCTTGGATGCGTGCATAAACTCGTAGGTGGGGGGCGCAATCTCTAGGGCGTCGTCCGGCAGGAAGAGATAGATCTGATCCCCCTCTTTGAGGCGGTCGGCGGCCTCGCACCGCTTGCCGTTGAGGCGCACGTCCTTCTTGCGGATGGCCTTGTACAGCATAGACATGGGCAGATTGCGGTAGGTCTTGGTCAGGAATTTATCCAGACGCTGTCCGGCGTCGTTTTTGGTGATGGTGACGGTGGTTTTCATAGATGCCTCCTCTTTACAAACAGGGACGGATATGATAGAATAAACATATTATTTAGCGAAAGAAGTGGGTAGTTATGGCGCAACAACCGCATAAGCCGGGCACCGAACACGAGGGCCACCGCCAGCGGATGAAAGAACGCTTTGTGATCAACGGCCTGAGCGGCTTCAGCGATCACGAGATATTGGAATTGTTGCTGTTTTACGCCATCCCGTATCGGGATACCAACCCGCTGGCTCACGAGTTGACCAAGCGCTACGGCAATTGGATGCGGGTGGTGGAGGCCGACTACGAGGACCTGATCACCGTGCCGGGGGTCACCCCCCACGTGGCGACGCTGATCTCCCTGATGGGTCAGGCGGCCGCCCGCTATTATCGGGACATCACCATGGGCGACGTGGTGCAGCTCTACGACACCAACCAGATGGCAGAGTATCTTATCCCCTGGTTCTTGGGTGAGAAGAACGAGTCGGTGGTGATGGTCAGCCTGGATAATAAGCGAAAGGTGCTGAATACCACCCGTATCTTTGAGGGCAGTGTCAATTCCGCCCAGTTCAACATCCGTCAGGCGGTGCAGCAGGCTCTGCGGGACAACGCCACCCAGATCATCCTGGCGCACAATCATCCCAACGGTTTTTGCTTCCCCTCCAATGCGGACGTGACCACCACCCAGAAGGTGGCGGACGTGCTCAAGCCTCTGGACGTGCGTCTGGTGGACCACCTGATCATCTCGGAGGGCGATTGCCTGTGTATGTCGCTGTTGGAGTCCACCCGCGACATCTTCCGCCTGTACGACGGCCGCCCTGCGGTGCGTGTGGCGGACTGATCGCCTTATTTTACCACACTATTCGGAGGAATGCAAGTATGCACCCCTTTCGTCATTTTGCCACCATTACCCGCCACCGCCACCGCGTGATTATCCACTGTTTTCGCGTAGGTATCGGCTGGCAGGGGCTCTTCCACGACCTGTCCAAGTACGCGCCCGCCGAATTCCGGGCGGGGGCGAAGTATTATCAGGGCACCCGCAGCCCCAACGAGCAGGAGCGGGCGGTCCACGGCTATTCCGTGGCGTGGATGCACCACAAGGGGCGCAATCGCCACCACTATGAGTATTGGACCGATTACGACCTGGTGACCAAGCAGTTGGAGCCGGTGAAGATGCCCATCCGCTACGTAGCGGAGATGTTCTGCGACCGCGTGGCCGCCAGCAAGATCTACCGCGGCGCCGCCTACGAGGACGGCCACCCGCTGGATTATTTCCTCGCCGCCAAACCGCGACGCCGCATCCATCCCGCCACCTCTGACCTGCTGGAGGGGTGGCTGCGTATGCTCAGCGAGCAGGGGGAGGACGCCACCTTTGCCGCGGTTCGCGCGGCGGTCAAGAAGGGCGAATATTGATTTTTAAAAAAGCCTCCCGTAGGGAGGCTTTTTTACTTGGATTTTTCCGAAGGATGTAGTATACTGTCATTATAGACATCTCAAAGGAGTGAACGGATATGCTCAATTTGCTCATCGGCCCCTCGGGCAGCGGAAAGACGCAGGCCATTTTGGACCGTCTGGCCGCCCTCACCGCACAGGGGGAGAAGAATATCCTCTGGCTGGTGCCGGAGCAGTACTCTTTTGAGAGCGAGCGGGCGATTCTGCGCTCGTTGGGTCCCGTGCAGGCCTCCGGCGTGCGGGTGCTCAGCTTTTCCCGCCTGGCGGATATGGTTGCCCGCGAGGTGGGCGGCCTGACCGGTCGACGGCTGGACGAGGGGATGCGGGCGCTGCTGATGAGCCGCGCCCTGACCCAGGTGGCCGCCATCTCTGAGGATACCGCCACCCCTGTGAAGGGCGTGCGGGTGCGCCTAGCCACCGATAGCGCCTACGTGGAGCAGCTGCTCACCCTGTGGGAGGAGTTGCGCCGTTGTGCCGTGCCCACCGACGAGTTGGAGCGGGTGGCCGCCGAACTGGAGGGAGAGGAGGGCCTGCTGCCGCAGAAGGTGGAGGCGCTCTACCGCATTTTCACCGCCTACGAGGGGTTGGCCGCTGCCACGGGATTGGACGAGTTGGACGATCTGACCCGCCTGGCTCAGCGCCTGCCGGATAGCCGCATCCCCGACGGAATCCACGTGTTTGTGGATGGATTCAAGGGCTTCACCGTGCAGGAACTCAAGGTGCTGGAGGGCTTTATGCCCCGTGTGGCGTCTATGACCGTGGCGCTGTGCACCGACACCCCCGGTGTGGCGTGGCCCGGGACCAAACCCTCCGATTGCCGCCGCGAATTCCCGTTGTTTTCCCCCGTCACCGCCACCATTGAGGAATTGCGCCGCGTCGCCGCCGACCACCACCTGACCTGGTCGCTGACCCGACTGACCGACAATCACCGCACCGCCAGCGGCGCCCTGCAGGCGCTGGAGCATGGCGTCTACGCTCCCTCTCCCACGGTGTATGAGCAGGACGCCTCCGAGGTGACGGTGACCCCCTGCGTTGACGTGTACGAGGAGTGCGCCTATGCGGTGCGGCAGATTCGTCGCCTGCTCCGCGAGGAGGGGTATCGTTGCCGCGACATCACGGTGGCGGTGCGCAACCTCCCCGATTATCAAGGCATTTTGGATGAGATGCTCCACCGCGAGGGCATCCCCTGCTATATGGACGCCCGCCAGGACGTGCTGTGCGAGCCGCTGGTGGTGTATATCCGCGCCGCCCTGCGTGTGGCGGTGGGCGGCTGGCGCACCGAGGAGATGTTGCGCCTGATGAAGACCGATCTGTGGCCGTTGTCCCCCACCGAGATTGCGGAGGTGGAGAATTACGTCTACACCTGGGGCATCGACGGCGCCCGCTGGGAGCGGGATTGGAGCGAGAACCCCTCCGGCCTCGGTCGCGAGATGAACGATTACGACCGCGCCGCCCTGGCGCGGCTCAACGCCCGTCGCGGCGCGCTGATGCGCCCGCTGATGACCCTGCGGGACAGCCTGCACGGCCGCCTTACCGGCCGCAAATTTGCCACGGCGGTGTACACCTGGCTGGGCGGGCAGAAGACCCTGTCTGCTCGCATCAAGGCGCAGATCGAGACGCTGGAGGAACTGGCCCAGCCGGTGCTGGCGGCTCACGCCGAGCGCCTGTGGGATGCGGTGATGCAGATTCTGGACCGTTTCGCCCTGGCGCTGGGGGATGAGACCATGCCCGCCGCCCAGTTGGAAGAGATGTTTACCATGCTGTGCCGCACCATCGATATGGGCGCCCTGCCCCAGAGCCTGGACGCGGTGACGGTGGGTAGCGCCGACCGCATCCGTTACAGTGCCCCCCGCGCTGTGTTCGTGCTGGGCACCAATGAGGGCGTGTTCCCTGCCTATCCCATGAGCAACGGCATCCTGTCGGAGGACGAGCGTCGCCGCCTGAAGGAGCGCAAGATGGCGCTGGCGGAGGACGTACTGACCCAGTGCGTGGAGGAGCGGTACTACGCCTATCTGGCGTTGTCTGCCCCCTCTGAGCGGCTGATTATCGCCTATCACACCGGCGGCGAAAACGCACCCTCCCCTCTGGTGGAGATGGTGCGCCGCATCCTGCCCCGCCACACCGTGGGTGTGGCCCAGATGGCGGACGGTAGTGACTTGGAGTCTGCCCACGAGATGTTTGACCGCCTGGCGCGGGACTATACCGCCGATACCCCCCTGACCCACAGTCTGCGTCGGGTGCTGGGGGAGAAGACCGCCTACGCACCCCGCCTGGCGGCGGTGGATCGCTCTGCGGCGGGTAAACCCTTCCGCATTGAGAATGCGGAGACCGCCAAGAGCCTGTTTGGCACCGAGATGTGCCTGTCTGCCAGCCAGACCGAGGCCTTCTATCATTGCCATTTTTCCTATTTCTGCCGATACGGTTTGCGCATCCAGCCCCGCCGCGTGGCGCAGGTGGACGCCTCGGTCTTCGGCACCCTGGTGCACTATTTGATGGAGACCCTGTTGCCCATCTATTCCGCCGAGGGCGGCCTGGTAGACCAGTTGCGTCAGCAGGAGGCCACCGCCGAGCTGGACGGCGCGCTGATGGCTCGCCTGCGCGAGGATGTGCACGCCGCCACCATCGCCTACATTGACAAGGAGATGGGCGGCATCGAGGAGAAGAGCGGCCGCTTCCTCTATCAGGTGGGATTGGCGGAGCGCTCTGCCTGCAATATGCTGTGGCACACCCTGATGGAACTGCGCCAGAGCGATTTTGTGCCGGTGGACTTTGAGTTGAACATCCACCCTGAGGAGGAGACGGACGCCGAGGGCGTGGTGTCTCTGCGCCTGCCCACCAACCTGGGCAGCGTGCAGGTGCGCGGTTCTGTGGACCGCGTGGACCTGTTCCGCCGCTTTGACGGCACCGTCTTTGTCCGCGTGGTGGACTATAAGACCGGTAGCAAGACCTTTGATATGAACGAATTGACCGCTGGACTGGGCACCCAGATGCTTATCTACCTCTTCATCCTATGTGACAACAGTCGCCGCTATCTGGAGGGGGATACCCTGCGTCCCGGCGGCGTGCTGTACCATCCCCTGTCCGACCTGGTGGTCAAGCGGGGACAGAAACCGCAGGAGCGGCTCAAACAGATGTGTATGAGCGGCCTTCTACTGGACGACGCCTCGGTGGTGCAGGCGATGGAGAAGACGGGAGAATCCCTCTTTGTCCCCGCCAAGCTTAACAAGGCAGGCCAGCCCACCGGCAACGTGGTGACCCGCCATCAGTTTGACCTGCTGCGCAAGACGGTGGAGTCCCTGCTGGTGGGTATGGCGGATAAATTGGCCGAGGGCGACGTGACCGCCCTGCCGCTCAAAAAGGATAAAAACGACCCCTGCCGCTGGTGCGACTATCGGGCGATTTGCGCCCGTGACGCCGAGTCGGCGGTGCAGGAATTGCCCTCCAGAAAGATGAAACAGGTGCTGGAGGATATGGCGTCCGCCTACGAGGAGGTGAGCGAGAATGAGTGAGAGAAAATGGACCCCCGAACAGCGGCAGAGCATTGATGCCCGCGGTGGCTCGCTGCTCATTTCCGCCGCCGCCGGATCGGGCAAGACCGCGGTGCTGGTGGAGCGCATCATCGAGATCATCACCGACGAGACCTGTCCCGTGGACGTGGATCGTCTGCTGGTGGTGACCTATACCCGCGCCGCCGCGGCCGAGCTGCGCCAGCGCCTGAGCGCCGCCCTGGCCAAGAAGATGGCCGCCGAACCGGACAACAGCCGTTATCAGAAGCAGCAGATGCTGCTGCCCCGTGCCTACATCTCCACCGTCCACGGCTTTTGTGCCCGCGTGTTGCAGGAGTACGCCGGCCAGACCGGCCTGCCCATCGGCTTTCGCGTAGCGGAGGAGAGCGAGGCGGGACTGCTGGCCTCCCAGGCGCTGGAGGAGGTGCTGGAGGAGAATTACCGTCGCCGCGACCCCGCCTTTATGGCGCTGGCGGCTCAGCTCAACTCCGGCCGCAACGATTCCGACCTGCGCGAGGCGATCGAGAAGGCCTACACCTTTATGCAGGCACAGCCCAACCCCGACCGCTGGTTGCAGCAGCAGATCGACGCCTATTCGGCGGTGACGCCGCTGGAGGAGACCTCTTGGATGCGACCGGTGCTGACCCATATCGATATGTTGCTGGAATTTGCCGCCCACCTGTGGAAAAAGGCGCAGGATATCTGCGTCGAGGGCAATATCGACGCCTATATCGACCATCTGGATGGAGAGTGCCGTCAGATTTCCCGCCTGCGGGAGTGGTTGCCCACCGCCTCCTATGCCGAGGTGCAGGCCGCCCTCAGCGGGTATTCCTTTGCGTCGCTGCCTGCGTTTAGAACCAAGGATCCCGTGGCCATCGAAATCAAGGAAGAGGTTAAGGATCTGCGCGACGAGGGCAAAGCGACAGTAAAACTCTGCTCCTCCTTCTTGACCGCCACCGAGTCGGAGTGCCGCGACGACCTGGCACAGATGGCGCCGCTGGTGGACGCCCTCGCACGGCTGGTGCGGGAGTATACCGCCCGCTTCACCGCCCTCAAGCGGCAGGAGAAACTGCTGGATTACAACGACCTGGAGCACGAGACCCTGCGTCTGCTGGTGGACCCCGTCACCGACCAGCGCACCCCCCTGGCGGGTGAATTGTCCCGCCGCTTTGCCCACATTATGGTGGACGAGTATCAGGATACCAACGCCGCCCAGGACGCCCTGTTCACCGCCCTGTCCCGTGATGAGGAAAATCTCTTCTTCGTGGGCGACGTCAAGCAGAGCATCTACGGCTTCCGTCAGGCGATGCCCTTCCTGTTCACCAAGCGCCGCGAAGATTATCGGCCTTATCGTGAGCAGGAGGTTTCCTACCCCGCCACCATTACGTTGAAAAACAATTTCCGCAGCCGTGCCGGCGTCACCGATACCACCAATTTCATCTTCCGTCAGTTGATGAACGAGTGCTTCGGCGGCGTCACCTACGGCGAGAACGACGAGCTGAAACACTCCGCTACCTACTATCCCGAGGCGGATCGCCCTACCGAATGGATGCTGCTGGATAAGCAGGCGGCAGACGAAGAGGGCATTACCGCCGTGCAGATGGAGGCGCGGCAGATCGGCCACCGCATCCTGGAGATGATGCGGGATATGCCCATCAGCGCCGGTGAGGACGCTTTCCGCCCCATGGAATATCGGGACGTGTGCATCCTGCTGCGCAGTCGCACGCAGTTCTCTGTCTATGTCAAGGAGTTGGCGGCTATGGGTATTCCCGCCGCCGTGGACAAGAGCGCGGGCTTCCTCACCACCCCTGAGGTGCGCACCGCCCTGTCCCTGCTCCGCGTGATTGACAATCCCTTGCGGGAGGTGGAGCTCACCGCCGTGATGCTCTCTCCCTTGTTCGGCTTTGACGCCGACGATCTGGCCGCCCTGCGGGTGGCCTACGGACGCTATCTGCCGCTGTACGTGGCGGTGGAGAAGATGGCCACCGAAGGAGATGACGCCGATCTGGCCGCCCGTTGCGGCCTGTTGCTGGCGTGTCTGCGCCGCCTGCGGGTGCTGGCGGTCTCCCTGCCCGCCGACCGCCTGCTGGAGGCGGCCTACCGCGAGACGGATATGGAGGCGGTGTTTGCCGCCCGCACGGGCGGACGCCAGCGGGTGGCCAATCTGCACCAGCTGGACCGGGTCGCCCGCGGCTTTGAGCAGGGCGGCTTCCGCGGTCTGTCCGCCTTTGTGCGGTATATGGATCGCCTGCAGGATGGGGGCAAGGATTTGAATGGCGGCGACACCCTGGGCCAGGATGGCGTACGCCTGATGACCGTCCACTCCTCCAAGGGTTTGGAGTTTCCCGTGGTGTTCCTGGCTGCTCTGGCCAGCAAGGGTCAGCGGGAGAACAGCGCCCCCAAATTGTTGTTCCATCACAAGTTCGGCATCGGTATGAAGTTGATCGACCACGACGACGGCGAGCAGCATCTGCCCCTGCCGTATCGCGGCATCTTGAGCGCCCGTCAGCTGGACGAGGTGGCGGAGGAACTGCGCGTCTGGTACGTCGGCCTCACCCGCGCCAAGGAGAAGCTGGTGATGGTGTACACCACCAAGGATCCCCGCGCCGCCATCGCCAGGGCGGAGTCCCGTCTAAGCGATGCGCCTCAGTTGATGCCGGCGGTGGTGCTGCGTGCTTCCTGCCCCGGCGATATGCTGCTCACCGCCTCTGTGCGGCACAGGGATTTCGTCCCCTACCGTCAGTCCACCGGCGTCACCACCCTCTCCTCCGAGCAGGGGATGGCGGTGAACCTGTACGACACGGTGGCGCCGCTTCGTAGCGCCGACGTCGACTCCGCCGTCGCCGAGGACATCGCCCTCACCGCTACCCTGCGTGGGCGGATGGACTACACCTATCCCTACGCTCCGCTTCTGAGCGTGCCCGCTCAGTTGGCGGCCTCTCAGTTGTCCCATCAGCGGCTCAGCCGCCAGCATATCGCCTCCAATCCCCCCGCCTTTATGCAACAGGAGGGGATGACCGCCGCGGGGAAGGGTACCGCCCTGCATACCTTTATGCAGTACGCGGACTTTGCCGCCGCGTCCGCCGACCCAGTGACCGAGGCGCAACGCCTGCTGGATGCCGGATTCCTGTCGGCACAGCAGGTGGCGGTGCTGGACGAGGCCAAGTTGCGCCGCTTTTTTGACGGCGACCTCTACCGCCGTATGGCGTCGGCGCAGGAGATTTGGCGGGAGTACCACTACATCCTGGATATCCCCGCCGCTACCTTGGACCCCGACCTGCCCGCCGATATGGCGGGGGAGACGGTGGTGGTGCAGGGCATTGCCGACTGCGTCTTCCGCGAAGGGGATCACTTGGTGCTGGTGGATTACAAGACCGACAAGGTGGACACCGCCGCCGAACTCATCGATCGTTACCGCAGTCAGATGGTATTCTACAAGCAGGCGCTGGAGACCATTTTCGGCCTCCCCGTCACCGAGATGCTGCTGTATTCTTTTGCGTTGGGCAAAGCCGTTGAGGTAAAATAACACACAAAAAACCGTAGGTTGCATTCCTGCGGTTTTTGTGCTATATTGAGAGTGTGAATAGGAGGGATAAAATGGAGCACATTTACGATATTGCTGTGGTGGGCGGAGGCCCTGCGGGAGCGGTGTTTGTCAAGGAACTTGCCACGGCTCGCCCCGATCTGTCCATCGTGCTGGTGGACGGTCAATCCCCCGCGTCCGCCAAGCCCTGCGGTGGCTTGTTGGCACCTGACGCTCAAAAGTTGTTGGCTCGTTTCGATTTGGTGTTGCCCAAGAGTGTGTTGGAGGACCCCCAGATCTTCGCGGTGGAGACCATAGACATTGACCAAAATATTGTGCGATATTATCAGCGCCACTATCTCAATATGGATCGCTATGCCTTTGACCAATGGTTGCTGTCCCTCGTCCCCTCCCATGTCACCATGATCAAAGGTCGATGCAAATCCGTGCAAAAGGACGCGGAATTGTATACGGTTTCGATTAAAAACGATGAGGAAGAAACCGCCGTTACTGCCCGTGCTGTAGTGGGTGCGGATGGTGGTGGATCGGTGGTGCGTCGCGCGTTTTTCAAGCCGATGCGGGTGCAGTATGTGGCTATCCAGCAGTGGTTTGAGAATAAGGGACAGCGCCTGCCGTATTATTCCTGTATCTTTGATGCCAAGACCAGCGACAGCTGCTCCTGGACGATCCATAAGGGCAGTTATGTCATTTTTGGTGGCGCCTTTGCGCCGAAGAAGTGCCGCGAAGCCTTTGACGAGCAAAAGGAGCGGTTGGAATCCTTCCTCGGCAACTCCTTTGGTGAGGAGATTAAGACCGAGGCGTGCTTGGTGTCCAGCCCCCGCTCTTTAAAGGATTTTTGCACCGGCGCGGACGGGGTGTTTCTCCTCGGTGAGGCGGCGGGATTTATCAGCGCCAGCTCTTTTGAGGGACTGAGCAGTGCTATGTACAGCGGCAAGATGCTGGCTGATGCCTTCGCCGCAGGCGAAACGTTTGCCAAAACGCAGAAGCGGTATCGCAAATCCACCCGTTCTCTGCGGTGGAAACTGCGTATGAAATCGGTCAAACGCATCTTCCTCTGCACGCCGTTCACCCGCAAGTTGATTATGAAAAGCGGTATCCAAAGCATCCAACCTTATGTGAAGAAATAAAAAGAGCCGAGGCAGATGCCTCGGCTCTTTTTTTATGTTTACAGTTGTTTTTTATTGAAGAGGGGGATGCTGACGACGTATGCCGCTACCCCGATTATCGCCGCAATCAACAGCGAGGGCAGGAAGTCCTTGATCTCAGTCGACCCATAGATGATGGCCGCGCCGTTGGCAAGATAGGCGGGGGAATACTCGCCGATTTTCGGCAGTGCGCTGAGCAGATAGGCGCCCATCGCCACGCCGCCGGTGCCGCACAGAACTCCTACGTTGGAACTAAACAGGACGGAGAACAGTACCGTCAGCGCCAACACCATCACACCGAACACCCACCAGCACAGGGCGGCGAACAGCAGATGTTGCGCCACGGAATTGTCCCACAGCAGGGCGGTGCCGCCGTAGGTGACGACAAAGCATAGCCAGTATCCCGCCGTCCACAGTGTTGTCAGCACCAGCGCCTTAGCCAGCACCACCTTACGCCGCGCCAACCCTTTGGTCAGCGAGAGAATCAGGGTGCCGGTGCGGTATTCTTTGGTGAAGAGGTTACTTTGCAGCACCACAAAGGCGATGAGACCCATAGGGATGTTTTTGAAGAACTGCACCCAGGAGTCCAGTGCGCTGACTGTGACGCCGGGGATGACGATGCCGCTCATCGCCAGCTCCTCCTCCAGCATCTCGAAAATCATCGGGGTCAGCTTGGCCGTGGCGGGGTTCATCACGCCCAGCGCCAGGAAAATGCCGCCTAAAATCAGTAATTTACCGGTGCGGCGTTGCGCCATCCATTCTTTTTTCAAAAAGGCGATGAAAGAGGTCATTTCCCGGTCACCTCCATAAACAAGGTCTCCAGCGTGGGCTCCATATGCTCCCACTTTTGGGGCAGAATTTGCCGCTGGGCGGCAAATTGGAGCACGGCGGCGGGGTCCACGTCCCGCTGGCAGAAGCGCAACTGCCGTTTGGCGCAAACCTGCATCCCAGGGAACGCCTCGGTCAGCGCCGCCGCCTCTTGATCGGTGGCCACCTCCAGCAGATACGCCTCGCTGCGGTACCGTGCCTTGACATCGCTGAGTTTGCCCTCAATTGCCACTACGCCGTCATCCAACAACGCCACGTCGGTGCAGATGCGCTCTACGTCGGACAGAATGTGGGTGGAGAACAGAACGGTAGTCTCCTCCTTCACCGCCAGCAGGATATCCAATATCTCTTTGCGGCCCACAGGGTCCAGGGCGGAGGTGGGTTCGTCGCAGATGAGCAGTTTGGGGCGGCTCAGCAGCGCCTGGGCGATGCCCAGCCGTTGCTTCATGCCGCGGGAGAAGCCCTTGATGCGGTGATTCTCGCCGCTGAGACCCACCAGAGTTAGCAACTCCTGTATGCGGTCTTCGACGGCGTCCTTATCCATCTCGGTGATGGCGGCGCAAAAGCGCAGATACTCCGCTGCGGTCATATAGCTGTAGAATTCCGGCACGTCGGGGAGATAGCCGATGTAGCGGTTGGTGGCGGTCTGGCCGTAGGTTACCTTTTCGCCGCCCACCAAAATCTCGCCTGCGTCGGCTTGCAACAGACCCAGCACAGTCTTCATGGTGGTGGTCTTGCCGGCGCCGTTGCGGCCGATGAATCCGTAGATGCTGTGCTCGGGCACCGATAAATTCAGTCCCCGCAGCACCTCTTTGTCACCGAATCGTTTGTGCAGATCGATGATGCGCAACATCTCCATCAGTCGTCCTCCTTGTGTTGATTCTTCTTATAGAAGCGATAGGAGTACATGGTGGGCACCGCGCACATCACCGCCAGCACCACCATCATCGCAATGAAGGCCGCGGTGGCGGGGAGCAGGGCGCAGGGCATACAGAGCAGACCGCCTGCCACCCACAGTCGACCCGCCACGCGATGGGTGGCGTTCCAGTTCTCCTCGTCGTTCAGCGTCCAGGGCAGTTTGATGCCCATGGTGTAACTCTGACGGCACTTGGGCAGATAGTTGCCGATCGCCACAAACATCACACCGAAGATCAAGGGCAGCACCACCGCCGCGTTTACCCCACGGTCAAAGGCGGCCAGGTACACCATCACGTGGAGGAATAGGTTGAGCATCGGGATGATCCACAGCACCAGCCCCATCATCTTGCCGGAGGCGGCGTTTTTGCCCTTGGGGTCCAGGGTGGTGGCGACGACGCACAGCCACTGCACCGCCAGCATCACGGCGGGAAGCAGGAATACCGCCACCGGCTTGGACGCCCAGCCGTCCACCTCGCCGTTGACACCCCAGTGGATGGGCATCTGCTCGGGCAGATGATTCCACAGAATCAGTCCCGCCGCGATGGGCAGCAGGATGATCATCGAGGTGATGATCAAGGTCCACTTATTCTTATTCAAAAATTCACGCATGGTCATTTTCTCCTTTCAGGTCGCTGATCCACAGCAGAATCTCCTCCAGCACCGAGGCGTTGAGGTCGTAATAGATGTATTTTCCCTCGCGGGTGTCGCGGATGAGATCCGCCTCCCTCAGCACAGACAGATGGCGGGACACCGCCGCGTCGGTGATGTCAAAATGGCCCGCAATATCGCCTGCGGCCATCCGTCCATCCTTCAGTAGCCCCAAAATCTCTCGTCTGACGGGGTCTGAAAGCGCTTTCATTGTCGTTTGCAATCCCATATCGCACCTCACTTTCGCACATTTAACATTTAACTTAATTGTTAAATGTATTGTAGCGCGGGGGATGGGGTTTGTCAATAGGGCAATAAAAAACTCCGATGGGAATGATTTCCATCGGAGTTTAATTGTCTTATTCCACAGCCAGCGTAGCGGCCATAACCGCCTTGATGGTGTGCATACGGTTCTCCGCCTCGTCAAAGACGATGGAGCGCTCACTCTCAAACACCCCGTCGGTGACCCCCATACAGTCGATGCCGAACTTGTCAAAAATCTGCTTGCCCACGGTGGTCTTCAGATCGTGGAAGGCGGGCAGACAGTGCATAAACACCGCCTGCTCACCGGCATTCTCCATCAGCTCGGTGGTGATGCGATAGGGGGAGAGCTGCTCAATGCGCTCCTGCCACACGCTATCCGGCTCGCCCATGGATACCCACACGTCGGTGTACAGTACGTGGGCACCCTTGGTGGCCACCATCGGATCCTCGATGAATTCCAGCACGGCGCCGGTCTCGGCGGCGATAGCCTGACACTGAGCCACCAGCTCGGCGTTGGGGAAGTAGGCCTTCGGCGCACAAGCGACAAAGTGCATACCCATCTTGGCACAACCCACCATCAGGGAGTTGCCCATATTGTAGCGGGCGTCACCCATATACACCAGCTTGACACCCTTGAGAGAGCCGAAGTGCTCACGGATGGTGAGGAAATCGGCGAGGATCTGGGTGGGGTGGAACTCGTTGGTCAGACCGTTCCACACAGGCACGCCGGCGTAGTGAGCCAACTCCTCCACAATCTCCTGACCGTAGCCGCGGTACTCGATGCCGTCAAACATACGACCCAGCACACGGGCGGTGTCGGCGATGGACTCCTTCTTGCCAATCTGGCTGCCCGAGGGATCCAGATACACCGGGTGCATACCCAAGTCCGCTCCTGCCACCTCAAAGGCACAACGGGTACGAGTGGAGGTCTTCTCGAAAATCAGGGCAATGTTCTTGCCCTCGTACAGGCGGTGGGGAATCCCTGCCTTTTTCTTTGCCTTAAATTCGGCGGCGAGGTCGATCAGACCTTCAATCTCCGCGGGGGAAAAATCCAGCAATTTCAGGAAATGCTTGGTATGTAACTTGATCATTTCAATGCCTCCGTAATGACGTCAACCGCTTCTTTTAGCAGTTCCATCGGAATGTTTAAGGGCGGCAACAGACGAAGTTTGGTCTTTGCAGAGAGGGCCAGCACGCCGTGCTCGCGGCAGGCGGTCAGCACTTCGCCCACGGGCTTTTCGCACTCGATGCCGATCATCAGACCCATACCGCTGACGGATTTGACGCCCTCCGCCTTGCTCAGGCGGTCGAATACGTAAGCGCTCTTTGCCTTGACATCGGCCAGCAAAGTGTCGTCAATGCGGCTGATGACGTTCAGCGCACCCGCACAGCACACGGGGTTGCCACCGTAGGTGGAGCCGTGGTCGCCAAAACCTAATACGCTCTCGCATTTTGCGTTCATCATACACGCACCGATGGGCAGGCCACCACCGAGGCCCTTGGCAGTGGTCACCACGTCGGGGCAGATGCCGAACTGCTGATAGGCGTACAGGCTGCCGGTGCGACCGTTGCCGGTCTGTACCTCGTCCACCATCAGGAGGATATCCTCGGCGGCGCATAGGTCGGCGATGGCGTGGACGTAATCGGCACTCAGCGGCAGTACGCCGCCCTCGCCCTGCACGCACTCAAAGAGGATGCCCGCCACCTTATGCTCCTTGACGGCGGCATTCAGCGCCGCCGTATCATTAGCGGGGATGGTGACAAAGCCGGGGGTCAGGGGCTGGAACAGTTTGTGGAAATGATCCTGACCCGTGGCTGCCAGGGTGGAGAGGGTGCGTCCGTGGAAACTATTTTGCAGGGTAAGAATCACGTAATAATCCTCACCCTTCTTGTCGGCGGCGTATTTGCGAGCCACCTTGATGGCGCATTCGTTGGCCTCGGCGCCGGAGTTGGCGAAGAACACCTTGCTCATTCCGGTGCGCTGACACAGCACCTGCGCCAGCTTGGCGCAGGGCTCGGTGTAGTAGAGGTTGGAGGTGTGCTGCACCGCACCCAGCTGGGCGGTGACGGCGGCCTGCCCCCCCTCGTCGGCGTAGCCGAAGGCGGTGACACCGATGCCGCTACCCATATCGATGTAGCGTTTGCCGTCGGCATCCCAGCACTCGCTGCCCTTGCCGCGGACAATCTCCACGGGGAAGCGATTGTAGGTGTTCGCTACGTATTGCTTGTCAATTTGAGTAATGCTCATAGTGTTAATCTCCCGTTACCATGGTACCCGCACCTTCGTCGGTGAGGATCTCCATCAGGATGGAGTGGGGCACGCGGCCGTCCATGATGATGACGTTCTTCACGCCCTTGTGGATGGCCTCGATGCAGCAGTCCACCTTGGGGATCATACCGCCGGAGATGACACCCTCCTCGTACAGCTTCTTTGCCTCGGAGATGGTCAGCTCGGGGATGAGGGTGGAGGGGTCGTCCTTATCGCGGAGGATGCCCGCGATGTCGGTCATCATAATCAGACGCTCGGCGCCCAGCGCACCCGCGATGTAGGCGGCGGCGGTGTCGCCGTTGATATTGTAGCTGTGGCCGTCGTGGTCGCTGGCGATGGTGGAGATGACGGGGATGTAATTCTTCTCCAGCAGGTCGGTGATGGGCTGGGGACGGATCTTAGTGATGGCACCCACGTAGCCCAGGCGCTCGTCCTTCATCTTGGCCTCGATCAGACCGCCGTCCATACCAGACAGACCCACGGCGTGACCGCCCTTCTTCTGCAGCAGGTTGACCAAGGACTTGTTCACCTTGCCCGCCAGCACCATCTGGACGATGTCCACCGTCTCGGCGTCGGTGACACGCAGACCGTCCACAAAGACGGCCTCCTTGCCGAATTTCTTCATCACGTCGCTGATCTCGGGACCACCGCCGTGCACCAGCACCACCTTGACGCCGATGAGCCACAGCAGAGCGATGTCCTCCATCACCTGCTGCTTCAGGTCCTCGTTGATCATGGCGTTGCCGCCGTATTTGATGACCACGACCTTGCCGTTATACTGCTTGATATAGGGCAGAGCCTCGGTCAGCACCAGTGCTCTCTGCGCATTGGAAAAATGATTGTTGTTCATAGAAAAAACACACCTTACGTACGGTAGTCACCGTTGATTTTCACATAATCATAGGTCAGATCGCAACCCCAGGCGGTGGCGGTGGCGTCGCCGCTGTTAAGACCAATGAGGATGTCGATCTCTTTCTCCAGCAGGATCTCCTTGGCGATCTCCTCGGAGAAGTCCACGCCGGCGCCGTTCTGACACACCACGATGGTGCCCTTGGCGGAGCGGAAGGAGACGTCCACCTTGTTGACGTCCACGGCGGCGCGGCTGTAGCCAATGGCGCACAGCACGCGGCCCCAGTTGGCGTCGGCGCCGAACATAGCCGCCTTCAACAGGCTGGAGCAGATGACGCTCTTGGCCACCGTCTTGGCGGTGTCGGTGTCGGCGGCGTCGGTGACCACGCATTCCAGCAGCTTGGTGGCGCCCTCGCCGTCGCCGGCGATGAGGCGGCACAGAGCCACCGTCACGGTGTTCAGCGCCTGCATAAAGGTGGCGAAATCCTCGCCCTCGGCGGTGATCTCGGGGTTGCCGGCCAGACCGTTGGCCAGCACGGTTACCATATCGTTGGTGGAGGTGTCGCCGTCCACGGTGACCATATTGAAACTGTCCTTGATGTCGGTGGACAGCGCCTTCTGCAGCAGGTTGGGGGCGATGGCGCAGTCGGTGGTGATGAACACCAGCATGGTGGCCATGTTGGGATGGATCATACCGCTGCCCTTGGCAATGCCGCCCATACGGCAGGTCTTACCACCGATGGTGAACTCCACCGCCACCTCTTTCTTGATGGTGTCGGTGGTCATAATGCCCTCGGCGGCAGCGTCGGAGCCGTCGGCGGAGAGGGAGGCCACCAGGGCGGGAATGCCGTTGGCGATGGGCTCAATATTCAGCGGCTGACCGATGACACCGGTGGAGGCCACCACCACGTCGGTGGGGGCGATCTCCAGCGCGTCCGCCAGCAGTTGGCTCATCTGCTCGGCAATCTCGATGCCGTTGGCGTTGCAGGTGTTGGCGTTGCCGCTGTTGCAGATGACGGCGCGGGCATAGCCGTCGGCGATGTGGGCCTTGGTCACGGTGAGGGGGGCACCCTTCACCAGGTTGGTGGTGTAGGTGGCGGCCGCTGCGGCAGGCACGGCGCTGACGATCAGCGCCAGGTCCTTCTTGGTGCGGTTCTTGCGGATGCCGCAGTGGACACCGCCGGCGGTGAAGCCCTGTGCGGCACACACGCCGCCGTTAATCAACTTAATCATAGAGAAACCTCTCAAACTACAAGCCCGGTGGTGGGATCCACGCCGAGCAGGATATTCATATTTTGGATGGCGGCGCCGGAGGCACCCTTGCCCAGATTGTCAAAGCGGGCGGTGAGCAGGATTCGCTCGGCATTGCCGCTGACGGTGATCTCCATATCGTCACGACCGCTGTAAGCGGCAGCAGACAGGAATCCGCCCTCATTGGTTTCCTCGCACAGATGCACCAGCCGGCCGCTGTAGGTCTGGCGATAGACGTTTTTAATCGTCTCGATATCGCCTTTCACGTCATCGCCGTGGAGCATCACCGTGACCTCCATGCCGCTGTAAAAATCACCCACGATGGGGCAGAATACAGGGGGGTGGTTGAGGCCGCACACCACACCCATCTCGGGCAGGTGCTTGTGGCTCTGGGTGAGGCCGTACTGGCGGGGCGCACCCAGCAGGGGGTCGCGCTCGTCAGCCTCGTAGGCGGCGATCATCGGCTTGCCGCCGCCGGAATAGCCGGTGAGGGAGAAGCAGGTGAGTTTCGCGTCGGGATCGATCAGCCCCGCCTTCACCAGCGGCGCCACCAGCGCCACAAAGCCGCTGGCGTGGCAGCCGGGGTTGGCGATGCGCTTGGACTTGGCGATATTATCGGCACCCACCAGCTCGGGAAATCCGTAGGTCCAGCCCTCGGCGGTGGGGTGGGCGGTGGAGGTGTCGATGATGGGGGTGTGGTCGTTGTCCACCAGGCCTACCGCCTCGATGGCGGCGGCGTCCGGCAGGCAGAGGAAGGCGATGTCGGCGCTGTTCAGCGCGATGCGACGCGCCTCAGGGTCCTTACGCAGTTCCTCCGGCAGGGTCAGGATGTCCAGACCCTCGCGGTCGGCCAACCGCTCTCGAATACGCAGGCCGGTGGTGCCGGCGCTGCCGTCAATAAAAATCTTCGTCATACTAACTGTTCCTTTACGTAGGCGATTTGCGCCTCAACCGAGGCGGGGGTGGGGCCACCCTCGCTGATACGGGTGGCCACGCAAGTGGCAAGGTCGATGGCGTGGTACACGTCCTCGTTGAACAGGTCGCTGTACTCCTTGTAGACCTCCAGCGGCAGTTCTTCCAGCACCTTGCCCTCGGCGATGCAACGGGCCACCAGCTGACCGGCAATCTTGTAGGCACTGCGGAAGGGCAGACCGTTCTTTACCATCCAGTCGGCCAGGTCGGTGGCGTTGATAAAGCCCTTTTGGGCGGCAGATTTCATATTCTCGGGGATGGCGGTGAGCGTCTCAATCATACCCACAAACACCTTCAGGCACATTTCCACGGTGTCCACCGCGTCAAAGATGGCCTCCTTGTCCTCCTGCATATCCTTGTTATACGCCAGAGGCAGACCCTTCAGGGTGGTGAGCAGCGCCATCAGGTCGCCGTAGACACGACCGGTCTTGCCGCGCACCAGCTCGGCCATATCGGGGTTCTTCTTCTGGGGCATAATGGAGGAGCCGGTGGTGTAGGCGTCGGACAACTGCACAAACTTAAACTCCCAGCTGCTCCACAGGATGATCTCCTCGGAGAAGCGGGACAGGTGCATCATCAGCACGGACAGGGCGCTCATCAGCTCCAGCGCATAGTCGCGGTCGGAGACGCCGTCCAGGCTGTTGCGGCAGATGTCGGTCATACCCAGCTTGGCCGCCTCAAAGCGGCGGTCGGTGTGGTAGGTGGTGCCGGCCAAAGCGCAGCAGCCGATGGGGGAGATGAGGGTGCGCTTTTGGCAATCCGCCAGGCGATCGAGATCACGCAGCAGCATCATGGCATAGGCCATCAGGTGATGGCCAAAGGTGATGGGCTGAGCGCGCTGCAGGTGGGTGTAGCCGGGCATGATGGTGTCCTTGTACTGCTCCGCCTTGTCGGTGGTGGCGGCAATCAGGTCCTTCACCAGCGCAGACAGTTCGTTGTTCTTCTCCGCTAGGTACAGGCGCAGGTCCAGCGCCACCTGATCGTTACGGCTGCGGGCGGTGTGCAACTTTTTGCCCACGTCACCCAGCCGCTCGGTGAGCACCTGCTCCACAAACATATGGATATCCTCGCAGGTCATATCGAATTCCAGCGCACCGCTGTCCAGATCGTCCAGGATGCCCTGCAGGCCGTCGATCAGCGTCTCCGCCTCGCTCTGGGCGATGATGCCTTGGGCGCCCAGCATAGCGGCGTGGGCCATACTGCCGGTGATATCCTGCTTGTACATCCGACAATCAAAGCGGATGGAGGAATTGAAATCGTCTGCAATCTGTGCGGTGTTGCCGTCGGTGACGCCCGCCCACATCTTAGCCATCAAAAATCACACTTTCTCAATAAAATGGGTAATGACATAGCGGGGTTTTACCCCCACTATGTCATAGTTGGTTGGTTATTACAGTTTACCCTGCTCGCGGAGAGCCTGCACGGTGGTGGGCAGACCCCACAGGTTGATGAAGCCCTCGGCCTGCTTCTGGTCGTAGTCGGACTCATCAAAGGTCACCAGGTTCTCGGAGTACAGAGAATAGGGAGAGGTGGTACCGGCGGGGATGATGTTGCCCTTGTACAGTTTCAACTTCACGGTGCCGGTGACGTACTTGTTGGACTCGTTGGCAAAGGCGGTCAGACCCTCCTGCAGGGGAGAGTACCACTTGCCGTTGTAGATCAGGTCGGCGTAGTCCACCGCCAGCTTCTGCTTGACGTGCAGGGTGTCGCGGTCGATGGTCAGCATCTCCAGCTGATCGTGGGCGAAGTACAGGATGGTGCCGCCGGGGGTCTCGTAGACGCCGCGGTCCTTCATACCGATCAGACGGTTCTCCACGATGTCGATGATACCGATACCGTTGGCGCCGCCAACCTCGTTGAGCTTCTCGATGATCTTGGAGGCCTTCATCTTCTCGCCGTTGAAGGCCACGGGAGCACCGGCCTCAAAGTCGACGCTGATGTAGGTGGGCACGTCGGGAGCCTGGATGGGGGAGACGCCCATCTCCAGGAAGCCGGGCTTCTCATACTGGGGCTCGTTGGCGGGATCCTCCAGATCCAGACCCTCGTGAGAGAGGTGCCACAGGTTCTTATCCTTGGAATAGTTGGTCTCGCGGCTAATCTTCAGGGGGATGTTGTGAGCCTCGGCGTAGTCGATCTCCTCGTCGCGGGACTTGATATCCCACTCACGCCAAGGGGCGATGATGGGCATATCGGGAGCAAAGCGCTTGATGGCCAGCTCGAAACGCACCTGGTCGTTACCCTTGCCGGTGGCGCCGTGGCAGATGGCGTCGGCACCCTCGGCGATGGCGATCTCCGCCAGCTTCTTCTCGGTCACGGGACGGGCAAAGGCGGTGCCCAGCAGATAGGTCTCGTACTTGGCGCCCATCTTGACAGAGGGGATGATGATGTCGTCCACCATCTCGTCCACCAGATCGGCCACGATCAGCTTGGAGGCGCCGGTCTTCAGAGCCTTCTCCTCCAGACCCTCCAGCTCGTCCGCCTGACCCACGTTACCGGCCACGGCGATGACCTCACAGTTGTTGTAGTTCTCCTTCAGCCAGGGGATGATGATGGAAGTATCCAAACCGCCGGAATAGGCGAGTACGACTTTCTTAATGTTTTCCTTGTTCATGGGGTTGTCCTCCTAAGATTTTGAATATTTATGCGGCATCGATGCGGCCGCACAGCAACAACAGAGCCTATTATAACACTTTAAAGAAGATTGTCAATACATTTCTTACATTTTTCTGTGTGTTTTATGCATAATTTTACGGAAATTCCTGTATTTTATACATTTTCGATGTATATATTCATCGCGGACGCAAAAAACGACCGCCCCTCGCGTGAGGGACGGTCGTGAGCGATTACATGTGAATTACACAAACTGGTTGTAGGCGGCGTAGGCGGAGTTGCAATACAGGGTGTGTTGCACACCGGCCTCGTCCTCAAAGATGATGTAGGTCAGGATATCGACCTCACAATCCTTTTGCGTTTCAGGGATGTTGATGAGACGGATGGCATAGGTGACGGTACCGGCCTCTTCGTTGGTGGTGCAGATGTACTTGGCCTGTACGTCAATCGCCCGTTTGTTGTCCACGTCATCCAGATTGGGCACGCGACCCAGTTCGGCATAGTTGTTGGATACCACGGCACCCATGGTGATCACCTTGTAGCCGTTTACGGTGGCATTGTCGTAGTTGGCGGTGGTGCCCTTCAGCGTGATGCCATCCACCTTGGCCTCAACCAGCCAGGCCAAACCGTTCACATCGGGGGAAATGGAGTTGCCCGTAATGTTCAGGGGCAGAGTTACCTCGCGCTGTTCAAAGCAGGTGTTGCAGTTGGTATCAAAATCGTGGTCGTACTCGTGCTGGCACTCCTCAGTCACCTCGCGCTCCTCGCCGCAGGTGTTGCAGTCTGCATCGGCGGCGTCGTCATAGACGCACTCGTGGGCGGCGTCCACGATGGTCAAGGTGTAGGTTTGATCCGCGGCAGAGTTGTTTTCGATGGCCCAAGCAGGCTTAACGGGGGGCGCACCGGCGCCACCCAGGCTACCACCCAGCGTGACCTCGATGATGCCGTCGTTATCGCTGTCCACAAAAGCCTTTTTGGAGGCGGAACCACTCTCAGAGTTTTTGGTGACGGAGTAGAAGGTGGTGTTCGCCACGTCACCGCTGACCTCCAGGCCCTTGGTGGCGTAAACCGCCTGCAGAGAGTCATCCTGGAAATAGACGGTCTCGCCGGCAGCCACCTGCACAACGATGCCCTCAGACTTCACCTTGATGGTATTATCCACGTCACCGGCGATGACGTTCATGCTGGCATAGACGGTGCCAGCGGCAGCGTCCTTGGTCACGATGGCGATGGTGGCCACGTCACCGATCTTCAGGGGCAAAGTCATAATGGGACCGTTGTAGATCACGCCGTCCACAGAGCCGCCGACGTAGTCCTTGCCGTTGACGGTGATGGTGATGGTGTAGTCCACGTCCTTATATTTGTGTTCCAGAGCCAGAATGCCGGCCTGCTCGGCGGTGAGGGTGTACCACATACCGTCGCTGCCCTCGGCGATGGAGGGGTTCAGCAGATAGGTGTTCACGCCGTAACCGAACCACTTGGTGGCGGCGTCGATGGGGTCATCCTGGGTGCCGGCGGCGCTGACCGCCATGGGCATCACGCACAGCAGCATCATCGCTGCCAGCAGAACAGAAATCGCACGCTTGAAAGTTTTCATAGGGGGTAAACCTCCTTTGTTATGGGGTGAAAGAGCGTCTTCCAAAACTCTTTTCACGATGCATCGCTTTAACGCGATGATACAACAGAGTCAGTATAACACGCCTAAGTTGCAATTTCAATAGTTTTTGTGCAGGTTAGCGCATTTTTTTGCATTTTCACAGAACGGAGGTTGCAAATTTGTCAACTGTAACAAAAAAGGCGATGCCACCTTACGCGACATCGCCTTTTGAAACAGGGGGGAGGGTATGCGATTCTATGTATCCACTTTTACCGCTTTACAATGCGGTATTTTTTGCCGGATACGCCCCATTTGTCAGCGAGAATATCCGGGATTTTCAGGATGAGTGCCTTATCGTATATCGTGGTGTCCTTGCCCTCCAGATCCAGCGAAAGATCCTTCAGGTCGTCGTAGCCACAGATATAGGGGTGCATTTTGAGCAGCGGGCAGTTGTGGCGCCCCTTGCTGATCTCACTGCCGCGATAGGCGTACACCTCGTCGTGGGTGGAAGGGGTCCAGCCCTCGGTCTCCAGGAATGCCATCCAGCGGTCGTGCTCGGCGCGGGCCAGCGTCTCCATAAATTCGTCGGTGTAATAGTCGCCCATATCCACCGATTCCCCCGCCGTGTCGGTATAGTCCAGACCCAGCAGATTCAGCTTGTAGCGGATGTGCAGGGCGGCGGCGCGGTTGGACCGCTTGTTCACCTCAAAGACGTTGAAGCGCTTCAGCGCCCCCTTGATGTCGATGGGACCGTCGGAGAAGATTTCCTCATAGGCCAGGTGGACGTTCTTGGCCAACTTTTCGATGTCGGAGTCCACCAGATTCTCGTAGGTGTAGATCTCGGACAGCTTGCCGAAGGGGATGAGGTCGTAGCTCATCTTCCGCTTGGGGTTGGCCTCAGCGGTGGCCAGACGGCTGACGATGTTGTACTTTGACGCTTCCTTCACGTAGCAGAAGATGGGGGGACAGTTTTGGAAGGTGGGGTCCAATTTGTAGAATAGGCGCCGCAGCAGGATGCCGCGGTTCATGGTGTCGTTGTCCGAGTCCTCGCTGACGATGATGTAGTTGGCGTCGGCGCAGTGGACGCGGATGGTGTCTACGATCTCGTTCTCGCTGCCGCAGTTGTAGAATCGGACGTCGTACCGCTCGGTGAATAGACCGGGGACGCTGACCTTCAGGTCGTTGATCTGTTGCCCGATGCCTACCCCCACCACCGAGATGCGGGCGGTGTAGCCGCCTAGCTGGGCGCACCAGACGATGGCCCGCAGGGCCACCATGTTCACCGCGGACAGACCGTGGAGCAGCACGTGGATATGCCCGTCGGCGTAGCGATAGAGGGGGTATTTGTTCAGCAGATTGTAGATGAGCATCTCGTACTCATTGACACACTGGACGTCCAGCATCCCCTTGTCGGCGGAGTCGATGAATACCGAGAAATCCTCGTGTTTGGAGAATTGGAAGATATGAACGTGCTCCTGCACCTCTTCCTCCAGCGCGGAGAATTTTTCAATCAATTGCAGGGCGTAGCTCAGCGAGTCGTCCTCGTTTTCGGAGATGCAGAAGAAATAGACGTCCTTGCGCTTGCTGCACCGCACCTTCAGCTCCGAGATGCTCTCTTCCTTGAATACAAACCCAGGCTTGCTGTCGTCTTCGTTGCCCAGGGTGCCGGGGGCGCAGTTGGCAAAGACGATGGAGCACCGCATCCCGGCGAGACTTTTGGTCAGTTGCAGGGCGGCCTCGTTCATCTCGGAGAAGACGAACATCGGCTTGCTCCGACGATTGGCGATGAGCAGTCGGATAGAGGAGAAGCAGCGGAACAGTACGGTGACCGCAGACAGGGCGGATACGGCGGGCATGGCGATGTGAATCGTGCCCAGCATCACCATATATAGGGCGGACAGCGGCGGCATCGGGATGCCGGCGCGCACCACGTCGTAGCACTCCATCAGGCCCACGTCGCTGGTGGCGACCTGAAGCACGTGGGACAGATTACCCACCAGGGCGGCCATCAGATCGTAGGAGTGGACGAAGACGGGCAGATAACTGACGTAGGTGGCGGCGAACAGAAACGCCAGCACAAACAGGATGCGCAGCGAACCGCGCTTTTTATTGAGAGAGGCCTTGACGCTCAGCGCCAGCAGCAGGACAGTCAGGATAGCGCAAATAATCCAAATCACGGCGACACTTCCTTTAGATGGGCGACGCAGGCTCGCCCATCGCATAATATATGGGTATTTTAGCACGCGATGCGGACAAATGCAACTATTTGCCGCAAAAACGGTGACGGAAAGGGGAGGCGGGAAGCATTTTCGCACCGCCGTTATCCACTCACGAGTTGATAACCCCCGCCGTACAACGAAAAACGCCCTGCGACCGCAGTCGCAGGGCGTCGGATTGGGTTGTGTTGCCGCCTTAGTGCTTGAAGAAGGCCACCACCACCGCGCCGGGGCCTGCGTGGGTGCCAATAACGCTGCCCACCGAGGTGTAGCGCACCTCGTCCAGGTTGCCCTCCCAGATGTGGCGGCTGTCCTCGATGTATTTCAGCAGCAGCGCATCGGAGATGCCACTGTATCCCAGCAGCACAGGCTTGGCGAAGTCAATGCCGCCGGCCTTGTCGATCTCCTGCACCAGTAGGTTGTTGCCCATTTTGGATCCGCGGGCTTTGCCCAGCATCGTGATGTCGCCGTCGATGATGGACAGCACGGGCTTGATGTTCAACATACCGCCGGCGAAGGCGATGGTTTTCGAGATGCGGCCGCCCTTTTTCAGATACTCCAGCGTATCCACCAGGGCGACGACGACGATCTTTTTCTTCTCTTCCTCCAGCGCCAGCGCGATATCTTGGGCGGATTTGCCCTCGTCCAGCATACGGACGGCCAGCTCCACCAGGATGCCACTGCCCATGGCCGCGCTGGTACTGTCCACGATGTAGATGTTCTCGTACTCCGACGCGGCGATCATCGCACTCTGGTAGGTGCCGGAGAATTTGGAGGCCAGGGTGATCACCACCGCGGCCTCGCCGCTCTCCTTGATTTTGTCAAACTCGGTCATAAACGCGTCCGGCGTCGCCTGGCTGGTGGTGGGTAGTACGTCGCTCTCAATGAGTTTGTTGTAGAAGGTGGCGTGGTCGATGGTGACGCCGTCGATGTACTCCTCTTCGCCGAAATGGACGGTGAGCGGCACCACCCGCACGCGTTGCTGAATCTCGGGCACCAAATCGGCGGTGGAATCCACAATAATTCTCGTTATCATACGTTACATCTCCTTGTTGGATATCTTCTCCAGGTTCGAGCTGATCACCGACAGCGCCTGATAGAAGGCGACCCGCTCCTCGTCGGTCAAACCAACGCTGACCTCGTCGAGGACGCCGTTGATTTTGTCGGATATTTTCTTTCCCGCTTCGTTGCCCTTGTCGGTCAGGGTGAGGCGGCTATTGTATCGCTTCTGGGTCTTGGATTCACAGGCGATGTACCCGTTGGTCTCTAGATAGTCCAGGGCGCGGGAGATGGTGGCCTTGTCCTCCTCGCACCGCTCGCAGAGATCGGTGGCGGTGGTACCCTTATTAATGTAAAGGTAATAGAGGCAGGATACGTGGGCGCTGCGCAGATGGTATTCCGCCATCTCCTGATTTTTGATTTTTCGGATGTTGCGGCTGATGCGGTTGATCAGCACGGTAAAGGTTTCAAATCTTTCGATCATCAAACAGCCCTCCAAGCACTTGTTGAACATTCAACAAGTGTCAGTGTACCATAAACTTGTTGAAATGTCAACAAGTTTATTTGCGTCCCCCGCCGCACAACGAAAAACGCCCTGCGACCGCAGTCGCAGGGCGTTGGATGTTTAGTTATCGAGGGGTTTCATCGTGGGGAAGAGGATGACCTCGCGGATGGTGTCGGCACCGGTGAGCAACATCACGCAGCGGTCGATGCCCATACCCATACCGCCCGTGGGAGGCATACCGTACTCCAGGGCGTTGAGGAAATCCTCGTCCAGCATTTCGGTCTCGTCGTCGCCGCGCTCACGCTGCTCCGCCTGCTTGACGAAGCGCTCGCGCTGATCGATGGGGTCGTTCAGCTCGGAATAGGCGTTGGCCAGCTCGCTGTGGCACACGAACAGCTCAAAGCGCTCGGTGACGCGAGGATCAACGGGAGACTTCTTGGTCAGGGGGGAGACCTCCACGGGGTACATGGTGATGAAGGTGGGCTGAATCAGCTTCACCTCCACGCGCTGATCGAAGCAAGCGTACAGCGCATTACCCCAAGTAGGCTCGGCGGCGTCGGACAGCTCCACGCCGATGGCCTTGGCGGCGGCCACAGCCTCGGCATCGTCGGAGATGGCGTCGAAATCGCTGCCCACGTACTCCTTGACGGCCTCCACCATGGTCAGGCGGCGCCAGCCGGGGGTCAGGTCGATCTTTTCGCCCAGCCACTCCACCACATAGGTGCCCAGAATCTCCTTGGCGGCGCCGGAGAGAATGCCCTCGGCAATGTCCATCATATCGTGGAAGTCGGCGTAGGCCTCATACAGCTCCACGGTGGTAAACTCGGGGTTGTGCTTGGGGTCCATACCCTCGTTACGGAAGATACGGCCGATCTCGTACACACGGTCCATACCGCCCACGATCAGACGCTTCAGCGGCAGCTCGGTGGCGATGCGCATATACATATCCAAATCCAGAGTGTTGTGATGGGTGATGAAGGGACGGGCAGCAGCACCACCGGCGATGGTGTTGAGCACGGGAGTCTCCACCTCGATGTAGCGGCGGTCATCCAGGTACTTACGCATGTACTTGATGAACTGGCTGCGGATGATGAAGTTGCGCTTCACCTCGGGATTGACGATCAGGTCGACGTAGCGCTGACGGAAACGGGTGTCGGTGTCCTTCAGGCCGTGATACTTCTCGGGCAGGGGACGCAGCGACTTGCTCAGCAGCTTGATGCCGGTGGCGTGGATGGAGATCTCGCCCATCTTGGTGCGGAATACCCAGCCGGTGAGACCGATGATGTCACCGATATCCCACTTCTTAAAGCCGGCGTAGACCTCCTCGCCCACGTCGTTGCGGCTGACATACACCTGCATACGGCCGGTGGCGTCGTGCAGGTCGATGAAGCTGGCCTTACCCATAATGCGGCGGCTCATCATACGGCCGGCCACGGATACCTCGATGGGGGTGGCGGGCTCAAAGCCGGTGCCCTCTTCGGGGGCGCCGTTCTCGGCGATATAGGCGGCCTCGACGGCCTCAAAGTTCGTACGGATCTCGCTGTTGAGAGCGGTCACCTCGTACTTGGTGATCTCATAGGGATTCTGACCCGCCTCGCAGAGAGCGGCCAGCTTGTCCAGACGAACCTGAACCAACTCGTTGACCTGCTGCTCGGTCATGGGGGCGGTATCGGGGGCGTTCACTTGATTGCTCATTAAGGGCACATCCTTTCAAACAAAGCAGGCGGACGGCAGTGATGCCATCCGCCGCAGACAGTTCCGTAATTACTTGCTGATCTCCACCACGGTGTAGACGACGGTGGTGCCGTTGGGCAGGATAGCCTCGCCCTTCTCGCCAACCTTCAGACCCAGCAGAGCCTTACCCACGGGGGACTCATCGGAGATCTTGCCATTGAAGGGGTCAGCCTCGGTGGCACCGGAGATGGTGTAGGTGAACTTCTTGCCCTTGGCGTCCTTGATGGTCACGACAGAGCCCACGTGCACGTTCTCGCTGCTCATCTCGGACTCGTCCAGAATCTTGACGTGCTTGAGCTGAGCCTCCAGCTCGGCGATGCGAGCCTCCAGCATAGCCTGGTCGTTCTTAGCCTCGTCGTACTCAGCGTTTTCGGACAAGTCGCCGAAGCTGCGGGCGATAGCCAGCTTCTCAGCGGCCTGGTCGCGGCCCTCGGTCTTGAGGTATTCCAGTTCTTCTTTGAGCAGCTTATAGCCCTCACTGGTCATAATGACTTCTTTCATATATGTCACTCACCTTTCGGAGTATTCGTTAAGGAGCCTACTGCCCCATTTCAACCCATATATTATACCATTATTTTATACATTGTCAAGAGCGGGTTTTGAAAATAGGGGAGACCGCCCCGCCGCCCCGCAAATTCCCCCTCTTGCATTTTCTTGCCGCTTTTGTTATAATACATCGGATAGTGTATTGAAAAAGGAAAGGAATCCCGAATTTATGTCTAACGAAGTTGTCCGCTTTGCGGATTTGGGTCTGAGCGAGGCCACCCTGCGCGCCGTGGAGGCCATGGGCTTTGCCGAGCCGACCCCCATACAGAAACAGACCATCCCGCTGGTGATGGACGGCCGCGACATTATCGCCAAGGCCCCCACCGGCACCGGTAAGACCTGCGCTTTCGGCATCCCGCTGATTGAGTGCCTCAACCCCGATATGAAGGACCTGCAGGCGCTGGTGTTGTGTCCCACCCGCGAATTGTGCGAGCAGATTGCCGCCGACCTGCGTGCCTTGGTGCGCTTCAATCCCGCCATCCGCATCGCCTCCATCTATGGCGGTGCCAATATGAACAAGCAGGTGGAGGCGCTGAAGAAGAACCCCCACATCGTGGTGGCCACCCCCGGTCGTCTGCTGGATCATATGTCCCGCGGCAACGTGTGGCTGGGCAACCTGTACACCGCCGTGCTGGACGAGGCGGACGAGATGCTGAAGATGGGCTTTATCAAGGACGTGCGCCACATCCTCAACGCCACCCCCGGCGACACCCAGGTGGTGATGTTCTCCGCCACCATCAGCCGTGAGGTGATGGACGTGGCGTCGGAGTATCAGCACGACGCCGTGGAGATTCAGGTGGCCGCCTCCGGCGACAGCCGCCCCAAGATCGACCAGTACCTCATCCATTCCTCCGGCTCTCAGCGTATGGAGGATATGCTGGACATCATCAAGCAGGAGGATTACCATCGCGTCATCGTCTTCGCCAATATGAAGGTGTCCGTTAAGCAGCTCACCGAGCGGTTGCAGAAGCGCCGCGGCTCGGTGGATTGCCTGCACGGCGATATGCCCCAGTCTCTGCGCAATAAGGTGATGCAGAAGTTCCGTGACAACAAGCTGGAGATGCTCATCTGCACCGACGTGGCCGCCCGCGGCATCGACGTGGAGGACGTGGAGGCGGTGTTCAACTACGACATCCCCGACGAGAACGAGTATTACCTCCACCGCATCGGCCGTACCGGCCGCGCCAAGCGTCAGGGTGCCGCCTACACCTTTATGACCGAGCAGGACAAGTACCGTATGCGCGACATCCTGAAATACACCAAGTCGGATGCCACCGTGATGGCTTTTGACGAGCATCGTCGCCTGCGCCCCGCCGCCGACCTGGCCGCCGAGGCGGAGGATGAGAACGCCTAATATATACCATTATATAATATATAGCCCCCAACCGCCGATCTGTATGGTCGGCGGTTTTTTGTTGCTCACCTTCGCAGAAACTCGCATCCCCACTCATCCTCAAAGCCATCTCCGCCCCAAAATCAAATGGTAATTTTCGCGTTTTTGCATATTCATACCCGAAAATGAAAATAAATGCGATCGCCGAGGTAAAAAAACGCCGATTTTGGGCTCCAAAAGCCCCAAAACAGGCCGTTTTGAGCCAAAATGGGCTGCTTATTTCGGCTGGTTGCACAAAATTTTCGCCCTTTTCGAAAAACTCCGAATTTATTACCATTTATGTCATAAAATGGCATTTATTGCCGCAAAATCCTCTGTTTTTTCGATTTTTGTCGGTTTTTTCTTAACAAAACCGACAAAAAGCCCCTACGTGAGCCGTATTTCTCTGTGCGCCGGCCGCTGCGCGTTTTTGCGGTGCGGCGGGGGTTACTATACGCCGCGAAACCCCGATTCTTTGTTTATCTTGCACAAAAATCACCCCGCTCGCTTTGGTTGACAGTACCAACTTGTGTGTGTATAATGTGCCAAGTACCGGATTTGACCCCCATATACGATAAATGAGAGAAGGGCGGAGAGATCCCCCTTGTCCCCGTGGCGCATCGCCGTTGCCGTCGGCAACGCATACGGTGTATAAGTTTTCCGCTTATGCACCACACTAAACACAGTTGATCGGCGCCACCGCAGAAAGGAAGAGAAGATGGAACGAATGAAGAATATGGCTACCCGCGTGTGGCGTGGCTTTTGCCGCGTGACCTGCAGCCGTGTGTTTGCGGCGGTGCTGATGTGCGCCGTGACCCTGTCCATGGTGATGGGCGTCTCCAGCCACACCCGCGTCTACACCGTCACCGAGGGCGACAGCAGCCGCGTGGTGATCACCCTGTCCGACACCCCCTATCTGAATCTGGGCGGCAGCGACGTCATCTGGGCCGACACCACCGTGGAGGAGCAGCCTGAGGAGGACCCCGCCTGGTCTGTGGAGATTTCCGCCGACGGCGTGTCCACTCTGGTGCAGGTGACCGACAAGGAGACCACCGTGGCCGATGCGATTCAGCAGGCCGGCGTGACCGTGGGCACCCTGGACCGCGTCAGCGAGGACCAGTCCGCCACCGTCACCGATGGTATGCTGGTGCAGGTGGACCGTGTGGCCTACGAGGAGTACACCGTCACCGAGACCATTCCCTTTAAGACGACCTATCGCCAG
Source organism: Acutalibacteraceae bacterium (assembly GCA_045660625.1). GTDB lineage: Bacteria > Bacillota > Clostridia > Oscillospirales > Acutalibacteraceae > UBA5905. Next base: position 48,243 of record JAZREF010000038.1, read on the forward strand.
ACCTGTGTCATCAAGCCCGGCAAGACCAAGCTGGACGTCGCCGGCCGCAACGGCGAGAAGGTGATCACCTACCGCAAGAGCATCGTCAACGGCGAAGTGGTGTCTGTGGATAAGGTGGATGAGGAAGTGACCAAGAAGGCCCGCAATCGGGTGTACTTGAAGGGCGCCGAGTATGGTTACACCATCGCCAAGACTCCCGCTAACGCCAACATCAAGCTGGATTCCAAGAACCAGCCCCTCAATTATTCCCGCGTCATCTACGGCTCTGTCACCGCCTATCACGGCGACACCGCCACCTCCACCGGCCGCAAGCCCGGCGTGGGCGTGGTGGCTGTGGACCCCCGCGAGATTCCCTACGGCAGCATCCTGTGGATCGTGTCTAAGGACGGCAGTTTCGTCTATGGCTACGCCATCGCCGGCGACACCGGCGGATTCATCCACAACAGCGAGACCGTGGTGGACCTGTATATGGACTCTGTGGTGGAGATGAACACCTTCGGCCGCCGCAACCTGAACGTGTACGTCATCAAAGAGGGCAACGGTAAGTAAAAAAGCCAAGCGCAGACGAGAAATCGTCTGCGCTTTTTTGCGCGCAAAAATAGTTCTTTACTTTTTTCGACATTGTGCTATACTGGTGGCAGATTATATGGAAGAGAGATGACGGTTTATGCCTTGGGCTAAGATTCTGGAAATTCTCGACACCTCTATGGAGTGCCCGCCTGCTTACGGCTGGTTCCACATTATGTTCATCGTGGCGTCCTTCGTGGCAGGCAGCCTGCTGTGCTGTTTGTTTAAGGACGGGCAGAAGTACGCTCCCCGCGTGATGCTGATCACCGCGCTGATCGTGATCGCGCTGGAGATCTACAAGATTGTCAATTACAGCTTCTCCTACACCGACGGGATTATTTTCTCCTTCCCGTGGTACATTTTCCCCTTCCAGTTCTGCTCCACGCCGATGTACGTGGGCTTGCTGGCGGGTATCATCCGCAAGGGTCGCATCCATCGCGGCCTGGCCGCCTACTTGGCCACCTATGCGGTGTTTGCGGGTTTGGCGGTGATGGCCTATCCCAACGATGTGTTTATTGAGACGATCGGTGTGAATATTCAGACGATGATCTGCCACGGCTCTATGTTGACGGTGGGCATTTATCTGTACGGTACCGGCTATGTCCCGGCTAAGTTCAAGGCGGTGCGCCGCGCCCTGCCCGTGTTCTGCGTGGCGGTGGCGATTGCTATGGGCCTCAACGAGTGGGCCTATCGTAGCGGTCTGCTGGAGAACCATAACTTCAATATGTTCTATTTCAGCCCTCACCAGCCTGCTCATCTGCCGCTGTATTCCAATGTGCAGAACGCCTTGGGCGTGGACAACCCCCTGAGCTTTATCATCTACGTGGTGGGCTTCACCGCGGCGGCCACCGTGATGATGTTAATCGCCCGCCTGCTCCTCGCCCTCACCCGCAGCAAGAGAAAACAACGCGCCTATGCGTAATACCCAACCGCCCCCATCCCTTGGGGGCGGTTTTTGTCATATATATAGAAAAAATAAAGTTGGCGAAAAAACCTCTTTACAATTTACAATCGCTGTGTTATAGTATATTCTGCCTGCGAAGGGCGATTCGGTTTCTCGGATCGCGGAGGACGCCCCATTGGGGAGACACCCTTTCCCGACACTGAGATGCACGAAAATATTTTAGAAGAGGTGTATTTACCATGATGTTACCCGAAGAGAAAACCGCCATTATGCAGCAGTATGCTACCCACGAGGGCGATACCGGTTCCCCCGAGGTTCAGATTGCTGTCCTGACCAAGCGCATCAACGACCTGACCCAGCACCTGAAGGATCATCCCAAGGATCACCACAGCCGCCGCGGTCTGCTGAAGATGGTTGGTCATCGCCGCAACCTGCTGAACTACCTGACCAAGAAGGATATCAACCGCTATCGTGCCATCGTTGAGAAGCTGGGTCTGCGTAAATAATTTTGCTAACTTGAGGCAGGCGGGGTTTTACCCCTCCTGCCTCGTGTTGCGAAATTGACACTCATTTTTCCGTCACCACAACGGAGAGAAACACCTTTTTAGCAGCGAAATGAGCCCCGAAGCGGGGCGGTTTCGAGGTTGATTTCCTTGCTAAACCGGTTACCTCTCCGTTTGGAATATAAAAATATTTAGGAGGTAATTCTTATGTTCGAGACTTTCCGTAAGTTTGAGACCACCCTGGCCGGTCGTCCTCTGGTCATCGAGACTGGTAAGATGGCCCAGCTGGCCAGCGGTTCCTGCCTGGTGCGCTATGGCGAGACCGTCATCCTGTGCACCGTCACCGCTTCCGCTAAGCCCCGTGAGGGCGTGGACTTCTTCCCCATGTCCGTGGACTATGAGGAGAAGATGTACTCCGTGGGTAAGATTCCCGGCTCCTTCCAGCGCCGTGAGTCCCGTCCCAGCGAGAAGGCTATCCTGACCTCTCGTGTGATCGACCGTCCCATCCGCCCCTTGTTCCCCAAGGATATGCGCAACGATGTGACCCTGGTCTGCACCGTGATGAGCGTTGACCCCGATTGCCAGCCTGAGACCACCGCTATGATCGGTGCCTCTACCGCTATCGCTATCTCCGACATCCCCTGGGATGGCCCCATCTCCGGCGTTGTCGTGGGTCTGGTGGACGGCAAGTTCGTCATCAACCCCACCGCTGAGGAGGAGAAGCGCTCCGAGATGCACGTGACCGTCGCCTCCACCGCCGATCTGGTGGCTATGATCGAGGCCGGCGCCAACGAGATCGACAACGACACCATGTTCGACGC
>JAZREF010000039.1:0-22611 GCA_045660625.1 Acutalibacteraceae bacterium
GGAATCCAACCCCCCGCACAGCGGCGTTGCATTGTAAAAAATTGTGTAGTATAGGCCAAAACCAGCCGACCCCCTTTGGGGTGTCGCCTGTTTTTATTGTCGATGGTCTGTCAATGCTCTCGACCGGCCTAAAATGTGTTCCTGCGGAACACATTTTACAACTTTTTCGGCAACGACGGCACTTCTGTCAGCCGCTACCCTCGCCTTGCCGAAAAAGGCGGTTCCGAGTCCGGCCGTGCAAGGTGGGCGTTGCCCACCTACACCTATCCTCGATGAAAAAGACGGTTCCGTGCCAACCCACACCCCCACAAAACTCTTGCAAATTCGACAAAATACGCTACAATAATAACTGGTTTTTCAAATTTGACGCAAAGGAACGTGAAACGATGTTCAGTAAGCACGACATCCGCCGCAACGCCTGCCAGCTGTTCGGCGGCCAGGCCAAGCAGGGCTACGACTGGTGGTGGCATTCTCTGACTGCCCGCCACGCCGAGACCGGCGAGGAGAAACCCTTTTTCATCGAATATTTCGTCTGCAACCCCGCGCTGGGCGGGGATAAGCCGATCCTCGGCCAGCTGGAGGAGAACAAGAAGAACGGCGTCAAACCCTCCTACCTGATGGTCAAGGGCGGCTCTTGGGGCAAGGACGCCGCCCAGTTGCACCGCTTCTTCGCGTGGAACGACATCAAGGTGGACTTTGGCGTCCCCTTCTCGGTGGAGGCGGAGGACTGCTTCTGCACCGAGACCGAGATGCGCGGCCACATCAAGATCGAGAACGCCGAGAACCATCCCGAGTGGATGTGCCAGAACGGCGAGATGTCCTGGAACATCAAAATCGACAAGAAGGTGCCCTTCAACGTGGGCTACGGCGCCAGCGCCCTGTTCCGCAAGCTGCAACTGTTTGAGATGTTCTGGCACGCCGAGGGTATGAAGACCCACTATTCCGGCGAGATTGTCTGGAATGGCGAGAAGTACAACGTCATCCCCGAGTGCAGTTACGGCTACGCCGACAAGAACTGGGGCGAGAACTTCACCTCTCCCTGGTTGTGGCTCTCCTCCAACAACCTGACCAGCAAGGTTACCGGCAAGAAGTTGGAGAACAGCGTATTCGACATCGGCGGCGGCGCCCCCAAGATTGGCCCCGTCCGCCTCAAGGGCAAGCTGCTGTCCGCCTACTACTACGAGGGCAAGTGCTATGAGTTCAACTTCTCCAAGTTCTGGACCTTCACCCGCACCAAGTTCGGCTCCACCGAGACCGACACCCAGATCGTCTGGCACGTGGATCAGCGCACCTGGCGCCATCGGATGGTCACCGACATCACCTGCGAGAAGAGCGATATGCTGCTGGTGAACTACGAGTCCCCCGACGGAGCCAAGCGCCACAACCTGCTGTGGAACGGCGGCAACGGCAAGGGCACGGTGAAACTGTATCGCGGCCGCAAGCTGATTGACGAGGTCATCTGCACCAACGTGGGCTGCGAGTACGGCGAGTACGACCCCGAGTGAGGATTTACCAATGGATGAAAAAGACGCACCCCACGGGGTGCGTCTTTCTTTTTTTACCACCATCTTGCCAAAATCGCCCCGTGGGTGTATACTGGTGGGGTAAACACCCAAAGGAGGTCTATCTATGGCACGAGCAAAGAGTAAAACCGAAAAATGGATGACCGTCGCCTTCCTGCTGGTGGAGGCGGCGCTGTATGCGATGATTCTCACCGGGCAGATGATTGTGTACGCCCAGTACCTGTCGGTCTGTCTGTGTATGGTGTTTGTGCTGCTGCACCTGCGCAAGGCCAACTATTATATCCTGGGCGGCCTGGTGTGCACCGCCATCGCCGACTGGTTCCTGGTGATGCAGGGGGCGGTGGACAAGCCCGCCTCGATTCAGGCGCAGGATCGTCTGTACGCGATGATCGCCTTCTTGGTGGCGCAGATTCTCTACGCCATCCAGCTGCACCGCCGCGCCCGCTCCACCCAGACGCTGATCATCCGCCTATTGCTGGTGGTGATCCTGGAGGCGGCCGCGGTGCTGGTGATGCGGGGCAAGCCGGATATGCTGGCCATCGTGTCGCTGTGCTATTACGCCAACCTGTTCGTCAACATCCTCTCCGCCTTCCGCAGCTATCGCAAGGACTGGATGATGCCCTGGGCGATGGTGCTGTTCTTCATCTGCGACACCTTTATCGGTCTGCAGGTGGCGGCGGGCAGCTATCTGACCATCAACCCCGACGGCCTGCTGCACAGCATCATCTTCTGCGGATTCAACGTGGCGTGGGCCTGCTACCTGCCGTCGCAGGTGCTGATCGCCCTCTACGGCCGCTATAATCGCCGCTGATTTCACTCGAGAGGAGCAGACACTGTGAAAAAGTGCATACCGATGTTGCTGTCGCTGTGTCTGCTGCTGTGCGGATGCCTGGGACAGCCCACCGTCTCGGTGGACCGACCGGCGCCCGCCACCCCAGCGGTGACCTATACCCCCTATTACGCCGACCCCGCCCTGCGGGGATTGCGGGCGGACGTCATCTACTCCTCCGACGCCTATACGCGGCTGGGGCGGATGAATAATCTCTACCGCGATTGGGCCCGGGGCCTGTACGCGGCGCTGGGCGCGGACGCGCTGGCGGTGAGCCAGCTGCCGGTCCCCGATATGCGGTGGGTGAAGATTGCTTTTTCCACCGACGCGGGGGAGAGCGCGGAGATTTTCACGCTGTATGAGAACAATCTGGTGGTGGCGGAGCATCCCACCGACGGCACCCGCCGTCTTACCGCCGCCCCCGGCACCTACGAGGCGGTGCTGGCCTATCTGGACGGGGTGGCGACGGAGCAGGGCAAGTATTTCGCCCTCTCGGACGAGCACACCGACGACGACGGCTATCATCAGGCCTCCTACACCCTGTATGATGCCAAGGGCAAGGCAACGGTGAGCAAAAAGACCGCCGCCGACACCGCCGTCCTGGAGATGGTGGGGGAGGGTCTGGTGCGGGTCACCGACCCCGACGGCACCCGCCTCTACGCCCCCCACGAGGGGAAGCGGTCGGTGGTGTCCACCGGTCCCACCGACATCTGCGGTGACCGCTGGGCGGTGTCCGACCGCGGATGCGTGGCGGTGTACGCCCTCTTCGGCACCCAGCCGCTGTGCCGCATCTATGTGGCGGCCGCCGCGGACAACGACGCCCCCGTGCAGGGGCTGGATTTCTCCGCCGACGGCGCCGAACTGCACATCCTGGTGCGCAACGCCTCCGATAGCCTCTACGACCGCACGGTGTCCCTCTCCCAGGAGATCGACGGTGGCGAGATGCGGATGCTGGGGGATTGGCGCGGGGTGATGACCCCCGCCACCGAGAAGGAGGAGCAGACCACCGCCTACAATATCCTCAAGAAGATTCGGCATAAGGAGAAGGAGTTGGGGCTGTCGCTCAGCGCCACCTTGCAGGGGCACCTGCAGGTGGGGGACACCGACTACATCCTATGCGAACTAGGCCATTGGGCCACCGACGAGGACGGCGCCGTCACCCAGTACGAGACGGTGGGGTACCTGATGGTGCCCTCCGGTATGTACGCGGGCTATGCGGTGCAACTGTCCGACAACGAGCTGGCCTGGGACACCGAAGACAATTGGTTTAAGAAGTAAAAAGGACGAGGCACCTGCCTCGTCCTTTTTTGTGCCCGTTTATCCTCCTGCGCATATAGTGTTAGTGGGGACATTGTCCCACATCATTATAGAAAGTGGGTGAAATCTAGGGCAACCTTTTTCAATCAGGCAACCCTGCGGTACAACAACACCGTCACCAATTCCAACATCGCCAGCGGTGAGCTGGTGGAGGTGCTGTCCGCCACCAAGACGGCGGTGCGGGACACCTATCAGGTGGGGGAGGACATCACCTATGCGGTGAGTATCCTCAATAGCGGCACCGTCCCCTTTGCGGGCTGACGGTCACCGACGATCTGGGCGCCTACACCGTGGGCGCCACCACCGTCACCCCCCTCACCTATGGTGACGGCTCGGTGCGGTACTACGTGAACGGCGTGTTGCAACCTGCCCCCGTGGTGACGGCCGGCCCGCCCCTGCAGATTAGCGGTATCACCGTCCCTGCCGGCGGCAACGCCCTCATCCTCTACGAGGCGCAGGTCAACGCCTACGCGCCGCCTGTCGTGGGCGGCGAGGTGGTGAATGTGGTGACGGTCAGCGGCGGTGGCATCACCCCCATCACCGCCTCCGAGACGGTGACGGCGCGGGACGCGGCGGCGCTGGCGGTGAATAAGAGTATCACCCCCGCCGTGGTGACCGACAACAGCCGTGTCACCTACACCCTGACCCTGCAGAATACCGGCAACACCGCGGTGGAGGCCACCGAGGACGCGGTCATCACCGACACCTTTGACCCCATCCTGACGGATTTGGTGGTCACCTTCAATGGTACGGCGCTGACCGAGGGGACGGACTACACCTACGACCCGACCACCGGTGCTTTTGCCACCCTGCCGGGTGTCATTGCGGTGCCTGCCGCCTCCTACCTGCAGGATCCCACCACCGGTGAGTGGACGGTGACCCCCGGCACCTCTGTTCTCACCATCGTTGGCACCATTTGACGGCAAAAAAGAGCCTCCCGAAGCATTCGGGAGGCTCACTTTTTGTTTATTTCTCGGTGGAGATGAGCTGAATCTCTTTGCCGATGACGGTGAGGCTGATGGCGTCGCCCTCTTTCAGCAGCAGCATCTCCTCGTGATCCGCCGCCTTGGCGCGGTAGAAGTTGCCCTCGGTGTCGATGAGGTAGATGTAGGTGTTGCCGTCGATGTCGATATACTTAATGGCGGCGATCTCAATGTTGCAGGAGGTGGCGGTGGAGTCGGGGAGGGGGTCGCCTTCCTGAACGAACATATCGGCGTAGTCCGCCAGGCAGTCCTCCAGGGTGGCGGCGGTGGCCACTAGGTTGTACTGCTCCACGTTCACCGCGGCATACAGTTTCACCAGACCGCCGGAGTCCTTCAGCACCATAATATAGGTGGGCTCGCCCGCCACGTTGATGAGGGAGGGGAAGGAGGCCTGATACCGCTTCTCCTGTACCTCGCCCTCGGCGGCGTGCATGGCGGATTTCTCATCCGCGCCCGCGACGGGGTAGAATCGGCTCTCGCCGGTGCGCTCGTTGGCCAGCAGGAATCCGATGTTGGAGGAGTCGCCGTTCACCGAGGTAATGCCGGTGTAGATCCAGATGTCGCCGTCCTTGGCCACGTAGCCAAAGTCGATGGAGTCCACGGTGTTGCCGTCGGTGTCCACCGAGGTGAAGGAGGTCACCTGCTTACACCCCTTCTTGGCGAAGAGGCTGTTGAGATAGCCGTTCTGGTACAGGCCGTGCCAGTTGTACTGGTCGCAGATGAGGTTGCCGTCGATGACCACGTCCACCCAGTTGGGCACGTCCTCAAGGTCGTAGCGCACGCAGTCACCGCTGACGGGGTCCATCACCACACAGCCGCTGACCGTCTTGCCGCCGAAGAGGAAGATGGATTTTTTGATTACCGAGGCCACGTAGTAGGGTTTGCCGCTCTCGTCGATCTCAAAGTGGAGATTTTCCAGGATGAGGGTGGGGTATTTCAGCCACAGATGGCGGGCGGCGTTCTGGAAGAAGTAGGCGGAGGGGATGTATTTCATACCCTCGCACTCCTTGAAGGAGGCGGACATGGACACGGGGTCCACCGTCACGTAGCCGGTGGCGCCCACCGACTTATTGTTCATCCACTTGAAGAAGCCCGCGTATTCCAGCGGCGCCACCTTGATGGGCTTGCCCTGATAGTCGATCTGGGTATAGGCATCCGCCACGTCGTACTGGCTCACCACGTGGGAGAGGGAGCCGATCTCGCGATCGCCCAGCATCTGGGCGGAGGCGGTGTCCATCAGCGCGATGCTGTCGGTGCCCACCGATTCGGACAGGTCGGTGGCAAAGTCGGAGTCGGTCACCGTGAGGATGCCGGCGTACCGCTTGGCGTTGAATACCGTGCTGCCGCAGAAGATCAGCAGGCTCATCACCACCAGGATGGCGGCGGGGATGAGCAGCAGCTTGACGCCCTGCATCGAGACGGATTTGAAGGACACGCCCTGGCGATTGATGAAGGGGATGGAGGCGTCCTCCTGACGGAATCCCACCATGCCGGAGAGCAGCAGATAGGCCAGAATCGCCACCGCCGCCAGCACCCAAATGCCGGGATTTTGCAGGTTGATGGCGGGGCAGAACACCAGCAGATAGGCCGCCACGCCCACCGCGGTGACCCCCGCGGCAATCAGATGGGATAACCACTTGGATTTTGTCATAAAAATCACTCCTTGTGAGATTAGTATAGCACCGAATGGCGAAAAATGCAACCGAGGGGCAAAAAAGACCGTGCAAGCACCGCCTACACAGCCTTTTTCACTCAATTTTACTCTTCGTCCCACGCGAAGGAGCCGGAGAGCAGGGTCACCGCCTTGTCCGACACGGTCAAGAGACCGCCGTCCAGGGTGGCGCTCTTCTCCTCGTCGTCGGGGAGGTGGATGCGGCACTTGCCCGCCTGCACCGAGGTGATGAAGGGCATATGCCCCGCCAAAATGGCCAAATCACCGTCCGCACCGCGGACAAACAGGCCGATGACCTCACCGCCGAACTTGTTGCCGTCGGGGGTGGCGACAGTCAGGTTGAATGTGTTCATCCTGCCACCTTCTTCGCCTTGGCGACGGCCTCGTCGATGGTGCCCACAAACAGGAAGGCGGACTCGGGCAGGTCGCCGTGCTTGCCCTCGATGATCTCCTTAAATCCGCGGATAGTTTCGCTCAGCGGCACGTAGGTGCCCTCGATACCGGTGAACTTCTCGGACACGAAGAAGGGCTGGGACAGGAAACGCTGAATCTTACGGGCGCGGGACACCAGCAACTTGTCTTCATCGGACAGTTCGTCCATACCCATAATGGCGATGATGTCCATCAGCTCGTTGTAACGCTGCAGGATGCGCTGCACCTCGCGGGCTACGCGGTAGTGCTCCTCGCCCAGCACGTCGGGGGAGAGGATGCGGCTGGTGGACTCCAGCGGGTCAACGGCGGGATAGATGCCCTGCGAAGCGATGCTACGGGACAACACGGTGGTGGCGTCCAGGTGAGCAAAGGTGGTGGCAGGGGCGGGGTCGGTCAGGTCGTCCGCAGGCACGTAGACTGCCTGCACGGAGGTGATGGAGCCCTTCTTAGTGGAGGTGATGCGCTCCTGCAGAGCGCCCATCTCGTTGGCCAGGGTAGGCTGATAACCCACGGCGGAGGGCATACGACCCAGCAGAGCCGACACCTCGGAACCGGCCTGGGTGAAACGGAAGATGTTGTCGATAAAGAGCAGCACGTCCTGACCCTCGGTGTCGCGGAAATACTCCGCCATGGTCAGACCGGACAGACCCACGCGCATACGGGCTCCGGGGGGCTCGTTCATCTGACCGTACACCAGCGCGGTTTTTTCGATAACGCCGGATTCTTTCATCTCGTTATACAGGTCGTTGCCCTCACGGGTACGCTCGCCCACGCCGGTGAACACCGACAGAGCGCCGTGCTGTTTGGCGATGTTGTTGATCAGCTCCATGATCAGCACCGTCTTGCCCACGCCGGCGCCGCCGAACAGACCAATCTTACCACCCTTGGAATAGGGGCAGATCAGGTCGACCACCTTGATACCGGTCTCCAGGATCTCGGTGGAGGTGGACAGCTCGTCATAGGCGGGGGCGGGACGATGGATGTCCCAACGCTCTTCGGTCTCGGGGGCGGGGAGATTGTCCACCGGCGCGCCCAGGACGTTAAAGATGCGGCCCAGGGTGTCGCGACCCACGGGCACGCTGATGGGGTTGCCGGTGTCGGTGACGGCGGTGCCGCGCTGCAGACCGTCGGTGGAGGCCATAGCCACACAGCGCACGGTGTTGTCGCCGATGTGCTGCGCCACCTCAACGGTCAGGGTGGTGTCCCCCACCGGCATGGTGAGGGCGTTATAGATGGCCGGCAGATGACCGTCCTCGAATCGGACGTCGATGACGGGTCCCATGACCTGGGACACTCTGCCGATGTGTTTGTCATTCATTGGTGTTCCTCCTTCGTCAGGCGTTGGCGCCTGCCACGATTTCGGTAATCTCCTGGGTGATGCTGCCCTGACGGGCGCGGTTGTACTGCAGCTGCAGGTCGGCCAGCATTTCATTGGCGTTCTTACCCGCAGAATCCATCGCCATACGGCGGGCCACCACCTCGCTGGCGTAGCTCTCCCGCACCGCCGCCATAATGCGGCCGGTGATATACTCCGGCACTGCGGTGCGCAGGATGGTCTCCTCGTCCGGCTCGAACAGAGCGGTGGCACTCTTGGCCTCCGGGTCGCGGGTGAGGGGCAGCAGCCACAACACCTCGGGTTGCTGGCTCATCATAGACACGTAGCGGGTGTAGACGATGCCCAGCTTGTCGTACTCACCGGCGGCGAAGTCGTCGCACAGGCGCACCGCCAGGTCATAGGCGTCGCGGCTGTCCATCTTCTCGCACAGTCGCACCTCGCCGCCGAAGCGGTCGCAGGCACGTTTGCCGATGGGGATGATCTCCGCGTCGGGATATTCTCGCACGGTGCGGAAAATATTGGCGTTGTAGCCGCCTGCCAGACCGCGGTCGCCCGCGATGACGATGAGGCGGGTTCGGCCGCTATCACGCACCTGCATATAGGGGCTGCGGGCGCATTCGGGGCTGGCGGTGAGGGCGGTGAGCACCTGCGTGAGGGCGGCGGCGTAGTCGCGGCCGCACAGCATCCGCTCGGATGCCTTGCGAATCTTGGAGGATGCCACCAAACCCATAGCGCGGGTCAACTGCTGGGTGGAGGAGACGCTCTTAATGCGGGTGCGCAAGGATTTAATATCGGCTCCCACGGCGCTCACCTCGCCATCTCGGTCAGTGCCTGCTCCATCTTGGCCACGTCCTCGTCGTCGTAATAGCCACTCTCAAAGCGGGTCAGCAGGTCGCTGTACTTCTGCTCCAGCAGCTCGTACAGGCGCTGCTCGTAGGCGCCCACCTCCGCCACGGGGACAGAGTCCAGCCAGCCGTGGGTGACGGCGTAGATGATCACCACCTGACAGCCCACGCGGACGGGGCTGTTGCGGTGCTGGCACAGCACGGCCACGATGCGCTCGCCCAGCGCCAGACGGGCCTTGGTGTCGGTGTCCAGATCGCTGCCGAACTGGGCAAAGGCCTGCAATTCGCGATACTGGGCGTACAGAAGTTTCAGTTCGCCCGCCACCTTCTTCATCGCTTTCAGCTGGGCGCTGCCGCCCACGCGGGAGACGGAGATGCCGGGGTTGATGGCGGGCATAATGCCGCTGTGGAACAACTCGGTTTCCAGGAAGATCTGGCCGTCGGTGATGGAGATGACGTTGGTGGGGATATAGGCGGACACGTCGCCTGCCTGGGTCTCGATCAGGGGCAGGGCGGTGATGGAACCTCCGCCGTATTCGGGGGCGACGCAGGCCGCGCGCTCCAGCAGACGGGAGTGGAGGTAGAACACGTCGCCGGGATAGGCCTCACGGCCGGGGGGACGGCGAATCAGCAAGGAGAGGGCGCGGTAGGCCACCGCGTGCTTGGACAGGTCGTCATAGACGATCAGCACGTCCTTGCCCTGCTCGCGGAAATACTCCGCCATGGCGCAGCCGGCATAGGGGGCGATATACTGCAGGGGTGCGCTCTCGCTGGCAGAGGCGGAGACGATGATGGAATATTCCATAGCACCCGCCTGCTGCAGCTCGTTGGCCAGCTGCACCACAGAGGTGCTCTTCTGACCGATGGCTACGTAGATGCAGATAACGCCGGTATTCTTCTGATTGATGATGGTGTCCACGGCAATCACAGACTTACCCGTCTGGCGGTCGCCGATGATCAGCTCACGCTGACCGCGACCGATGGGGATCATACTGTCGATGGCCTTGATACCCGTCTGCAACGGCACGGAAACGCTCTTGCGCTCGATGATGCCGGGGGCGGGGGACTCGATGGGACGGGTGGCGACGGTGGCGATGGGGCCCTTGCCGTCGATGGGCTCGCCCAGGGCGTTGACCACGCGGCCCAGCATCGCCTCGCCCACCGGCACGTTCAGCACGCGACCGGTGCGCTTGACCACGCTACCCTCGTGGATATCGTTCTGGTCGGACAATACGGCGACAGACACCGTCTCCTCCTCCAGGTTCTGGGCCAGACCCACGCTGCCGTCCTCGAATTCCAGCAATTCGCCTGCCATACAGCCACGCAGGCCGTAGACGCGGGCGATACCGTCGCCGACGAGAATGACCGAGCCGGTCTCGGTCATCTCGATGCGGTTGTGGTATTGGCGGATCTGTTCCTTAATAATCTGACTGATTTCAGCGGGCTTATTACTCACTGCTTCATCACTTCCTTCACTGCGTGCAGGCGGCTGCGCAGGCTGCCGTCCAGCACCTTGCCGTCCACGCGGACGACCATACCGCCCAGCAGGCTCTCGTCCACCGTACACGTGAGGGTGACGGTGCGCCCCAAGCGGGCGGAGAGGGCCTCGGACAGTCTTTTCATCTCGTCTTCGGTGAGGGGTACTGTACTGGTAACCTCCGCAGTCGACATAGCGACAGCGGTCTGGTACAGCAGGCGGTACTCCTCGATGCAGTCGTTAAGACTGCGGATGCGCCCGTGGGCGCAGAGCAGCTGAATAAACGCCAGAACCTGCTCGGGCAGAATCTGCCCAAAGGTCTGTGCGAGCAGACCATCCCGCTCGTCCTTTTGGATGGCGGGACAGGCCAGCAACTCCACGTACTCGGGGTTGTCGGCCAGCAGGTCGGCGGCGGTATCCAGCGCCTCTAAATACTCTTTCTCTCGATCGGTTTCGGCGGCCAGGGCGAATAGCGCCTCGGCGTACTCACGGCTCAGATCTGTCATGTGGCATCACCCACTTCGTCCAGGAAGGACGCGATCATCGCGCGGTGATCGTCGGCGTTAATCTCGCGCTCCAGCATCTTCTGCGCCAGCTCGGCGGAGACGTCCGCGATCTCGTCGCGGATGGAGGCGGTGGCCTTCTGGCGCTCCAGCTCGGCCTCGGCCTCTGCCTGGCGGATGATGCCCTGGGCCTTCTCCTTAGCCTCGGCCACCACGCGCTCGCCGTGGCGGCGGGCGGTCTCGTCGGCGTCGGCGATGCGGGCGGCAGCCTCGTCGTCGGCGGTGGCCAGTTTCTCAGCCCAGGCGGCCTTGTCGGCGTCTGCCTTAGCCTCCGCCTCGGCGGCGTCGGCGAACTGCTTGTCCACCATATCCTGACGCTGCTGCATCACCTTCTTGACCGGCTTCCACAGCAGCTTCTTCAGGATGAGGAAAATGATCAGCAGGTTGGCCAGCGAGATGAGGATCTGCCACAGATTGATCGAGATAACATCCAACGTTTGCACGTTTAACGTTTCAATCATAGCGTAAAACCTCTGTCAATTAAATGTTCTGCAGCAGGATGTTCACAAACTGCTTGGGGGCCACGAAGATCAGCAGAATGGCGATAACCAGACCGTACAGACCGGTGGTCTCGGCGATCACGCAACCGGTGATCATGGTAGAGGTGACGTCGCCCTTGCTCTCGGGCTGACGACCGATAGCCTCGCAAGCCTTGGCAACGGCGTTACCTTCACCGATACCGGGGCCCACACCCGCGATCATAGCCAGGCCGGCGCCGATGGCGCAACCACCCAAAATGATACCAATAGCCAGTTCCAACATAGTAAATTACCTCCTGATAATTTTGATTACTTGATTACTTGTTTATGCTCATCGGCTTTACGCCGCTTTTGCCAGTTTTGCTTCCAGTTTCGCTTTTTTCTTCGCTTCGCGCTTGGCCTTACGCGCCTCGAATTCGCTCTGGGGGAATCCGCCGGCCACGTACATCATGGTCAGTGTGGCGAAGATGAAGGCCTGCAAACCACCGCTGAAGATGTCGAAGTACAGGCTCAGCACCGCGGGGATACCCACGCGCAGGACGGGGATGGTGTCCATCAGGTCGCCCACCACGGGGATCCAGCCCAGCAGGATGTTGCTCAGCCCCGCAAAGGCGGCAGCCAGCAGGGCGGAGATGATGCTGCCCGACAGGATATTGCCGTAGTGACGGAAGCTCATGGACACGGGGGTGGCGGCCTCGCTGATGATGTTCATCGGCAGCAGCACCGGCACCGGCTCGGCAAATCCCTTGGCGTACAGCCACAGACCGCCCTTCAGCTTATAGTAGGTGATGAGGCCGAATACCAGGATGGCCCAACCGCCCACGATATTGATGTCCGAGGTGGGGGGGAACAGTCCCAGCAGCGAGGACAGGCTGGAGAAGGCGGACAGCGCCATAATGCCGGCGATGAAGGGGGCAAAGCCCTTGAAGTATTCGCCCATATTGGTCAGCACCATGCCGTCGCACTTCTCCACGATCCACTCCGCCGCCAGCTGGCGCTTGCTCTGCGGCACCACGGCGATGCCGTGGGTCAGATACAGGCACAGGAACAGGATGGCGAGGATCACCGCCACCGACACCACCTGCGCCTCGGTGACGGGCAGGGGCTGGATGGGGGTGGGGATGGTGAAGTAGATCTGTGCGCCGGTGATGTTGATGCCCTCGGATACGGGGGTGGTGAGAATCTTCAGCACCATCGCACCCAGCATCGGCAGCGCCGCACCGACCAGCAATAGGATGTCCACGATTTTGAATCGCAGGCTTTTTTGGTTCATAAAATCACCTCTGTGTGTGGTTTGCAGAAACCCATCTTGCCTCCCCTTGTCAGGGGAGGGGGACCGCTGAGAGGGGGATGATTTCTCAATCGTCGTCGTCCTCGTCGTCCCAGCCGATGGCGGGGCGGTCGGGGGAGGGGTTGCGCTTAGCCTTCAACCACTCGCGCAGGCTGATGGCGATGCGGGGGATGAGCAGCGGGATGGCCGCCGCCCAGATGTTGAATGCCGCGGGGATGGCCGCCGCCAGCACCAGAATCAAGCCTTGCAGCATCAGCCGCAGTCCCTGACTGAGCTTGACGGTGTTCTTGGCCTGCTTTTCGGTCTGGGTCACCGCCTTCTGCACCATGCGGCACATCAGCAGGAAGTTGCCCACCGCGGTGGCGCCGCCCAGCAGACCGCCGAACAACACCGGCAGGTCCCACCAACCGGCCACCAGGAATACGCCCTGGATCAGCATACATCCAGCCGCCACCCACAGGGCGACATAGGACGTTTCTTTTTTCACAACGGGATCGAGTTTCGCCATAATACACCTCGCGGTAGTATGTGCACTTTCCACATTTTTTATTATATGCGCGCACGTAAATTTCCAAATTATTATAAGACTACCACACTTTTTCCGAAAGGTCAAGGGAATTCGAGGTGTGAAAAAATTAACTTTCGGTGAACTTTCTTTGACAAAAACTTGTCGGTTATGGTATACTGTTGGCGACGAAACCACGCAGGAAGGAGGGGAGACCGTGACGGCCGAAAAATTGCATCGCTATTTGGCGGATTGCGCCGCCTATACCGACCCCGTTTGGGTGACGGGACACCCCGCCCCCGACACCGACGCCGCCGTGTCCGCCCTCTTTGAGGCGTGGCGGCTGACGATGGGCGGCACCCCCGCCGTGCCGATTTTGCAGGGCCATCTCTCCTGCGAGACCGCCTATTTATTGGGTGACTTGGCGTTCCCCGACGCCACCCCCGCGGGCGGGAAATGGGTGCTCACCGACCACCACGACGTGCAGAATTACGATGGCCAAGTGGTGGCGATTGTTGATCATCACCCCGTCGCCGCGGGCGAAAACTTAGCGGAAATCGACGCCTGCATTTCCCCCGTGGGCGCCGCCACCACCCTGGTGGCACAGCGCATCCGCGCCGACGGCATCACCCCCGACGCCGCTTGCGCCCGCATCCTGCTGGGCGCCGTGCTGCTGGACACCGAGGGCTTGTCGCCCCACAAGGCGAAGGAGGAGGATATCGCGGCGGTCGCGTGGTTGGTCTCCCTCTGCGGCGAGGACCCCGCCGCTTTCTACGACACGCTGAAAGATCGGCTTTTGTCCGAGTCCGACCCGACGGTTTTGTATGAGCGGGATTTTCGCTCCTACACCGCCCCCGACGGCACCCCCGTGATGGGGTTCGCCATCCTTAAGGTGAAGCAAGGGCACTGCCCCGATCTTATCGCCGTCCGCCGTCGCTTGGCCGCGGACGTGACCACCCACGGCTATGCCGCCGCGGTGGCCAAGATCGCCATGTACGCCCCCGACGACACCCGCGAGGAGATTTACCTGGCCGCCGGCCCTGCCGCCGACGCGGTGCTGGCCGAGGTGGCGACCCGCAGCGGCCCCTCCGCCGTCCGCACCGCGGAGGACGAGGTTTTCCTTCCCGCCGACTGCTACCATTGGGGGCGCAAGCGGTACGCGGTGAAACTCGTGGAAATTTTGCATAAAAAAGAGTGAAAAGGGGTATCTTTTCCCATTTTCTTGTGGTACAATAGGTTATCTTTTATTTAGCAAGGGCATTTTCCCTGCGGAAAGGGCGTTTTTTATGGATGCTATGACCAAGAAAGAGCTTCAGATCATCGCCACCAAGATTCGTATGGCGATCATCGAGGGTACGTTTAACGCCAAGAGCGGCCACCCCGGCGGCTCTCTCTCCATTGCGGAGGATATGGCGTATCTGTACTGGAAAGAGCTGAATGTGGATCCCGCCAACCCCGATTGGGCGGGTCGTGACCGCTTTGTGCTGTCTAAGGGACACGCCGCACCCGCCCTGTACGGTGCGCTGGCTCACCGCGGATTTTTCCCCGTGGAGCTGATCCCCACCCTGCGCAAGCCCGACTCCATCCTGCAGGGTCACCCCGATATGAAGAATATTCCCGGTGTGGATATGTCCTCCGGCTCTTTGGGTCAGGGCATCTCCTGCGCCGTGGGCATGGCGCTGGCCGGCAAGCTGGACAAGGCATCCTACCGTGTCTATGCCATCCTGGGCGATGGCGAGATCGGCGAGGGTCAGGTGTGGGAGGCCGCTATGTTCGCCTCTGCCAAGGGTTTGGATAACCTGACCATCATCGTGGATAACAACAATCTGCAGATCGACGGCAGCGTGGAGGAGGTCAACTCCCCCTATCCCATCCCCGAAAAGTTTGCCGCCTTCGGCTTCCACGTCATCGAGATCGACGGCAACGATCTGGAGCAGATCGAGGCCGCGCTGACCGAGGCTAAGTCGGTTAAGGGCAAGCCTACCTGTATCGTGCAGAAGACCCTGAAGGGTAAGGGCGTGTCCTTTATGGAGGATAAGTGCGCTTGGCACGGCACCGCCCCCAACAAGGAGCAGTACGATGCCGCTATGGCGGAACTCACCGCCAAGTTACAGGAATTGGAGGGTTAAGAGATGGCAGACGTAATCAAAATCGCCACCCGTGACGCGTATGGTCAGACCCTCATCGAGCTGGGCAACGAGCGTGAGGACATCATCGTGATGGACGCCGACCTGGCCGCCGCCACCAAGACGGGTATGTTTAAGAAAGCCCACCCCGACCGCTTCTTCAACGCCGGTATCGCCGAGGGCAATATGATGAGCATTGCCGCCGGTCTGGCCGCCTGCGGTAAGACGGTGTTCGCCTCTTCTTTCGCGATGTTTGCGGCAGGTCGCGCTTTTGAGCAGATCCGCAATTCCATCGCCTACCCCCATCTGAATGTGAAGATCGCCGCCTCCCACGCGGGTATTTCCGTGGGTGAGGACGGCGCCACCCACCAGTGCTGTGAGGATATCGGCATTATGCGCACCATCCCCGGCATGGTGATTCTCAACCCCGCCGACGGCCCCGAGGCTAAGGCCGCCGTCCGCGCCGCCGCCGATTACGACGGCCCCGTATACCTGCGCTTTGGTCGTCTGGCCGTGCCGGTGTTCAATGAGGAGAACGTGGAGTTTACCATCGGTAAGGGCAAGGTGATGCGTGATGGCGCTGACGTTACCATCATCGCCACCGGTCTGGAAGTGAACGAGGCGATGATCGCCGCCGACACTCTGGCCGCCGAGGGCATTGACGCCCGCGTCATCAATATGGCTACTATCAAGCCCATCGATAAGGATATCATCCTGCAGGCCGCCGCCGAGACCGGCGCCATCGTCACCGCCGAGGAGCACAATGTCATCGGTGGCTTGGGCAGCGCCGTGGCCGAGGTGCTGGTGGAGAGCGGCAAGCCCGTTCCTATGCTCCGCGTGGGCGTGGAGGACACCTTTGGTCGCTCCGGCCCCGCCCTGGAACTGCTGGACATCTACGGTCTCACCGCCCCCCACATTGTGGATAAGGTCAAGGCCGTCCTGAAGCTGAAATAAGTTGTTAAAATCAAAAAGCCGACGGCCACCGTCGGCTTTTTGTGTAGTGTTTATGGAAAGGAGGTTTCCCCATGGCGAATTATGAATACGTCGTGCCGCAGGAGTACGACGGCGAGATGCTGCAAACCTTCCTGCGCCGTGGGTGCGGACTCTCCTATCGTATGGTGGTCAAGCTCAAGCGGGTGGAGAACGGTATGACCCTGGACGGCAAGCAGTGGCGCTCCATTGACCGCGTCAACGCGGGGCAGGTGGTGCGGCTGAAAATGCCCGACGATAACGTCCGCATCGAGGGCACCGAGATGCCCCTGTCGGTGGTGCTCGAGGACGAGGACATCCTGGTCATCGACAAGCCGCCCTATCTCGCCGTCCACCCCTCGGCGGGCAAGCCGGAACCCACCCTCGCCAACGGCGTGGTGGCGTATTTCGAGCAAAAGGGCACGCCTCTCTCGTTCCGTCCCGTCAACCGTCTCGATCGCAACACCAGCGGCCTGCTGATGGCCGCCAAGACCCCCCACGCCGCCTACGCTATGGCGCAGGTGCCGCAGAAGGTGTATTTCGCCATCCTGCTGGGGGAACTCCACGGGTCGGGCACCATCGATCAGCCCATCCGCGTCAAGGAGGGGTGCACCATCACCCGTGAGGTGGGGGAGGGGGGCAAGGATAGCCTCACCCACTGGCAGGCGCTGGCCACCGACGGCGAAGTTACCTTCGCCCGCGTGGTGATCGAGACCGGTCGCACCCACCAGATTCGGGTGCATATGTCGTGGCTGGGCTACCCGCTGGCGGGCGACACCATGTACGGCACGGATGAATCCGTGATGCCCCGCCACGCCCTGCATTGCGGGCGGATGGCGTTCCCCCACCCCCGCACGGGGGAGACCGTCGCCCTCACCAGCCCCATCCCCACCGATATGCGGCAGGTGCTGGAATCCCGCGGCTTGTGGCGGGACGAATGGGACACAATGGAATAACAAAAAAGGCCGTGGTCTGCATTGCAAACCACGGCTTATTTATCGTTACAGGATACGGATGCCGCTGTGATTTTCGCGGTATCCAGCGTAGACCGGTGAGCGTTGGCGCCGCCAAAAGCAAACACAGCCGTTTTTATCAAAAGTCCACTCCAAATAGTAATAATCTTACTCTTTTGTACTGACTGTATAGATTTCGTAGGCCTCGTCACGCAGCACCTGCACCAATTCTTCGGGGGTGGTGATGCGGCTCTCCACCGCGATGCCGTAGCGGGGGCAGGAGTGGGCGCAGTGGGCGTCGGAGCCGGCGATGATGGGCAGACCCATCTCGGCGGCGTAGGCCAGCGCCCGCTGATTGTCGATGTCGGGATTGCCCGCATTATACCCCTCGATGCCGTCGAACAACTCGGCGGGCAGTGGTTCCCAGGGGCGGGCGATGTAGTCCCGCACACGGAAGGGGTGAGCCTGATAGATCAGCGCCCCTGCCTCGTGGACAATCTCGCTCAGGTGGGCCAGATCCACCTTCTCTTCCCGTAATTCGGGGTGGTCGTAGAGGAACTGGGGGGTGATGCCGTAGAGCAGCACCTCCTTGCCGTCGCCCACACCCTCCTCGATGCCGAAGAGGACGTCGATGCCGATCTGGTCGCCCACCGCCTTGGCGCGGCGCCAGCCGTCCTCGTAGGCGGCGACGAAATCCTCCCAGGGGATGTTGCGGCGGATGGCGGTATAGCCGTGGAAGAAGTGGTCGGTGAGCACGCAACCGGCGTAGCCCTCCCGCTTCAGGTCGTAGGGCAGTTCCTCAGGGGTGATGGCACCGCAACCGCTGCAGGCGGAGGTGTGCTGATGCAATTCGTAAATATACACGGAATGGCCCTCCTTTCGGGTCGGTTTTTCTTTATTATGCGCCTTTTAATGGGGATTGTCAACCGAAAACGGTTGCAACGGCGGTGAAAATGTGATAAAATCTTCCCATTACGCAAAACGAGGTTTTCACGATGATCAAAGCGGTAATTTTCGATCTGGACGGCACCCTGCTGAATACTCTGGGCGACCTGACGGCGGCGGTCAACCACGGCCTGACCGTCTGCGGCCTGCCCACCCACACCGAGACGGAGGTGCGCACCTATATCGGCGACGGCGTCAAGGAGCTGATCAAGCGCGCCTGTCCGCCTGACGCCGACGAGGCGACGCTGGCGGCGGTGTTGGCGGAGTATCTGCCCTATTACGCCGCCCACAATATGGATTTCACCCGCCCCTACGACGGGGTGATGGAGGTTTTGGCAGAATTGCGCCGTCGCGGCATCAAGACCGCGGTGGTGAGCAACAAGCACGACCCCGGCGTGCAGGCGCTGTGCGCTCACTACTTCGACGGCCTGCTGGACGCCGCCGTGGGTGGTGGCGACGCCCGCCCGCTGAAGCCCGCCCCCGACGGCGTGTTGTACGCCATGGAATTGCTGGGCGTCACCCCCGATGAGGTGTGGTACGTGGGGGATTCCACCATCGACGTGGTCACCGCCCGCAACGCAGGGGTGCCCTGCGTCGCCGTCAGTTGGGGATTCCACGACCGCCCCCGCCTGGTGGCGGAGCGCCCCGCCGTGTTGGCGGATACCGCCGATCAACTGCTGGCCGCACTGTGCCAAAGTTAAAAACTTCCGCAAAACCCGCCGTTTTGGCGGGTTTTTTCTTTGATAAAAAGTTGACAGACACCGCTTTTCTATTGTATAATTAATAATTAATTAAACTTTTTGGATACAGTTTGTCCTCTGAGTGAGAAAGGGAGCGAAACTATGGGTTTAACCATTGCACAAAAAATTATCCGCGACCATCTGGTCAGCGGTGAGATGATTCCCGGCACCGAGATTGCCCTGCGCATCGACCAGACGCTGACTCAGGCTGCCACCGGCACCATGGCTTACCTCGAATTCGAGACCATGGGCATTCCCCGTGTGCGCACCGAGCGCAGCGTGGCCTATATCGACCACAACACTCTGCAGAGTGGCTTTGAGAACGCCGACGACCACCGCTATATCCAGTCGGTGTGCCGCAAGCACGGCGTGTATTTCTCCCGCCCCGGCAACGGCATCTGCCATCAGGTGCATCTGGAGCGCTTCGGCATCCCCGGTAAGACCCTCATCGGCTCGGACAGCCACACCCCCACCGGCGGCGGCATCGGCATGCTGGCCATGGGTGCGGGCGGTTTGGACGTGGCGGTGGCTATGGGCGGCGGTGCCTACTACATCACTATGCCCAAGATGTACAAGGTGGAGCTGACCGGTAAGCTGCGTCCCTTTGTTACCGCCAAGGACGTAAGTTTGGAGATTCTGCGCCAGCTGTCGGTTAAGGGCGGTGTCGGCGCCATCATCGAGTGGGGCGGCCAGGGTGTTGGCACCCTGTCTGTCCCCGAGCGTGCCACCATCACCAACATGGGTACCGAGCTGGGCGCCACCACCTCCATCTTCCCCTCCGACGAGGTGACCCGTCAATTCCTGAAGGCGGAGGGCCGTGAGGAGGATTACATTCCTCTGGCTTCCGACCCCGACGCCGAATACGATAAGATTCTGCACATCGACCTCTCCAACCTTGAGCCGCTGATTGCCTGCCCCCACAGCCCCGACAACGTGGTGACGGTGGCATCGCTGAAGGGCACTAAGGTGGATCAGGTGTGCATCGGCTCCTGCACCAACTCCTCCCTGCTGGATATGCTGAAGGTGGCGGCTCTGCTGAAGGGTTGCACCATTCAGCCCTCCGTGAGCCTGTCCATTTCCCCCGGCTCCAAGCAGGTGCTGTCTATGCTGGCGGATTGCGGCGCTCTGACCGACATTCTCGCCAGCGGCGCCCGCGTGCTGGAGTGCGCTTGCGGCCCCTGCATCGGTATGGGCTTTAGCCCCAATTCGGGCGGCGTTTCCTTGCGTACCTTCAACCGCAACTTTGAGGGTCGCAGCGGCACCGCCGACGGTCAGGTGTATCTGTGTAGCCCCGAGACGGCGGTAGCCGCCGCTCTCACCGGCACTATCACCGATCCCCAGCTGCTGGGCAATATGCCTGCCATCCAGTTCCCCGAATCCTTCCGCATTGACGACTCCGCCGTGCTGGCGCCTGCCTCCGAGGAGGAAGCCGCTGACGTGGAAGTCCTGCGCGGTCCCAATATCAAGGAATTCCCCCAGAGCCATCCCCAGTTGGATACCCTGTCTGCTCCTCTGGTGCTGAAAGTTGGTGACAACATCACCACCGACCACATCATGCCTGCGGGTGCCAAGATCCTGCCCTACCGCTCCAACATTCCCCATCTGTCCCAGTTCTGCTTCGGCGTCTGCGACACCACCTTCCCCGAGAGAGCGAAGGCAGCGGGAAAATCCATCGTGGTGGGCGGCAGCAACTATGGTCAGGGTTCCTCCCGTGAGCACGCCGCTCTGGTGCCCCTGTACTTGGGTGTGCGCGCGGTCATCGCCAAGTCTTTTGCCCGTATCCACGCGGCTAACCTGATCAACGCCGGCATTATGCCGCTGACCTTCAAGAATGGCGACGATTACGACGCCCTGAATCAGGACGATATCCTCGAGATCAGCGGTGTCTACGCGGGTATGGATAGCGGCGAGATGACCCTCATCAACAAGACCACCGGTGCGGCGGTCACCCTGTGTGCCGACTTCACCGAGCGTCAAAAGGCTATTCTGAAAGCCGGCGGTTTGCTGGCCTATACCAAAGAGTTAGGAGAGAATTGAGATGCAGAAGTACATTGATAACGCCGTAGAGCAATTCCGCACCCTCATCACCGAGCAGTTGGCTCGTCAGAACCGTATGGAGGCCGGCGAGGCGGCTAAGGATTTCGCCAACCTGCCCCACCTGACCATCGGTATCTGCGGCGGCGACGGCATCGGCCCCATCATCACCCACGCCGGCGAGGACGTCCTGCGCTTCCTGCTGGCGGACGACGTGGCCGCCGGCCGCGTGGAGTTCCGCGAGATTGACGGCCTCACCATCGAGCGCCGCACCGAGGTGGGCAAGGCTATCCCCGACGATACTCTCGCCGCACTGCGGGAGTGCGACGTCATCCTGAAGGGTCCCACCACCACCCCCCACGGCGGCAATTTGGAGTCCGCCAACGTGGCTATGCGCCGTGAGCTGGATCTGTACGCCAACGTGCGCCCCACCTGCGTGCCCGAACTGGGCATCGACTGGGTGTTCTACCGCGAGAACAGCGAGGGCGAGTACGTCCTGGGTAGCCGCGGTGTGGAGATCCCCGACAAGCTGGCGATGGACTTTAAGGTGACCACCGACGCCGGCACCCGCCGCATCGCCCGTGCCGCCTTTGAGTACGCCAAGAACAACGGCAAGGACAACGTGGCCATCGTCACCAAAGCCAACATTATGAAGAAGACCGACGGCAATTTCAGCCGCATCTGCCACGAAGTGGCCGCCGAGTACCCCGGCATCACCGCCGAGGACTGGTACATCGACATTATGACCGCCAACCTGGTCAACGAGGCGCGCCGCAGCCAGTTCCAGGTGTTTGTGCTGCCCAACCTGTACGGCGACATCATCACCGACGAGGCCGCCCAGATTCAGGGTGGTGTGGGCACCGCCGGCTCTGCCAACATCGGCGACCAGTACGCCATGTTCGAGGCCATCCACGGCTCCGCCCCCCGTATGATCGAGATGGGTCGCGGCGATTACGCCAACCCTGCTTCCGTGCTGAAGGCTTGCGCTATGCTGCTGCGCCACATCGGCAAGGCCGCCGAGGCGGAGAAGTTGGAGAAGGCTCTCGCTATCTGCAACGAGAAGATGAATATGACCGGTCGTCCCGGCGGCAACACCTGCGCCGAGTTCGCCCAGGCCATTATGACTGAAGTGGAGGGTATGTAAAATGGATAAGAAACAGATTCTGGGTCTGGTAGACCACACCGAGCTGAACCCCGCCGCTAAGTGGGAGGACATCACCACCCTGATCGACGACGCCATCACCTACGGCACCGCCACCGTGTGCATTCCCCCTTGCTACGTCAAGCGCGCCGTCAACTATGCTGACGGTCGCCTGCCCATCTGCACCGTCATCGGCTTCCCCCACGGCAACAGCCCCACCGCCGCCAAGGCTCACGAGGCCAAGTGCGTGGTGGAGGACGGCGCCACCGAGGTGGATATGGTGATCAACCGCGGCTGGGTGAAGGACGGCCTGTTTGACGCCGTCACCGACGAGATCCGCATCATCAAGGCCGCCTGCGGCGACAAGCTGCTGAAGGTCATCATCGAGTGCTGCGGTCTCACCGACGAGGAGAAGATTGCCCTGTGCAAGTGCGTCACCGACGCCGGCGCG
>JAZREF010000040.1:0-16903 GCA_045660625.1 Acutalibacteraceae bacterium
CCCTGCTCGGTGCACCACATCACGTAGTAAGCATCCTCGATCCAGGTCACGCGAGGATCGTAGTAATACATAGAGGTGAAGGGCTCGCCGTTCTCATCGCGCCAGTCGATGGAGTTCTCCTCGATCTCCCAGTTGATACCATCCTTGGAATGGCCAACGTGCAGGTTGGGGGTGGTGATGGTGGTATCGGCACGGAACACGCCGATGAACTCGTCGCCCCACGGCACAACAGCACTGTTGAACACGCGCTGGCAGCCCTTAGCGGGGTTGCGCTTAATGATGGGGTTCTGGCTGTAACGCCACACGGTGTTGTCGCAGCCTTCGGGACGATCCTGCCAGGGGATGTTGGGCAGAGAGACGCCATTGATAATCTTAGCCATAGTAATTTACTCCTTTATCATCAAAAATCAAAAACTTTGATACCGCAAAGAGGGGCGCCGTGCCCCTCTCTGCGGGGTGGGATTAACCAACGATACCGACGCGGTCGATACTCTGAACGAACTTGCGCTGCAGGAACATGTACATAATCAGCACGGGGGCGATGAACATCAAGCAAGCTGCCATACCGGCCGAACGAGAATCCTTCAGGATGGAGGACTGGATATTCTCCAGCTGCACCGCCAGAGGAGGATTCAGCTGATTGTACATACTGGTCATATAGCTCTCGTTCCAGTGCCAGATGGTGGAGAAGATGGTGACCGTCAGGAACACCACACCGGAAGAAGGCAGAATGACCGAAATGAAGGTGCGCAGGGGGCCGGCGCCATCCACGTAAGCAGCCTCTTCCAGCTCGCGGGGCAGGCCTTCGAAGAACTTACGATAGATGAAGATGAACAGACCGGAGCGCACACCCACGCCAAACAGCGAGGGAAGCCAGAAGGTCAAACCGGTATTCAGCAGATTGGGACGGAAGTCCGGCAGATTGAAAGTATCAATAAAGAACTTCGCCACACCCAGAATATCAAAGTGAGAATAGTTGATATACATGGGAATAATCAACAGCTGAACGGGAACAATAATGGTGATCAGCACCAGGAAGAAGACGATGTTCTTCTCGCGGAACTCGAAACGGGCAAAGCCGTAGGCGATCACCGCGCACATCATCACCTCGAGGAAAGCACTGACCTCCATCAGCCACAGCGAAACCGCACCGGTTCTGAGGTAATCCAGTTGCTCAAAAGCGTTCTGGAAGTGCTCAAAGGTGATGCTGGTGGGAATCCACACAACGCTGGGGTTGTACAGGTCGGCTCTGGGGCGGACGGAATAGCTGATCATAAAGAACAGCTGATACAGAACCACGTAGCTCAGGGCCAGCAGGAAGAAGTAACGCACGATGTTCACGACCACGCTGGTGGTGCGCTTCTTAACGAGCAACTTCGTCTCAGGGGAGATGGAATTCAGATTCAATTTAATCATATCGTTACACCTCCACCCTTATTCCGTAGCCCACTTGGAGAACATAAACTTCTGGAGCAGCAGCACGGCCAAGCCCAGCATGGCGCCAACCACTGCGAAGTAGACCCACAACATGGTGGGTGCCTCCACCCACATGTTCTGACGAATGGCGTTGAAGCCGTAGGTCATAACCAGGTTGCTCTCGTCAACGAACGTCTCGATAGCAGTAAACACGATAACCAACAGAGTGGAACCGCTCAGCATGGGGAAGGTCACGTACCAGAACTCCTCCCACTTGTTGGCGCCCTCAACACGGCACACCTCGTACAGCTGCTCGGGGATGGACTGCAGACCGGAGATGAACAACACGATCTGAATACCACACTTCCAGAACAGGTCGAAGATCTGGTTCACGAAGCCCAGCACCTTAGTGGTGATGTTGGGGGGCAGGTTGATGCTCATCAGCAGGTTGCTGACGTCGATACCGTTACCGGCGGAGCCGCCACGCATGCTCTCGGCGGTGGAGTCGCCCATCAGGTAGGACATAACCACGCCGGTGGCGATGATAACGGGCAGGAAGAACACCGAACGGAACAGCACACGACCCTTGAACTTCTGGTTCAGGATAACACCCACGATCAAGCTCAGAGCCACGATCAGCGGGATGGTGTACACGAAGGAACCGATGGTCTTAACCAGGTTATCCACGTAGACGGTATCCACATACAGAATGCGGTAGATGTTCTGGAAATTGTTCCAGGTCATGCTGAAAACGCCCTCTTCGGTCAGACGAACCTTATCCAGGTCGGAGAACACCAAGGCCAGCGATTGCAGCAACGGTTTCATAAAGAACAGCACAAAGCCGATCTCCCAAGGCAGAATGAACAGACGGCCGTACAATCTCTTCTTACGGGTAAAGTCTCTTAATCCTCTTTTAGATTTCATTGTTACAATCACCTCCCTTACAGCACGATGAAGCTATTCGCTTCGATGACCATATCGTTGTAGGTTACAGCCTCTTCGCTGTAGTTGACAACCACCTTAACACCATTTGCGAACGTGGTGAAGGAGAGAGCGCCCAACTGCTCGTAGCGAGTGATGGACTGGGTACCAACCTTAGCGTACAGGTCGGCGCTCTCGTTCACCATCTCGGTGATGCGATCCTTCCAGTCCTCATAGCGGCTGGAAACGAAGGCGGTGTCCTGATCCCACAGGGTGGCGTCGTGCAGGGTGTCACACAGGGTGAACTGCAGACCCATACCGGTGGCAACCGCCTGCAGATAGGCGTCGGTGGGATCGGCGGACAGGTTGATAGAGGCGGAGGTCAGCGGGATGTAGCCCTGGAACACCATGGCGTAGAAGGGGATGTCCTCGCTGAACATATTGAAGCGGGTGGAGTGCATAGGCACCTCAGTGATGTACTCGGAGTTGACAGCCACGTAATCGTTGGCCTCGTCGGCAACCACAGACACATACTGATTGGCCTGATCCAGCATCGCCTTCACGTCAGCGGCAAAGCCACCGGCGGAAGCGTAACCGGGATTGCGGAAGTCGGAGTAGACGATGCGGTTCAGAGAACCGATGGAGATGGCAGACACCTTATTCTTGGCGATGGAAGCAATGGTCTTATCCATCAGAGAGACCAGCTTGTCACGCGCCACCAGGTACCAGGCCAGGCCCTTCTCGTCCTGCAGACCGGTGTTGATGTTGAAGGTGAAGATCTGCGCCTTCAGGGTGGAGACGCACATCGCGGAGTCGCGGCCCACGCGGATGCCACTGCCGTTATCCTGGAACTTAGCCAGCTCGTAGTCCAGAGACAGGATGATGCCATTCTCGGCAGCATAGGACACCAGAGCGGCGAAATCCTTCTTGTTACCCACGGTGGAGGACAGCTTAAAGCCGCCGCCGACTACGGTGTTGGCCAGACCGCCCTGGCCGTAACCCTCCAGGGTCACCAGCATGGACTTGTCGCCCAGCAGAGCCTTCAGCTCAGACACGATCTGCTGAGTCTCCTCCAGGGTGGTGACAGCCGTGTCACTCTGGTAAGGAATACCGAACAGAGACTTGGTAATCTGGGTGGAGCCCAGCATATTGATGGACAGAGAGGGAGCATCCTGGGTGGTGTTCTGCAGATAGCCACGCTCCTGCAGATACTTGCGATAGCGGGCGGCCATACCGTTGTAGGTGACGTCCTCGCCCTTATCGGAGTTCAGGGGGATGTAGCGCACAGACAGGTACTCGGTATCGATAACCTCGTTGCTGTAACGGATACCGGACTTCTTGGTGTGGCCCTGGTCATTGTAAACGACCTTCTCCTTAGAACGGATGCGGAAGGAGGAGTAAACGGTGGAATACTCCTTCTCCAGGCCGCCGGTCTGCGCGTAAACCATCGCGCACTCGGCGCCCTCCTCGATGATACCCAGCATACCGGTGCTGGCGGTGCCATCGGCGGGAACGTTCATCGCACCGAACACGGGCAGATGAATCTGGCCCTGCACACGCTTCTGGAAGGTGATGGGCTCGCTGACATCCTCGCCGTAAACGGCCTCGTAATAGGTCTTCTCGCCGCCGGCGCTGCGCTCAGCCTTAATCAGGGCGCCGCTGCCGGAGGGAACCATCAGGTAGGAGCCGGTATCGTTCTGGACAGCGGCGAAGAAGGGGGCTACCTTGATCTCATAGATGCGGTAGTCCTTATCCTCCTGCAGGCCGTCCATGGGGATACGGATCTCCAGACCGTCGTCGCGGAGCAGATACTCCACGGTGACGGCAATCTTCTCCTCGTCGAAGGAGTAAACGGCGCGGACACCGCCCTCAATCTTCTCGGTGGAGTAGGTGTCGTAATCCAAGCAGGATGCGGCACCGGAAATAGCGGAGGTGGTCAGCACCGCCGTGCCCTCCTCGTAGTACTCTACGATGACGGGGGCGCTGAGGTCGTCAGCGGTACCGGCCAGAGGGGCGCTCAGGAAGCGAGTGCCCTTGGTCTTGTCCTGCAGCACGAAGCGCTGTGCGCTATCCAGCCAAGCCAGGACGTAATTGTTGTTCTGTGCGATGATCGCGTCGCCCACGCGAGCCAGACTGTTCTCGGTGTAGGAAGCGAGAACCTGGTTGGTCTCCTTTCCACAGCCGGTAAACAGCATCGGCAGCAAGAGCAGCACTGCTAAGCACAGACAAGTCATTCTTCTTTTTGTCATAGTACTCTTCCTTTCTGCCGATTGGCTTATCTTACTCGTAACTCTTCAAACAAGCTGATCACGAAGACGATGAACTGCTGAGACAGCAGCACCACCGCGCAGATGACGAAGACGGACAGGGCCATACCCAGCACGGTCAGAATCGCCATACCGATCGCCTTGAAGAAGGTGTACTCATGGATCACGGTCATACCGATCAACAACAACAAGAAGGTGTAAATCAGCAGCAGGGTGCTGATCATACCGAAGGTGTTGGTGTTGCTGGCGGGCAAGAAGTGAGAGCCGACGATGAAGATCAGAGAATACACGATCATCGGCATCATACTGTAAGCGGACATACAGAACACCTCTTTGAAGGAGCCCTTGCCCTCGAACAGCATACAAATACCCCAGTTGGCAATCACCCACAGCAGCAGGATGCCCACAGAGCCAAACAGGGTAAACAGAGCGTTGTAGTTGGCCTCGTCAACGATGACGTACATAAAGCCGCCATACAGGTCCTGAGACACGCGAGCCAGGTAGAACACCACCACGAACAGCGCGCCCAGACCCAGAGAGACCGCGCCCTGACTCTTAATCATATTAAAGGATTCAAAGGGACGGAAGGGCACCAGCAGGGCGGTACGCAGGTTTACGTTCTTGATCTCAAAGACCTTACGCTTCTTAGAGATCACCAGGATGCCGGCGACGGCACCGACGGCCAGCGCACAGACGATGAAGATCCACCAGAAGTTGTTGGACAGCCAGATATCCTGCACCTCGGCGTAAGCCAGGGAGTAGGTCTGCTGGTCGTTACCCTTCTCGGCGTAGTACATAGCCTGCTCGTACTCACCACGGCCCAGATAAGCCTTAGCCAGGCCCTCGTAGGCACGCTGGTTGTTGGAGTCCAGCTTCAGGATCTGCTCCCACAGGGGCATCGCCTTCTCGTACTCACCGTTGATGGTGTAGGCGTCGGCCTCCTTGTACATCGCGCCGTACTCGGTCAGTTCGAATACGGTGATGTTGCGGTTACCGGAGTCAGCCACGAACAGCTTGTCACCGGAAACGGCGATGGAGCAGGGAGTGTGGAAGGTACCCATCTGGTCACCCTGGCTAAAGCCCAGGGAGAAGGCGGTCATCACGCGGCACTCCTCATCGTAGACGTACACACGGCCACGGATGGAGTCGGCGGCGTAGATGAAGCCCTGAGGATCCAGCGCCAGGCACATCAGGTTGGAGCTGATGACGAAGGAGCCGCCCTTCTCGTAGTACTGCTTGGGCTGCTCAACGAAGTTCAGCAGGTCACCGCTCTGGGTGGTGAAGCCGGACTTGAAGTTCAGAGTCTGGTTACCGTTCAGACCCATACGCTTGATCTGACCGGTGTTGCTCTTGGGATCGGACAGGGCATACAGCATACCCTGAGGATCCATAGCGATATCCAGGAAGCCGGTAGCGAAGTTCTTCTTCTCGCTGGCGGCCTTCTCGTTGGTCATAAACAGGCCGGTGATGAAGCCGGTCAGGTTATCCAGGATGTCGGCAGAAGCCTTGTAAGCACCGTGGAAGCCCTTGAAGTTGAAGTCCTCATCGTACACCAGCAGACCGTGGTAGCAAGCCTCGCCCAAGCTGAGGTACACGTAACCCTTATCGTCCATCACGACGCGGGAGGGGGTGAACTCCAGGTTGGTGGGAATCTCGATACCGGTGGGACGGGTGATGATGCGCTTGAGCTCGCCCTCGTTGGAAACCACCAGCAGGCGCTTGCCCTTAGTGTCGCAGATCAGCAGGTCACCCTTGATGACATTGCCGTTCTCATCGGTCTTGTCCTTGCAGACATAAACGCCCTTGGCGCCAACGTAGCTCAGGAAGTTGGCCAGGTGCAGGCCCTTATCCGGGATACCGTCCACGTGGCGGCCCATCTCGGAATCGGCAGCGCCGAGGCCGATGGTCCAACCCTCGGTACCGTCGCTGAACTCACCGTTCACCAGCAGGTTCTCCTCGCTGTCGGCGGCGGTCAGGACAACGGCATCCAGGTAGAAACCACCCAGAATGTCGGAATCGGAGCTAAACTGCAGGCGGACGTCGGTGGCGTCACTGGTGTTGAAGGATACCTCGTGAGGCACCCACTCCTGCAGAGCGTCGTAGCCGTGATCGAAGGCGGTATCGCCGTTCAGAGCAATAGCCACGTCGCCGGCCAGCACAGACACGCTGTAGGCGTTCTTACCCGTGTCGCGACGGGTGTAGAAGGTCAGCACGTAGTCGGTGTTGGCAGCCAGCGTCACGTCCTGATAGGCCGCGATGCGGTACTCATCACCGGTCAGAGCGATGTCGCCGATGATGCGCTTGAGTTCCAGAGTTTTGGCATCAATGACCAGGATGCGGCCATTGGTACCGCCGCCGTCCAGAGCATACAGCTCGCTCTGGTCGGGGCTCATAATCACATGGCTCCAGACGGCCTCGATCTTGCTAGCGTCATCGGTGATGACACCGTAAGTAGGATCGACACCGCCGTTCCCCACGGCAGCATTATACAGGTCCAACAGACCCAGGGACTCAGCAGTCAGCTGCTGAGTAGCCTCAAACATAGGACGCATGGAGACAGGCACCGTACGACTGGGGCCTTCCCAATAACAATAGGAATAGAACGGAACGTCGTCCATATCGGCGGCGAACACGGTGGTGCTGCCAAAGGTCAGCAGCGCCAGCGCCAGCGCCAGGACACGCAGCCAAAGCTTGGCCGACTTCTTCATTCTCGTCATCCTACAATCCCCCTTTCTTTATTTGCACAATTCATATTCATAAATTAGTCCTTCATACCTGCCGAGCTCATGGTCTCCATAACGTTGGACTGGGAAACCAGGTAGACGAGAATCGGAGGAATCATCAGGAGCACCGTGGCGGCCATCACGCTACCAGAACGGGCGATACCGCTGGCGGCGATCTGGTTCATAGCCACGGGCAGAGTCTTCAGATTTTCGCTGAAGATGGTGCCGCTGGGCTGCATAGCCCACGCGTCACGGAAAGCAAACAAAGACAGGGTCAGCCAAGCCGGCTTAACCAGAGGCATAACCAGGGTCCAGAAGATGCGGTAGTAACCGGCACCGTCCAGCAGGGCGGCCTCCATCAGAGCCTTAGGCACACTGACGTCCATATACTGCTTCATCAGGAAGACACCGGTGGTGGACTGCAGAGCGGGCAGGATGTACACCCAGTAGGTGTCGATGATGCCCAGCTTAGAGAAGATCAGGTACTGGGGAATACCCAGAGTGTAGCCGTTGAACAGCAGAGCAACCTGAACAGCCCAGAACACGGTGGAGATGAACTTATGCTTGCAATTGGACAGGGTGAACGCCGCCATACCGGCGATCAGCACGTGACCCACAGTGATGGCCACGGAGATGAACAAGCTGTTGAATGCATAACGAGAGAAGGGAACCTGCAGGTTATCCAACAGACTGGGCAGCACCGTGTAGTTGTACAGGGTGGGTCGGGTAACGAAGAACTTGGGCGGGAAGGCCAGCAACTCGTCCAAGGGCTTGAAGGAGGTGACGATGGAGTAGATCAGGGGCAGCACCATAAACAAGCCGGCGGCCAACAGGATGGTTACGAACATCACGTTGGCGAAAGGAGAACGGGTAAAGCGCTTGTACTGCTTCTTCTTATGAGCGGTGAGTCTCAGTTTCTTCTGTTTCTCTTTCATACAATGCGCACCCCCTTAATCCTTAGTGACCAGCAGTCGGCCGAGGACCAGACGCACAATCATCATCAGTGCGAACAGGAATACGGACAACGCCGAGGCATAGCCCATATCGAAACGAATCGTACCCACGTCGGTGATGTGGGTCAGAATGGTCTCGGTAGAGTGGTTAACGCTGGGGAAACCGGTCAGGGTGGTAGCCACCGCGCTGATGGAGAAGGTGGACTGCACCTGCATAACCGCAGAGAACAGCAAGATGCTCTTCATCGAAGGCACGGTGATGAACCACAGCTCGGCCCAGCGGTTACGGATACCGTCGATAGCACCGGCCTCGTACATAGCCTCGTCAACGTTGTTCAGACCGGCGATGTTGGCCAGGAAGGAGATACCCATACTCATCCACAACTGCACGATCATAACGATGGTGAAGGCGTAGTTGGGATCGCGGAACCACACGATGGGGTCGGTGATCAGACCCATAGAAATCAGCAAACTGTTGATGTAACCGTAGCTATCACCGGAGAAAGCGATCTGCCAGATGAAGTAACCGTTACCAACCAGTGCGGGAGAGTAGAACAGGAAAGACAGCACACTGCGGGTCTTGGGGCCAAACTCGTTGATCATCCAAGCCAGCAGGAAGGCCAGCACGAAGCTGATAGGACCGGTAACCACGGCGAACTTCAGGGTGTTGGCCACGGCGATGGGGAACTCATAGTCATTGACAAACATCTTGAGGTAGTTGCCCAAGCCCACGAAGCTGGGGATATTCACCACGTCGTAGTCAAAGAAGCTGAGCACCACAGAGGCCGCGATAGGAATCAGAGTAAAGACGGTGAACAGAATCAGGAAGGGAAGCAGCATCACGATGAAGGGCATACGCAATGCGTCCTGAGAGAAGCTGATCTTCTTCTTATTGATGGTTTTTGCTCTTTCAGCAAACAGGTTGCCCATTACTTCTCCTCCTTTCTATCCTCTTTATACTGCTCGATCTTGGTCGTGATCTCCACGTCCGCGATCTCGCCCCACTTTCTCATCATGTCCTTGGGGTTCTCGTTCATGGACAGAACGTTCCAGAAAGCCTGGTCAATAGCACGGGAAACGTAGTAACCACCGGGGATCTCAGCGATCTCGTCGACCTTACGCCACTGATCGGAGATGATGTCCTCGGCGCCCTTGCCCCAGTCAAGCTTCAGGGTGGCGTTGATGTTGGCGGAGGTGTAACGACCGGCAACACCCAGGATGGACTCGATATCCAGAGCGTAACGGTACTGGGTATCGGTGCTCATCCACCACTTCAGCAGCTCCCAAGTCTCCTCGGGGTGCTCGGAATCCTTCAGAATCATACAAGCGCTACCGAAACCGGCCTGAGTGTTGACGATCTCGCCATTCTCATTGACGTAGCCGGGGATCTCGGCCATAGCCCACTTACCCTTGATTTCGGGGGCAGCGGCGGACAGGGCGCTGTACTGGCCGTAGGTCTGAACAGCCATAGGCACCAGACCGATACGGAAACGGTTGAAGAAGCTATATTCCTGAGGCAGATTATATTTGGTATAGAAGTCGGTCCACTCCTCAAACATCTGCATAACCTCGGGATCGTTGAAGGAGGTACCGGTCTTGTCCTCGTTGTACAGGGACATACCCTTCTGCTGCAGCAGAGTGGGGAAAATGTTCAGAGAAGCAACACCGCCGTTGGTCTGATAGATATCGGTCAGAGCGGTGTAAGGCAGACCAACCTGCATGTTGTTCAGCATCAGGATGCTGGCAACCTCCAGGAACTTGTCCCAGGTCTTGGGCACTTCCAGGCCGTACTCCTCGAAGATGTCGGTACGGTAGAACAGCATATAGAACTGCTGGGTGGAAGGCAGACCGTAGACGCCGCCATTGTACTTGTAGGGCTCGTCGGCGCCGGCTACGAAGTAGGCGGAACCGTCGTACTCCTCGTCCTCACCGTAGAACAGGTCGGCGTAGTCCTCGAACTGGGACAGGTCGACCAGAGCGCCACGCATGGCCAAGTTGACGGGGGTGGTACGGGAGTCGGACAAGCTACAGTCGGGGCCGTTACCGGACATAATACCCTGCAACAGAGAGGCGTTGGTCATACGCACGGTCACGTTGATGTCGGGATGCTCGGCGGTAAAGCGGCTGTTGATCAGAGAGTTCAGAACCAGGGTCTGGTCACGAGACCAGTTGATCCAGATGGTCAGGTCGGTGCTGCCGCCCACGCCGCCGGAGGTGTTGTAATCCAGCAGGAAGGAGGCGATGAAGCGCTGCACGCCGAACCACATCTTCTCAAAGAAGCCGGCGGCGTTACGCTCGCACTCGTCCTCGGGGCTGGTGAACACCAGCACGTCCAGATCCAGAGCCATGCTCTTCATATCCTGCAGCTGGGCAGTCAGAGAAGAGTAGCAATCGTAGTAGTTGCCCTTATAGTTGTGGGCCTCGTACTGCTTCTTCAGCATACGCTCCAACACCACGTCCATCTTCTGCAACAGAGCGGCGTTGTCGTCGATGTCCTTGCCGTTCACCTTACGGGACTCGATCATCTCGCCCACCTTATCGCGCAGAGCCTGCAGACGATCGGCCAGGTCGGGCACACGGACGAACAGCTCGTAGTCGGTGTTCTTATCGGGGGTCTCACCAACGATGGCGATGATGTCACGGTAGACAACACCCAGCTCGTAGGTCAGGGCCTCCATCTCGGCGCTGAACTCGTTCATCTCGCCCAGGGTGACGGCCAGAGCCACCTCGTTGTCGCCCTCCTGCAGGTACATCAACAGGGGGGTGCCGTCGGCGAAGGAATCCTTGAAGGTCCAGCTATTCTTATAATTAAAACCGATAGTAGACATCTCGGCGTACTGGATCTCGCCATTCACCTTCAGGCTACGGAAGGAGGAGGCGTTGACCAGATAGTTTTGACGATAGTGGAAACCGACCTTGTACAGACCGGTGGCGGGAGCCTTCACGTTCCACACGATGGTCTCGTCGGGCATAGACCAGTTGGATCCACCGATGTAGTTCACCTTCTGGGTGAAGGCGTCGGAGGGCTGAACGGCGGGGTTACTGTTATCAGACAGACCGATGATGGAACGGTCGGTCTTGTACAGGCTCAGCTCAGCCTCCACCACGAACTCGTCGCCGGTGTAGTTCTGGATGCCCTCAGCCTGCCACTTAGCCAGCTGATCCTCGTAGGACAGCAGGGTGGTGGGAATCTCCAGGTGAATGGAGTAAATCTTAACAGGCTCGCCGGTGGACAGCAGGGACAGCTCGTTTGCGCCCTTAGTCAGGTACAGATACAGGTCCTCGGTCACGAAACCGTTGACGTCGCGCAGGGCAGCCTTCTTAGGCTCGAAGACCTCCTCCTGCTCGGGGGCAAACTGGTTGCCGGTGGTATCCTCACGCACCTGATCGGGGGTGCCGTCGCCATCGTAGTCCTCAATCACGTCCACCCAAGTACGGGGCAGAACGAAGTTCTCGGCCTCGGAGAAGGGGATCTGGCCGTTGACCTTCAGGGTCAACTCCATATCGGAGCTGCTGCCCTTGCCCTCCACGCCGGAATAGGTGAACATCACCTTATACCAAGCGGCCTTGGGGACGTCGACAACCCACTTAGCCTCGCCGTCGTTGTCAGTGAACACCAGGCCGTCCGCCTCAACGGAGACAGCCTCGTCGCTGACAGCCACGCCGCCCTGGCCGGGGATGACAACCTCATCCGTGGCGATGTCGCCGGGGTTGGCGGCTACGTAATCGTTGTAACCGGTGCCCTCAGCGGGAGCCGCGCCGGTGGTGCGAATGCTGCTGCCACCGTCAGCGGCGGCGGGAGCCGCCATGACAGGCAGAGCCAGCATCTGACACAACAGCGCCAACACACACAGAGCCATTGTAATTCGTCTCATGTCTACAACTCGCTTTCTTGAAAGATTTCCGCTCTAAGCGGAGTATGTGGAAAAATCAAATACGGACACGGAAAGCAAAATCGATCTGCTTTTCCGTAATGCGGAATTGGGGAGCCAGCTCGGGTCCGCAGGACTGGGAGCCTACGCCGGCATTGCGATAATCGATCCGCAGGTAGGTGGCCTTAGACTCGCCGATCTCGTCGACGTGTCGGGCGGTATCCAGCTGACGGATGGAATAAAGAGATACATTCGCCTCGAAGGGGCGGTCAGCCTCAAAGTTGAGCCCGTCGATGGACAGGGCGCGGACGCCGGCATGGTTGCCGTGCTCCTGAGGCATAATATAGGGGACGTACTCTTGGGAGGCGGTGCTGTCGAACCAATCCAGCGTTACGTGGTGGCTCATATCGCAATAATTCTCCCACGGGCCACGGCCGAAATAACGGAAGGCGGCGTCCTTCTCCTTAAGCGGGAAGACGAAGCCGAACCGCGGAATCCAGCTGGCCCAATCGCGGACCTCTGCCTGCACCGACCAATCCATACTGCCGTCGGCGCACACGCCGATGGACAAGGTATAGCGGATCATCGGTACACGGGAGACACCCGCCAGACTGCATTTGGCCGTGATGCGGCCGTCCGCAATCGAAGTTTCGTACACCTTGGTGAAGGCGCGATCCATATTCTCGGCCTTGAACTGGTCGGTGTACTTCCAATTCTCGTAGACGTACATCTCGTTGTCGATGATGGCGCGGTAAGCGGTGAGGGTCACGGGACCCGCCAACTTTTCCTTGCCGTCCACAACCAGACTGTCGAACATACCGTGTTGCTTAGAAAACGCGTAGGTGAAACGATCACCCTTAGCGTAAATGTGGTGCTCGTCCTCGGTGTAGGTCACCGCGGGGGCGGTCAGCGCCACAGGCGCCACAGGCACCTCCACCTCCTGCTCCAACTGAGCAAAGGCGGTGCCGTCTGCCTCGCACAGGGCCACCGTCACGGTGCAGCCCATCGCGCAGGAGGCGGGGAATGCGGCGTCGGGGATAATCTCCACCGTATCGTAGGGGGCGCAGGCCACGGTCAAGGTCTTGTCCTCAATCACCGCACCGTCCACACGCAGGGTGTAGCGCAGCAGCTTCTCGCTCAGGTCGGTGAAGGCGTACCAGTTTTTAACCGTGATCTTGCCGTCCGCGTAGGTGAAGCGGAAGGGCGAGTAGGTGGCCGC
Source organism: Acutalibacteraceae bacterium (assembly GCA_045660625.1). Lineage (GTDB taxonomy): Bacteria > Bacillota > Clostridia > Oscillospirales > Acutalibacteraceae > UBA5905. The sequence continues at coordinate 13,372 of JAZREF010000040.1, forward strand.
AATCTCGCGGGTACCCGCCTTGAAGGAGCGATCGTAGAAGGTCATACCGTCGCAACAGAAGTTGCCGGAATGGGTGCGCTCGCCCTCAAAGTCGCCGCCGTACTTGGGAACGCCGTCCACCAGCACAGTGTGATCGGTCCACTCCCAAATACAACCGCCGACCATAGACGGATTCTCCAGGATGTGCTCCCAATACTGCCACACGTCGCCGGGGCTGTTACCCATCGAGTGAGAATACTCACATAGGAAGATGGGCTCACCCTGAGTACCCTCGGCCGCCAGGCGGTCCATCTCGGCGATGGAGGGGTACATACGGGAGTAGACGTCCAGCTCGAAGACGTTGCCCGCCGAGGCACCCTCGTAGTGGGTCAGGCGGTCGTCCTCGCGACCGTGGAGCCAGTTGAGCATCGCGCGGTGATTGTCGCCGTAGTCGCTCTCGTTACCCAGCGACCACATGATGATGGAGGGATGGTTCTTGTCACGCTCAACGGCGCGGACCATACGCTCCACGAAGGCGCCCTCCCACTCGGGTAGGTTGGTCAGCGATCCCTCGCGGTGATCAAAGAAGCCGCCCTGCTGCCAGGGGAAGCGGTGGATGGAACCGTGGGCCTCCAGATCCGTCTCCAGCACCACGTACAGACCCAGCTCATCGCACCAATCCAGGAACTTGGGATGGGGCGGATAGTGGGAGGTGCGGACGGTGTTCATATTCAGGGATTTCATCAGCACCAGGTCGCGGTACAGCTCGTCGTCGGTCATGGTCCAGCCGCCGGTGGCGGAGGTGTCGTGGTGGTTGACACCACGGCACTTGACCGGCTGACCGTTGATCAGCACCTCCCGCTGATCGCTGATAGCGATGCTGCGCAGACCGGCGCGGCGGTGAATGATCTCACCGGCGCAGGAAATCTCGATGTCGTAGAGGTAAGGCTTCTCCGCGTTCCACAGAACGGGGTCAGCCACCGGGATGAGCACGTCCTCGCCCCTACCCTCGCCCACGAGGGTATCGCCGTCCATCACGCGAACGGCGATGGGGGCGTCCGCCTTGATGCGGAATGCGGCGTTGTCCACCGAGGTGATGGACAGGTCGTGCAGATGACCCGCAGGACGGGTCAGTAAGTAAACGTCACGGAAGATGCCGTGGCAGCGGAACTGATCCTGATCCTCCAAGTAACTGCCGGCACACCACTGCCACACCTTAATCAGCAGGGTGTTCTCCCCTGCCGTTATGTACGGGGTCAGGTCGAACTCAGCCTGCAGGCGGCTGCCCTGGGTGAAGCCCACCTCGTGACCGTTGACCACCACCGCGGCGCAGGCGGAGACGCCCTCCAGCACCAGATACTGGCGCTGTGCGGTATCCGTCACCGTGAAGGTGCGGCGGTACCAACCGCAGGGGTTGATGTCCGGCACATAGGGCGGGTCAAACGGGAAGGGGTAACACACGTTGGTGTAGTTCGGGTTGCCATAGCCATGCATCTGCCAGCAGGAAGGAACCGGGATGGTGTCCCATCGCTTAGGTTCCGTCGCGGCGTCGCCGTTCTCGAAGTACGCGAACTGCCAATCGCCGTTCAGCAGGGTATAGGTCGCGGCCCCCTCGGGGATGTAGTAGCTGCGAGGTGCCATCCGTCCGGAGGACAATCTCGCCAAATCTTCATAAAAGCGCATACGCAACTCACCTCGATTTCGTAATTTTACCCATACTTCTTCATAGTCGTTATATATTTTACTAATAATTGCCGATTATGGCAAGGGCATATCTCCGTTTTTGATATAAAAATTTAACGGCATATCCGTGATGCGACATATTTTTTTAGCATTTTGCACGATTATTTTGGGAGATTTGCCCTTTTTTGGAGCACTTTATCCGTCAAAAGTGATAAAAAGAACAAATGATTGCCTCTCCCCTGCCCCGACCAATTTCCACCCGCAAAAACTGGTGAAAATACCCAAAAATAGCGGGTTTTCGACGTGTCGGAGCAATTGGAGGTTGCATTTGGCGGCGGAAATTGGTACAATGAGAAAAACACCGAAAAAGGAGTGCCAAAAATGAAACTGTATTTCATCCGTCACGGCCAGCCCATCTACGATCCCGACAGCCTCACCCCCCTGGGCGAAGAGCAGGCCAAAGCGCTGTCCAAATGGTTCCTGAGCCGCCCCCTCGACCGCGTCTACGCCTCCTCCTCCAACCGTGCGGTGCAGACCTCTATGCCCACCTGCCGCCTGCAGGGCAAGGAGCCCATCCTCTGCGATTGGGCCCACGAGATGCACGCCTTTGAGGACTTCCACGCCCTGGATGCCGAGGGCAAAAAGCAGTGGATTTTGGAGGTGCCCACCACCATCCGCCAGTTCATCTCCCCCGAGGTGAACGCCCTGGGCGACAAGTGGTACACCCACCCCTATTTCGAGGGTACCGGCTACGAGGCCGGCGTCAAGCGGGTCAACGCCGCGGTGGACGCCTGGCTGGAGGAGCAGGGTCTGCGCCACGACCGCGAGAATCACTGCTACCACATCATCGGCGACACCCCCAAGCGCATCGCCCTGTTCGCCCACTACGGCGCGGGTCTGGCCATCCTCAGCAGCATCATGGACATCCCCTACAACGTGTTCTGTCCCCGCTTCAATTTCGCCCTCACCGGCGTCACCGAGATCAACTTCCACCACCACGGCGACGGCTTGGTGGTGCCCCAGATTACCTGCCATTCCGGCACCGCTCACCTGTACCGCGAAGGCCTGGAATAATGTTGCATAGCAACGAAAAATGAACGTGTGAAACAAACCGCCTATCCTGCGTGCAGGATAGGCGGTTTTTCGTTGTGGAAGGCGTTATATAGGCGTTTGTTGGGTAGATAGCGAAAGTAAACCGCCCAATGCGCAAACATTGGGCGGTTTTGAAGTTATATGGATATTTGGCGCAAGAGTAAAACTCAAAAACCTTCCCCTTGAGGGGAAGGGGACCGCCGAACGGCGGTGGATGAGGTGGTTAAAGAGGACTATACGCAACCTCTGGCAGATTCGAACTCACGACACGTGGGGCGGCTTTTAGGTAGTACTCGTCGCAGGTTTCGTTGCCGCCCCTCGAGAATGGCGCAAGCGCCATTCTCCCGAGGTGGAGCAAATCGTCAGGTGAGCCGAGGTTGTGCGTAACCTTACCGCAACTCCCTAAGAAATGCTCCCGCAGGGAGCATTTCGGCGTGTCTGTGAGGAGAAGTTTGCTGTTCCTGCCACGCAAAAAGGCCGTCCTTTCGGACGGCCTTTTTGCGTGGCAGGGGCAGTAAGATTCGAACTCACGACACGCGGTTTTGGAGACCGCTGCTCTACCAACTGAGCTATACCCCTATATGGGCGAGCGCCGCTCTGATGCGGTGCCGCTATGTAAACCGAGCCATAGGCTCGTGTGTGCACTGGTGGGCCTTCAGGGACTTGAACCCGGGACCAACCGGTTATGAGCCGGTCGCTCTAACCAACTGAGCTAAAGGCCCAAATCGGAGACTCTCGTCAGTCACAACCGATATTTTACCACATATTTTCGAATTGT
>JAZREF010000041.1:0-7916 GCA_045660625.1 Acutalibacteraceae bacterium
CGTGTCCATCGCGTCGGCGGGCAACGACCACCGTCTGGGCGCCGCCGAGGCGCCTCCCGCCGTGGTGTCTATGTTCCTGGGCGACGAGTTGACCGCCATCCTCGAGTCCATCGAGAACGGCACCGCCTACGACGCCAAGGAGAAGGTGCAGATGAAGGTGGGCGTCCACACCCTGCCCCGCATCCCCAAGGACACCACCGACCGCAACCGTACCTCGCCCTTTGCCTTCACCGGTAACAAGTTCGAATTCCGTATGCTGGGTTCCTCTCAGGCGGTGTCCGAGCCCAACGTGGTGCTGAATACCGCCGTGGCGGCGGCTCTGGACGAGTTTGCCACCGTGTTGGAGGGCGCCGCGGACTTTAACGCCGCCCTGGACAACCTCATCCGCGAGGTCATCCGCACCCACAAGCGCATCATCTTCAACGGCAACGGCTACGACGAGGCCTGGATCCGCGAGGCGGAGGCCCGCGGTCTGTGCAACTATCCCACCACCGCCGATTGCCTGCCCTGCTACATCGCCGACAAGAATATCGCCCTGTTTGAGAAATACGGCGTCTATTCTGCGGCGGAGATGCACTCCCGCTACGACATTTACCTGCAGAATTACGCCAAGGTGCTGCACATCGAGGCTCATACGATGGTGAGTATGACTCAGAAGGACATTCTCCCCGCCGCCCTGCGCTACGGCCGCGAGCTGGCGGACACCATCATCGCCAAGCGCGCCGCCCTGCCCGGCGTGCCCTGCGCCGCCACCGAGGAGACGCTGCTGGGTGAGGTCAACGCCCTCACCGATAGCCTGGCCGCCCGCCTGGCCGCCCTGCGCGCCGCCTTGGACGAGGCGGACAACGCCGCCTTCACCGCTCAGGGTCGCGCCGACTTCTATCGCGACGTGGTCATCCCCGCCATGGAGGCCCTGCGCGAGTCCGCCGACGGTCTGGAGGTGCTGGTGGCCAAGGATCTGTGGCCGCTGCCCTCTTACGGCGACATTCTGTTCTCGGTACGATAAAACAACACTTTTTCAGAGGCTCTCTCCCCACGGAGAGGGCCTCTTTTTTACGCCAATTTTTGCCGCATAAAAAAGGAATTGAAATATAAGATATAATGTGCTATACTTTATCTGTTATAGTGTGCGCATTTGTCAAAAGGAGGCGACGATCGTATGGACGACAGACAATATGACGTGACTTCCGGCGAGAATACCGTCGCCGAACCGAAAAAACGCAAGAAAAAACGGGTGTGGCGGATTCTGCTCATCCTGTTGCTGTCCCTGGCGCTGATTGTCGGTATGCTGGTGGGCGGCGGCTATTGGTGGGTGCACCACACCATCGACTCCAACGTGAGTTCCGCCGACGACTACACCGACGACGAGGTGGACGTCACCCCCAAGGACGATATGGTGGACAACGTGGTGGGGGACGACTCCGCCGTGGAGCCGGACACGATGAAGGACCGCATCGACCGCGTCCATAACATCGCCCTCTTCGGCGTGGACACGGCAGAGGGCTCCGTGGGCCGCTCCGACGCGATGATCATCCTCTCCATCGACGAGGAATACAACAAGATCAAGATGACCTCTCTGGCTCGCGACACCCTGGTGCCCATCGAGGGCCACGGCGAGGAGAAGTTGACCCACGCCTGGGCCTATGGTCACGCCAAGCTGGCGCTCAAGACCATCAACCAGTCCTTCGGTATGAACATCACCGATTACGTCTACCTCAATTTCGAGGAGTTTATGGACGTTATCGACTACATCGGCGGCGTCCGCCTGCACGTCAACCAGATCGAGTTGGACGTCATCAACTACACCCCCGACGAGACCCTCAAACTGCCCGGCGTCGGCGAGCATATGCTGACGGGACGGCAGGCACTGCTCTACTCCCGCGTCCGCACCGACAGCGACACCAATCGTACCGCCCGACAGCGGGAGGTGCTGATTGCCATGTACGAGCAGGTGCGCAAGCAACCTGCCAGCAAACTGCCGGAAACTCTCAAAAAGGTGCTCAAACTGTGCCACACCAATATGGCCACCTCCACCATGCTGGAGACGGCCACCTGGGCATTGCTGAACAACCCCACCTTTGAGAGCTTGAGTATGCCCAATTCCCAGCTCAAACCATGGAACGGCATCCTGGATAACGAACGCGGCTGGGTGCGCATCTACGACCTGGATGCGGCCAAGAAGGTGCTGTATAATTTCATTTACGAGATCGACGTTAAGGTGACCGGAGTGACGGAGTACGTCCCCGCCCCCACCACCACCGCGGTGGAGGAGACCACCCCCACCACCTCTCAGTGACAGAAAGGAAGCGCAACTACCTATGGTATGCAATCAATGTGGAAAATCCAGTAAAGGGGAGCAGGCCACCTGCCCCCACTGCGGCGCCAATCAGAGCGCGCGGGTGAGCCTGGGCGCCATCCACGCCGCCCAGACGGCCAAACCCGCCCCGAAGAAGAAGGCGAAGCGTTCCTCCGCTGAGAAGGGCTTGCTGATCGCCATCATCGCGATGGCATCGGTGCTGGCCATTCTGGGCGGCGTGGTGGTCGTCAAGTTCCTACCCTCCCTCTTCATCGAAAAGAACGCCAACATCGACAGCAAGTTCGATCAAACCGAGCAGGGCGACCTGAACGTCAACACCGACCTGCCCACCCAGGGCATCCAGAACATCGTCCTGTTTGGTCTGGACGAGCGCGGCGAGACCGACGAGGTGGTGGACGAGACGGGTAAGGGCAAGTCCTTCCACTCCGACGCGGTGATCATCCTCACCATCGACCGCCGCGACCCCGAGAATCCTAAGATCAAGATGTCCTCGCTGGCCCGCGACACCCTGGTGTACGTGGAGGGCTACAACAGCAAGGGCAGTATGACCAAGCTGACCCACGCCTTTGACTTTGGCTACCGCAACGCCAAGAGCGCCGACCGCGCCGACGGCAAGCAGGATCAGACCGAGGCGGACTACAAGCGCGCCGGCGCCAAGACCGCCATCAAGACCATCAACGCCAACTTCAATATGAACATCACCGAGTATGTTTATGTGAATTTTGTGGAGTTTATGGACATCATAGACTATGTAGGCGGCGTCACCATCAACGTGCAGCAGCGCGAGCTCAACGAGCTGAACAAGCACGTCCGCGCCATGCGCAAGGAATGCGGCCGCGACATCGCCGAGGTGACCCGTGCCGGCGAGCAGTCTCTGTCCGGCGGACAGGCCCTGGCCTATGCCCGTATTCGCAAGATCGACTCCGATCTCAAGCGCACCAACCGTCAGCGCGACGTGCTGGAGGCGATGTTTGATAAGGTCAAGTCCACCCAGATCACCAAACTGCCTGACGTGGCGGGTAAGGTGCTCAGCCTGTGCCACACCACCCTCAGCGCGGAGGAGATGGTGGAGATCGGCACCTGGGCGGTGACCAAGAGCCCCGAGATCGTCAACTACACCCTGCCGGATACCAAGGTCAACGCCAACTGGATCTGGGAGGGCAGCCACCCCAATTACGGCTGGGTGTGGATCTACGATTTGCGCTACGCCACCCATCTGCTGCACGATTTCATCTACGATACCGAGACGGTGAAGGATGAGCCTCTGCCCACCATGCCCAACGAGCCTAAGGTGACCGCAAGCACCACCACGACCACCACCATCGACGGCGATTGGGTGGATCCCACCGGCGACGTCACCACCGACACCACCGACGGCATCCTCGATCCCACCGGCGACCTGACCGGTGACCCCACCGCATCCTGGGATCCCACCGGTGACCCCACCGGCGATCCTACCGGTGATTCCACCGATGTTACCACCGACCCCACCGAGTCCACCGACGTGGTTGGCACCCTGCCCACCGAGGGCGGTGACCCCACCGCCGGCGACACCGAGACGACCACTACCCCTATTGTGGATATCACGACCACGACCACCATTGGTTTTGACACGCCCTGATCACGTCTCCGCCTGATGCGGAGGGAGGATGATAGGTATGAGTAAAAGACGTAAAAAACCCCAATATTCCCGGGTTAAGCGGGCGCTGGACGTGGTGATCAGCGCCATGGCACTGCTGGCCATCTGGCCGTTGCTGCTGGTGCTGGCGCTGCTGGTCAAGATGGACGGCGGCCCCGCCTTCTTCGTCCAATCCCGCGTGGGACGCCACGGCCGCCTGTTCAAGCTGTATAAATTCCGCAGTATGAAGGTGGGCGCCGACAAGCTGGAGGACATTCTGTCTCCCGAGGAGCTGGAACTGTACCGCAAGGAGTATAAGCTGCAGAACGACCCCCGCATCACTAAGCTGGGCAACTTCCTGCGCAAGAGCAGTCTGGACGAGCTGCCCCAGCTGTGGAACATCATCCGCGGCGATATGAGCCTGGTGGGCCCCCGCCCGCTGTTGCCCTCCGAGCTGACCGGCAACTACACCCCCGAGGAGCGCCAGCAGCTGATGTCGGTGCGCCCCGGCCTGACCGGCTATTGGCAGGCGGTGTCCCGCAACGAGTCCTCGTATTTCACCGGTCTGCGTCAGCAGCAGGAACTCTATTACATCGGACGTGTCAGCCTCTGGATGGATATCAAGATTATCCTGATGACCGTCAAGCGCGTAATAACCGGTAAAGGAGCCGTGTAAGTGGATAAAGTAGACAAGCACTACGACTATCTGATTGTGGGTGCGGGTCTGTTTGGCGCCGTCTTCGCCCGTCAGGCGACCGACAGCGGCAAGACCTGCCTGGTGGTGGAGCGCCGCCACCATATCGGCGGCAACATCTACACCGCCGAGGTGGAGGGGATCACCGTCCACCGCTACGGCGCCCACATTTTCCACACTTCCAGCGACGAGGTGTGGGATTACGTCCGCCGTTTTGCGGAGTTTAACGATTTCATCAACACCCCCTTGGCCAACTATGAGGGTACGCTGTACAACTTGCCCTTCAATATGAACACCTTCCGCCAGATGTGGGGGGTGGAGACCCCCGAGGAGGCTCAGGCCATCATCGCCGCCCAGCGCGGCGAGATTACCGCCGAGCCCACCAATCTGGAGGAGCAGGCCATCTCGCTGGTGGGACGCGACATCTATGAGAAGTTAGTGCGCGGCTACACCGAGAAGCAGTGGGGCCGTTCCTGCACCGATCTGCCGCCCTTTATCATCAAGCGGTTGCCGGTGCGATTCACCTATGACAACAATTACTTCAACGACCCCTATCAGGGCATTCCCGTGGACGGCTACACCGCCCTGGTGGAGCGGCTGTTGGATGGGGTAGAGGTGCGACTGGGTGTGGACTACTTGACCTGCCGCGAGGAGCTGAACGCCCTGGCGGACCGAGTGGTGTACACCGGCCCCATTGACGCCTACTACGACTATTGCTACGGCGCGCTGGAATACCGCAGCCTGCGGTTTGAGGAGGAGGTTCTCCCCATGGCGCAGTACCAGCCTGTGGCGGTGGTCAATTACAACGAGCGGGAGATTCCTTTCACCCGCATCATCGAGCACAAGCATTTCGTCTTTGGCGGCGGCGACACGACGGTGATTACCCGTGAGTATCCCGCCGACTGGACCCCGGGCGCGGAGCCCTATTATCCCGTCAACGACCAAAAGAATCAGGCGCTCTACGACCGCTACCGTCAGCTGGCGGAGGGGGAGGAGCGGGTGCTGTTCGGCGGCCGCTTGGGTCAGTATCGCTATTACGATATGGACAAGGTGGTGGCCGTGGCATTGGCGCTGACAAAGGAGTTATTTGGATGAAAGTTACGGTAGTGGTGGCGGCGCATAAGCCCTATGCGATGCCCGCCGACCCCCTCTATCTGCCGCTGCATGTGGGCGCGGAGGGGAAGGAGCCCTTCGGCTTTGCCGGGGACAATACGGGGGAGCACATCTCCGCCAAGAATCCCACCTTCTGCGAACTCACCGGCCTCTATTGGGCGTGGAAGAATCTGGACGCCGACTATATCGGCCTGGCGCATTACCGCCGCCACTTCGGCGGTAGGGGCAAGGGCGAGCCGCTTTCTCGCGTGCTCACCGAGGCGGAGGCTGTCCGCCTGCTGGAGGGCAAGGATGGTCTGCTACCCAAAAAGCGCAACTACTACATCGAGACGCTGTACTCCCACTACGCCCACACTATGCACGTGGAGCCGCTGGACGTGACGGGGGAGATCATTCGTGAGCGCTATCCCGCCTACGCGGAGGCTTTCGAGCGGCTGAAATCCCGCCGTTCGGCTCATATGTTCAATATGCTGATCCTCCGCCGCGACCATTTGGACGCCTACTGCACCTGGTTGTTCGACATCCTGTTCGAACTGGAGCGGCGGGTGGACACCACCGCCTACGACGCCTTCCACGGCCGCTTTTTCGGCCGCGTCAGCGAACTGCTGTTGGACGTGTGGCTGTCGGAGCAGCATTTGGACCTGGCAGAGGTGCCGGTCATCGGAATGGAGAAGACCAACTGGCTGAAAAAGGGCGGATCCTTCCTGATGGCCAAATTTTTCGGCAAAAAATACGACAAGAGTTTCTAATCTTCAAAACGCCGTATCCCCTACGGCGTTTTGTCACGAAAGGAGGGGGCAGATATGTTCAAATGGCTCAAACGCGGCGTCAAGCCGTCGGCGGACGGTCAGGATGCCGCCCGTGCCAAGGATTGGCTGGCCGCTCTGTCCCCGCTTTTCCTGATGATGCTGGTCAATTACCGCTGGTCGGCGGTGTGGGCGGTGATCACCGCCACCGCAGGCTATCTGGCGGTGACGGTGGGCTGGGATCGGCTGGGTCTGATGCCCCGCCGCGTGGCTCCCGCCCTGTTGTGCGGCGTATTGGTGACCGCCTGTCTGCCTGCGGACGCCCCCATTTGGTTGGGCGGCGCGGCGGGTCTGTTTGCCGCCACGGTGGCGGTGTTGCCGCCGCTCTATAATCGCGTGTCCAAGCAGCGGTTCCTCTCGGTGCCGGTGTATCTACCTGCGCTGGCGGGCTATCTGCTCACCCGTTGGGCGTTCCCCGCCCGCTTTACCGCCTATGCGCTGCCGCTGATGTGGGAGCGGGTGGACGCGGTGACCTCCGCCACCCCCTTGGCGGCGCTGGGTCAGCCCGAGGCCGCTGCCCAGATGCCCCACCTGTTCTGGGGCTTTGAGGCGGGCAGTATGGGTCAGGGCCCTGCCGTGGCGGTGTTCTTCGGTTTTGTGTTTTTGCTGCTGCGCCGTCGGGTGCAGTTGTTGTCCCCCGCGGCGATGGCGGCGTCGGTGTTTCTGCTGTCCTGGATGTGCTGGGGTATGCCTCTGTACTCCCTGCTGGCGGGCGGCACGCTGCTGGCGTTGGCGCTGGCGGGCGACGAGGGTATGGTCCACGTGGGGTGGAAGGGGCGCCTGGCCTACGGCGCCACCGCCGGCGTGGTGACGGTGCTCTGCCGCCTTTGGTGGGGCGTGGACGGCGCCGCTGTCGGCCTGTTGCTGGCGGGTGTGCTGATTCCCGTCCTGCACGTGATCTACCATCTGTTGTGCCACTACGTTCCGCCGATTGCGGCGGTGGTCTGGGGCTTTTTGCGTCGCACCGTGCCGCCGATGGCGCGGGCTGTCTACCGCATTTTGTGCCGTTTTGCGGCATTTCTGCGTGAGAAATTTGCAAAATCCGAAAATTAAGGGTTGACAAACCCCTAACCATATTATATAATACATAGCGTTCCCCCGTTTGGGGCGTATGCGGCTGTATAGCTCAGTTGGCTAGAGCATGCGGTTCAGACCCGCAGTGTCAGTGGTGCGAATCCACTTACAGCCACCACCGTCCTCCCCACTCCGTATGGCGTCGGGAGAATTTACGGCCCCTTCGTCTATCGGTTAGGACACAAGATTTTCATTCTTGCAAGAGCGGTTCGATTCCGCTAGGGGTCACCAATACGGGCACGTAGCTCAGCTGGTTAGAGCGCCTGCTTCACACGCAGGAGGTCAGGGGTTCGA
>JAZREF010000042.1:0-6629 GCA_045660625.1 Acutalibacteraceae bacterium
CGATGTAATAGGCGTGGTAGGCGGCCGGTTGGTCGGCGGTGGGGCTGCCCCCCGCCGGCGCCCCCTCCTGCCGAAAGCTGAGCCCCCAATTCTCCGCCGCCGCAGGGACGGTGAGGGCGGGCTGCGCCAGCGTCATCCCCACCGCACCCACCGCGATAGCGGCCACCGCCGCCACCACCCCCAGCAGGTGCCGTCGGGTCAATATCAGATACATATCCATCATCACTCCTTTGATAGAGTGTATGAGATAGCGGATGCCGTTAGGCGTGAGATAGGGATAAAAATACCAAAAAAGCATGCTCACCCCTCCCGCAGGCGGCCGTCCTCCATCACCACCCGACGGGGACAGGCGGCGCCGATGGCGGGGTCGTGGGTGATGATCACCACTGTGTGCCCCGCAGCGTGGAGATCTTGCAACAGGGCTAGAATCTCCCGCCCCACGGCGGTGTCCAGATTGCCTGTGGGCTCGTCCGCCAACAACATCGGCGGTCGCGCCACCATGGCGCGGGCGATGGCCACCCGCTGCTGCTGGCCGCCGGACAACTGGGCGGGGCGGTGGTCGATGCGGGACTGCAACCCCACCCGCGCCAGGCTCTCCGCCGCCAGCCGACGGCGGGTGCGCTCGGGCACACCGCGGTAGATTAGCGGCAATTCCACGTTCTCCAGCGCGGTAAGCCCCGCCAGCAGATGAAACCCCTGAAACACAAACCCCACTGTCTTCGCCCGCAGGCGGGCGAGGCGAGCCTCGCTCATCCCCTCCACCGCCTGACCTGCCAGATGGTAGGTGCCGCCGTCGGGGGTGTCCAGGCAACCCAGCAGGTTCATCAGCGTCGACTTGCCCGACCCCGAGGGGCCCAGAATCGCCACCATCTCCCCCTGCGCCACCGAAAAGTTCACCCCGTCCAGCGCCCGCACCCGTCCTTCACCCACCGGGTATTCCTTGCACACGCCCCGCATCTCGATCAGCCGATTCACCGCGTCATCCCCTTTTTCGCTCGTGATTTCACCTCTTCATTGTGCGCGGCGGCGGCAAAAATACACCCTGCAAAAAGGTGGCAAAATCCGCCAAATCCCCCGCCTGCGGGGGCGAAATTTGACTTTTTGCGCCATATGTGCTAAAATAGGAGTGTTCATTCGATATCTACCCCTGTTTTGACAGGTTATTTTGGATTGGGCAGTTTCTCGTTGCCCCATAAAAAAGGAGAAATCATTATGAAACGAAGTGCGGCGATTCTTTGCGCGGCGCTGATGCTGACCGGCCTGTGCGCCTGCAAGCAGGCGGACAAAGGCTCCGACAACACCCTCACCACCACCGCGCCGATCACCACGACCACCACCGCGCCCGAAGAGCCGGTGAAGGCACCCCTCAAGCTCACCTACGTCTCCCAGTTCTCCGACGGCATCGCCTTTGTGCGCCACATCGACGCCGACGGCGAGGAGCGCGCCATCGCCATCAACACCGCAGGCGACCCCCTGTTCGCCCTGGCGGAGGGGATGGAGACCTCCCGCTATCAGCACGGCATCTGCGTGGTGGGCGACGTGGTCTATGACCGCGGCGGCGCGGTCATAGCCAGCCCCGAGCTGCGCGGCTACGACTGCCTGCTGGCGGGCAACTGCGGCGGCTATCTGCTGGCCAAGAAGATGGTGGACCCCAACGCCCTCACCGAGGAGCCTGAGGCTCCCGCCGACGAGGAGACGGGCGACACCACCACTACGACCACCACGACTACTACTGCCACCACTACCACCACGGCACCCACCGAGACCCAGCCCACCACCGACCCCGAGCCTGTGGAGCTGGTGGCCGCCATCGGCGTGCTGAACAACAAGGGCGAGTGGCTGCACCCCCTGTCGGTGGACCACCCCATCGCGGTGGCCATGCGTAACGCCGCCGAGCCCGCCGAGAACCTCTTGTATATGGAGAGCGCCGGCGTGCTGCAGGTGTACGTGGATATGGCCGCCACCCCCCAATACTACCACTTTGCGGACAACACCCTCACCCCCGACTACGTCCACTACGAGTCCATCAACTATCAGGACGAGGACACCGGCATCTATCAGGTGGCGGCGGACGGCAGTAAGAAGCTGGTGGTGAAGGACGTGGTCAGCGAGTACTCCTTCAAGTCCGCCTTCATCGGCCTGACCCAGGTGGAGGGCGAGGACGGCGAGATCGACTCGGTGCTCAAACTGTACGATTACAGCGGCAAGGCGCTGGCGGATCTCACCAACTACCCCACCAAGGAGAAATATCACTACGTCAACGACCGTCTGCTGATCACGGTGGACGACGGCTCCGGCAGCCGCTATCTGGCGGTGCTGGGCAAGGACGGCAAGGAGATCATCGACCCCGTGGCGCTGAACCTGCGCGACGTGGTGTGGCCGCTGGACGAGGGCGGATTCGTGGTGGAGAGCCACACCGCCGACGGCGTGGTGACCTATCGCCACTACGACTATGCCGGTCTGATCACCGAATTCACCGACGTGGCCGCCTTTACCGGATTCTCCGAGGGTTTGGCGGCGGTGACCCTCACCGACGGCACCCTGTGCTACATCAACTACAAGGCGGAAATCGTCATCCGATAACAGAAAAGAGCCGAGGCAGACGCCTCGGCTCTTTTTTCGCGTAAAAAAAACAGACCCCGTGACAGGGTCTGTTTTTTATTTGTATTTACTGTAATCGATAAAGGGGAGGAAGGACAACAGCAGCATACGACGGCGGCGGATGTAATGCTGCCGCGACCGCTCGCTGGTGCACTGGCGCAGGCGGCGGTTGACGTGCTTGAGTTCCCGCTGCGCCTTGTTCCACCACACGGCGAAGGCCACAAACAGCACCGCGAACAACACCATAATGCCGATAACCATCAGCGTAATGAAGGTTTGATCGTTAATCAGAGGGCCCTGCTCCTTCTCAGTATCCAGAAAAATACCCAACAGATTCACAGCAGTCACCACCTTTCCTCGGTTTTTTTGGGATTATACCACAGATTGCGGCCAATTACAAGCCGCAATCGCGTTTTTCGTAACTTTTGCCAAATTGGCGGGCTCAACGGTTATTGAATTCCTTCATACTGCGCTGAGCCTCCCGCTTCATATCCCGTTTGGCGGCGTCCTCGCGCTTGTCATACAGCTTCTTACCGCGGCAGAGACCCACCTGCACCTTGACGTTGCTGCCCTTGAAGTAGAGGGACAGCGGGATGAGGGAATAGCCGTCCTGCTTGACGATGCCAAAGAGGCGCATAATCTCCCGCTTGTGCATCAAGAGGCGACGGACGCGGACGGGGTCGCGGTTGAAGATGTTGCCGTGGTCGTAGGGGCTGATGTGCATACCGTTGACGAACAGTTCCCCCGCCACGATGGAGCACCAGGCGTCCTTGAGGTTGACCCCGCCTGCGCGTAAGGCCTTGACCTCGGTGCCGCACAGCTCGATGCCCGCCTCGAAGGACTCCTCGATGAAATAGTCGTGGAACGCCTTACGGTTTTCGGCAATGGTTTTGTTTTGCTTCTTGACTTCGGCCATAGTGACACCTTCTTTCGCAGTAGTGTGGGAGAATGGCGACCGCCATTCTCGGGGGAGGCTATAAATGCCTACCTTACAGTTCGCTTCGGCCCATCAGGGAGCGGGACAGGGTGATCTCGTCCGCGTACTCCAGGTCGCCACCCACGGGGATGCCGTAGGCCAGACGGGTAACCTTGATGTTCAGCGGCTTCAGCAGACGGGACAGGTACAGGGCGGTGTAGTCGCCCTCTACGGTGGGATTGGTGGCCATAATGACCTCCGTCACCGTCTCGTCCTCCAGGCGGCGGAGCAGCTCCTTGACCCGCAACTGGTCGGGACCGCGGCCGTCCATAGGCGAAATGGTGCCGTGGAGCACGTGGTACAGGCCGCTATACTCGCCGGTACGCTCGATGGCCAGCACGTCCCGCGGATCTTCCACCACGCAGATGGCGGTGCGGTCGCGGCGGCCGTCCCCGCAGATGGGGCAGGTCTCGCTGTCGGTGAGATTGCAGCACACCGGGCACTCGTGAATCTTATCCCGCGCGTCGGTCAGGGCCTCGATAAAGGCCTTGGCGTCCTTGTCGGGCATATACAGCAGGTGAAAGGCCAGGCGGGCGGGGGACTTGCGTCCGATGCCGGGCAGGCGCGCCAGCTGTTCGGTCAGCCGCTCAAGCGGCACAATGGAATAGCCCATATCAGAACAGACCGGGGATGTTCATACCGCCGGTGACGGCACCCATCTTCTTCTCGGCGTCCTTGGCGGCGGTGCGATTAGCCTCGTTGACAGCGGCCATCACCAGGTCGGCCAGCATCTCGGCGTCGTCGGGATCCACCACGTCGGGGCTGATGGTCAGGGCGACCAGATCATGCTTGCCATTGACGGTGGCGGACACGGCGCCGCCGCCTGCGGTGGCGGAGTACTCGGTGGCCTCCAGCTCAGCCTGCACGCGCTGGGCCTCGTCCTGCATCTTCTGCGCCTGGCGCAGCATAGCCTGCATATTACCGGGGCCACCGCCCACACCCTTAGGGAGATTTGCTTTCATCGTAATTCCTCCAATTTGTTGCAGAAATGACCGGCGGTCGTTTCTACTTTACTCTTTCTCGTTCACGTTGATGCCCATGCCGCGGCCGGCGGTGAGCAACTGGGACAGGGGATCGTTCTCAGGGGTCTTGACCTGCTGCTTGCGGCGCAGCGCCATGGGGAAAGACTGCCCCGTTACGTGGCGGATAGCGTTCTGCAGCTGCTCCTTGTTGCCGCCCTCTTTGAGCAGCTGAGCCAGCAGGGGATTGTCCACGCAGATGACCAGACTGCCATCCTTCAGCAGGGCGGTGGTGCCGTCCAGCAGGCCGAACAGGGGCGGGCAACTGTTACGCATATAATCCAGCACCTCCACCCAAGCGTCAAAGGGCTGCTCGCCCGACGGGGCGGGGATGGGAGCCGTAGGCGCGGTGGGTGCGGGGATGGCGGGCATCACGTCCTCCACGGGGGCGGGGGGCGCCTCGGTGGGGGCGGGAATGACCTCGGGAGCAGGGATGGCCGCAGGAATCGGCGCCGGCTGGGCGGGAGCCGCCACAGGAGCCGCGGCAGGAGCGGGGGCAACCGCCACGCCGTTCTTCAGGGCGTTCTCCAGCGCCTCGATGCGGTGCACTAGCGCCACCTTGCCGTCGTCCAGACGGGGGTCGCACAGGCGGAGCACCGCCATCTCCATCTCCACACGGCGGGAGACGCCGCCCTTCAGGCGGTCCAGGGTGCCCTGCAGCACCTCCATCATATGCAGGATGGTGGCCAGACCCAGCTTCTGAGCCTGGGCACGCATCGCGTTCAGTTCGTCGGGGGTGGCGATGACCAGCTCACCCACCTCGGTGACGCTGTTCAGCACCATCAGGTTGCGCAGGTAGCTGACCCATTCGGCGCAGAGGCGCTCCATATCCTTGGCGGAGCGGTAGAGGCGGTCCACCAGCGCCAGGGCGGTGGGGGCGTCCTGTGCCGCCACGCAGGCGGTCAGCTCGGCCAAGGTATCCTGACCCGCCATGCCGGTGACGGCGGTGACGGTGTCCATATCGATGTGCTGTGCCACAGAGGCGCACTGATCCAGCAGGGAGAGACCGTCACGCAGGGCGCCGTCCGCCAAGCGCGCCAGCAACATAGCGGCATCGGGGGTGACGGTGAGGCCCTCTTCGGTCGCCACGTAGGTGATACGGGCGGCGATCTCCTCCGGGCGGATGCGACCGAAGTCGAATCGCTGGCAGCGGGAGAGGATGGTGGCGGGCAATTTATGCACCTCGGTGGTGGCGAGGATGAAAATCACGTGAGCGGGCGGCTCCTCCAGCGTCTTCAGCAGGGCGTTGAAGGCGCCGGCGGACAGCATATGCACCTCGTCGATGATGTAGACGCGGTAGGTGCCGCTGACGGGGGTGAAGGCCACCTCGTCCCGCAGGTCGCGGATGGAGTCCACACCGTTGTTGGAGGCGGCGTCGATCTCGGTGACGTCCAGGATGGTGCCCTCGTCAATGCCGCGGCAGATGGCGCACTCGTTGCAGGGGTCGCCGTCCACGGGGTTCTGACAGTTCACCGCCTTGGCCAGGATTTTGGCGCAGGTGGTCTTGCCCGTACCACGGCAACCCGTAAACAGGTAGGCGTGGGACAGACGACCGGTCTTTAATTCGTTTTTGAGGGCGGCGGTGACCGTCTCCTGACCGCTGACGTCGGAGAAGGTGCGGGGTCGCCATTTGCGATACAGCGCCTGATACATAGTTGTATCTCCTTTCGGGTGCTAGAATGTTTTTGCTTTTTGCCGTAGGCGGCCAATCCGTAATCGTCAAGGCGATCGGTGTGCCGTCATCGGTGAGATGATTTTTTGTCGGAAGGAGGCAAAAAGCGCAGGCAATACTGGATGTCTTGCCGAGCATTTTTGACCCTTACGGCGGAAAATCAGCCGACGAGGGCGGTGCACAAGATTGCATTGGCGATTACATAAACAAAAACCGTACTCTCTCGGGCATACGGACAGGAGGGTTGACTGCGGCACACGGACATCGACCGCTTAATGCTGCTCGGTTCCCCGCCTGACATGGTTCACGGCGCACCGTCGCACAGGACCCGCCTGCCCGTATGCCCCAAAGGGTACGGTTT
>JAZREF010000043.1:0-55434 GCA_045660625.1 Acutalibacteraceae bacterium
CGACTATTCCAACTATATCTACGGTATCGATATGGACACCTTTGAGGTGGTGGCCGATCGCTACTACAACTATTGGGATAGAAACGCCGGTATGCGTACCCGTCCGGTGCCCTTCACCTGCACCGAGCGGTATACCCGCACTGAGGCCGACTTGGTGGACGCCAAGCTGGATATCAACGGCACCGTCATCTGCAACGGCTATCTGTACAGCACTGTGGACTATGCGGACATCCTGAACGAGGACTACACCATCACCGGTGGTGGCGCCAACATCTGCTCTTCCGAGGGCACCGGCGTCATCGAGATGGTAAACGGTTGCGGCTATGACGTTTTCGGCGTGATGTACGATCAAGGTGCTTCCACCGAGGGTATCTATTACTACATTCCTCTGGCTTCCGTTCAGCTGACCAACGGCGACGGTTCTCTGGTGGACACCACCGGCGCCGAGCCCGGCACTGTGTATGAGTACTGTGCCGAGCACGATTGCTGGGCTTGCGATCAGCACGATCCCTGCGCCGCCGGTCACACTCCCGGCGCTGCCGCCGACTGCGAGAACGCCCAGACCTGCACCGTTTGCGGTGAGGTTCTGGCTACCGCTCTGGGTCACAAGTGGAACGATGCTACCTGCACCACTCCCAAGACCTGCTCTGTCTGCGGCGCTACCGATGGCGCTGCTCTGGGTCATACTCCCGGTGCTGCCGCTGACTGCGTGAACGCACAGACCTGCACCGTTTGCGGTGAGGTTCTGGCTACTGCTCTGGGTCACAAGTGGAACGATGCTACCTGCACCGCTCCCAAGACCTGCTCTGTCTGCGGCACTACCGAGGGCGACGCTCTGGGTCACACCTACGATCACGAATTCGACGTGGATTGCAACGTCTGCGGCGCGATCCGTGCCGTGGCAGGTCCCGTCTCCTTTGTCGGCAAGTCCG
Source organism: Acutalibacteraceae bacterium (assembly GCA_045660625.1). Classification (GTDB taxonomy): domain Bacteria; phylum Bacillota; class Clostridia; order Oscillospirales; family Acutalibacteraceae; genus UBA5905. The sequence goes on from JAZREF010000043.1 coordinate 933, forward strand.
TTTCCGAGGACGTGAGCGGTCTGGCGTTCCTGTTCAACGTTGCGGCCGATGGCATCGTCGTGAAGGCCGGCACCTTTGTGCAGGCGGACTTTACCAACGCCACCTACAACGGCTATAAGCTGGTGAAGGTGGGTGCGATTGCCTCCAACGGCAAGTCCGAGACCAACATCGAGGGTCTGCGTATGTACGATCTGGAGGAGGGCAACGCCAAGTTCGCTTTCCGTATCATCAACATCCCCGCGGACAAGCTGGATGTGGAGATCACCATGACTCCCTACTACGTTGTGGAGATTGACGGCGTTGAGGTCACCCTCTACGGTGAAGCTCAGACTGCTTCCTACAATCAGGTTATCCCCGCAATGGATTAAACGCAACAATCGGGTGCCCGACCTTTGTGTCGGGCACCCGATTGACGGGTAAACCACAGCGAAAAGCAGAGAGACCTTTTCTGCTTTTCGGTATGGTTTATCAAGACCATAGGAGGACATTATGAAAGTCGGTATTTTGACCTTCCCCAACTCGGTGAGTTACGGTGCCTGCCTGCAAATGATTGCCCTGCAGAACACCCTGCGCCGTATGGGGCACGAGGTGGAAATCATCCATTATCACAATCCCTATATGAAGGCGGAGAAGCACACTGACAAGGGGCGCAATCCGCTGAAACGAGCGTTGCAGCGGCGGGTGCGTCGGCTGTTGCATCGGCGGCTGTACACCCGTTTTCGCTGTTTTGAGCAGCGGCACGCCAGCTATTATCCCGCCCGCACTTTTACGGATAAGCAGAGGCTGAGCGAGGTGGGGCAGCGGTACGACGCGGTGGTCTGCGGCAGCGATCAGGTGTGGAGCCCCTACATTACCGATTCGGATTTGAGTTATTTCTTGGATTTCTGCGGCGAGGGAACCAAGCGGGTGGCCTACGCCCCCAGTTTTGGCGTGGTAAGTTTCCCCGATGGATTCGAGGAGGCAATCGCCCCCGAACTGACCAAATTTCACGCCCTGTCGGCGCGGGAGTTGCCCGGCAAGGAGTTGGTGGAGCGGCTGACCGGCCGCGAGACCACCATCGTCACCGACCCCACCTGGTTGGTGGACGCCGCCGACTGGGCGGCGATGGAGCAGCCCCACCCCGCGGCCACGGGGGAGTATGTGCTCTATTTTGTGGTCAATCAGTCGCCCGCCCTGCTGACACGGTGTAAGGAATACGCCAAACGCCACGGCCTCAAACTGGTGGTGGTGGGCGGTAACCCCGTCACCGCGGCGAAGAATAAGGATCCGATGCTGTCCTATGCGATGGATATCGGGCCCGAGCAATGGTTGTATCTGGTACACCACGCCAAATGCGTGTTTACCAATTCCTTCCACGGCACCGCCTTCTCGGTGGTGTTTGAGCGGGATCTGTATGTGCAGGTCCCTTCCCACAATGGTTCCCGTCTGCAGCAGGTGCTAACCGGTCTCGGTATGGAGCACCGCACCGTGCGGGAGGGGGAGCCGTTGTGCGAAACCCCCATCGATTACGATAAGGCACGCAGTGCCTTTACGCAGTTGAAGGCGCAATCGATGGAATATTTGGCAAACGCCTTGAAGTAACAACAAAGAAAGGAGGAGAACGATGGATAAGCGCATTTTTCGCGTCAAGATGAACGCGCTCAGCACGCTGATGCACCAGTTGGTCACCACCGGTTGCGGATTGCTGATCCCGTGGATTATGATCGACACCTTTGGCTCCACCGCCTATGGCATCACCATCTCCATCGCTCAATTCCTTTCCTACATCACCCTGCTGGAGGGTGGCATCGGCCGCGTGGCCCGCGGCGCCTTGTATCGGCCGCTGGCCGAGCGGGACGAGGAACAGGTCAGCCAGGTGTATCTGGCGATTAAGCGGTTTTTCGCCACCATTGGCATCGTCTTTGCCGTCTATGCGGTGTTGTTGGCGCTGGGTTTTCACACCATTGCCAGCGTGGACGTTTCCGCCTTCTCCTGGGAGTACACCGCCGCGCTGGTGCTGGGTATCGCCATTGGTAAATTCGCCGAGTATATGAGCGGCATCTCCAATATGACCCTGCTCAACGCGGATCAGAGGCAGTACGTGGTGAATATGGTGTACATCGCCACCAACGTGCTTAACGTGACGCTGATTGTTGTGCTGGCCCACAGTGGCGTGGACATTCTGTGGGTTAAGGTGGTCAGCAGCCTGGTGTTTGTGCTGCGTCCGGTGTTGTATGCGCTGTACGTGCGCAAGCATTACCGCCTGCACAAGACCAACGTGAAGGCGACCCTGCCCAACAAGTTCACCGGTATCGCTCAGCATACCGCCTACGTGATTCAGAACAACACCGACGTGATGCTGCTGACCCTGCTGGCGGATTTGCCCTCGGTGGCGGTGTATTCGGTGTACCACCTGGTGGTGTTCAGCCTGCGGAATATCGCCACCTCTTTTACGGGTGGTATGGAGGCGCTGCTGGGCAATATGGTGGCTAAGGGCGAGCAGGACACCCTGCGTAAGACCTATCACAGCTACAAGCTGGTGCTCACCGCGCTGACCCTGATGTTGTTTGGCACCGCGGCGATCCTCATTGTGCCCTTCGTGCGGCTGTATACCGACGGCACCACCGACGCCAATTACGTGCGTCCTTTGTTTGCACTGATTATGGTGGTGGCGGAGGCGCTCAATTGTCTGACGCTGCCCTGCTTCAATCTCACCATCGCCGCTAATAAGCTGCGCCAGAGCCAGATCGGCGCCTACGGCGAGGCCGCCATCAACGTGGTGGTGTCGCTGGTGCTGATGTTGGTTTGGGATCCGCTGATTGGCGTGGCGGCCGGTACATTGGCGGCCATTCTGTTTAAGTGCATCTATTACACCGCCTTTGCCGGCAAGCACATCCTGCAGGTGAAGGTGGCGCCGTTGTTCGTCAAGTTGGCCGCCACTACGCTGGTGTTGCTGGGCTTTGCCGCCGGTGGTCTGTGGCTGCTGCGGGACGTGCTGATTTACAAATACACCCAGTGGATCAATTGGGGCTTTGCCTTTGCCATCGCCACCGGTCTGTGGGGCCTGGTGGTGGCGATGATGCTGTACCCCGGCCATCTCAGAGACCTGAAGAATCTGCTGCTGGGTAAGAAAAAGAAGAAACCCGTCGTTGACGTTACCCCCTATGCCGATCACGATATTGCCGCCTATGCGGGCTACGTGGAGGATGCGCAGGAACTGTTGTCCTGCTCCTCCGGTGGCGTTGCCACCGCCCTGGCGCGGCAGACGATTCGCCGCGGCGGCTACGTGGCGGGCGTGACCTACACCCCCGACTTTAAGGAGGCGGTGTACGCCGTCACCAACCGCGAGGAGGAACTGGAGCGGTTCAAGGGCTCCAAATATTGTGCGGTGAAGATGGGATCCGTCTACGCCGACGTTAAGGCGTTGCTGGACGCCGGTGAGCAGGTGTTGTATATCGGTCTGCCCTGCGGCGTGGCCGGCCTGCGCGGGTATCTGAAGCGGGATTACGACGGCCTGGTGACGGCGGAGCTGATCTGCCACGGTCCCACGCCGGCCACGGTGCATCGCCAGTACGTGGAGCACCTAGAGGAGCGGTTTGGCAGTACGCTGACCGACTTCTCGGTCAAGCGGAAGAAGGGCGCCTGGACCCCCGGCTATCTGTACGCCGCCTTTGCCAACGGCGCGGTGTATGAGCAGCCTTTCTACCACACCGAGTACGGCTATGCCTTTGCCACCCTGGCGGGAAAGGCCTGCTATTCCTGCCGCTTCCGCGGCAATAACCGCACCGGCGACCTGATGCTGGGCGATTTCTGGGGCGCCACCGAGCAGGATGCCTTCTGGAATAAGCAGGGCGTGTCCTCCATCCTGGTACACACCGAGAAGGGCAAGCGCCTGCTGCTGGACACCCCCGATCTGCGGCTGTTCGACACCACCTTCCAAAAGATTGTGGAGGGCAACCCCAACATCATCAAGCCGCGCTCCGAGCGCGCCAACCGCGCCAAGTTTGAGCGGCTGCTGGAGAGCCACGGACTTATGTATGCGGTCAAGCATTCCAAGAGTTTTCTGTCCCGTGTCAAGGCGAAGCTCAAAGGGAAATAAGGCACTATATATTAAGGATATAAGAAAACCCCCTGTTGTACTGTGACAACAGGGGGTTCTTTTTGTTTTACCCAATCAGGGGGGAGAGATAACCCCAGCCGATGCCGATGGCGGCGGACAGGAGAATCAGCCAGATGGGGTGCACCTTTTTCCAGAATGCCAGGGTCACCGCCAGGGCGAAGATGCCGATGGTGACGTAGAAGTCGGGGCCGGTGACCGCAGACAGCAGGGTGGTGTCGGCGGGGATGAGGGCGTCGCCCACCGCCTTGAGGATGGCGGCGCCGATGAGGCCCACAGCGGCGGGCTTGAGGCCGCTCATACAGCCGCGGACGATCTTGCTCTGCTTGTATTTCTCATAGAAGCGGGCCACGATGAGGATGATGATGAAAGAGGGCATCACCACACCTAAAGTGGCAACGGTGGCACCCAAAAGACGACCCCACACGCCCAATGCGGTCTCGCCACCCAGCAGAGAGCCTACGTAGGTGGCGGTGTTGATGGCAAAGGGACCGGGAGTGGACTCGCTGATGCCGAAGATGTTCAGCACCTGCTCGCGGATGAGCCAGCCGTGGTTGTGCACCAGCTCGCTCTCAATCAGCGGAATCATGGCGTAGCCGCCGCCGATGGTGAACAGACCGATCTTGAAGAAGGTGAGGAAGAGTTGTAGGAAGAGCATCATTTCTTGTCACCCTCCTTTTTCTTCATCCACAGGGAGGTGCCAAGACCCACCAGCGCGCAACCGACCAGCACGGCGATCACCGGCACGTCGAAGAAGGCGGTGATGACAAAGGCGGCGCCCATAATCAGATAGGACACCAGACCCTTGGGATTCTTCTTGAACATGGTCCACAGCGCCTTAATCAGCAGCGCCAGCACGCCGGCACGGATGCCGAACAGGGCGTACTGCACCGCGGGGATGTCGGCGAAGGTGGTGAGCAGGAAGGAAATCAGCAGGATGATGACGAAGGAGGGCAGCACCACGCCGAAGGTGGCGCAGGCGGCGCCGAAGAAGCCCGCTACACGCCAGCCCACAAAGGTGGCGGAATTGATGGCGATGGGGCCGGGGGTGGACTCGGCGATGGCGAAGATGTCCAGGATGTCGTCGTCGGTGATCCAGCCGTGCTTCTCCACGATTTCCTTCTGAATAAAGGGGATCATCGCGTAACCGCCGCCAAAGGTGAAGGCGCCGATTTTGAAAAAGGTGAGAAACAGCGCAAGAATGCGTTTTGCCTTGCTGTCCAACGTCACCACTCCTTTCGTGTTTACGGGATCGATTATAGCATAGGTCGGATAAAAAAGCAACCGATACCATCAAGGTATCGGTTGCAAAATTGCGTTCAATTCTTCCATTTTCTCTGCGGTGGGTTCGGGGAGGTGGGCAAAGGGGAAGGGGATGCCCATCTGGTCGTATTTGACCTGGCAGATTTTGCGGAAGGGCAGGAGTTCCACCTCGTCCACGCAGGGGTGGGCGGCGGCGATATCCCGCAGGGCGGTGATATGCTGTGCCGTGTCGTTGAGGGTGGGGATAATCACCTGCCGCAGGGTGGTGGGGATGCCTCGGGCGTCCAAATAATCGAGAAAATCCAGCACCTTGTGAAGCGACGTGCCCACGTACTGCCGATAGTCCCCGTCGGTGGTGTATTTCACGTCCAGCAGTACCCGATCGGTGACCGACAGGGCGGCCTTGACCTCATCGTTCAGCACGCAACCCGAGGTGTCGAGGCAGGTGTGGATGCCCGCATCGCGGCACAGGGCGAACACCTCGCCCACAAAGGCCGCTTGCATCAGCGGCTCGCCGCCGGAGAGGGTGATGCCGCCCTTGTCCCCGAAATAGGGGCGGTAGCGGCTGACTTTTTCCAACAGTTCGGCGGCGGTCATCTCGGTGCCGCCGTCAGCCGCCCAAGTGTCGGGGTTGTGGCAACACCCGCACCGCAGGGGACACCCTTGCAAAAACGCCACAAAGCGCACGCCGGGCCCATCCACCGTGCCCAGGGACTGGACCGAATGTATCCGCCCCATCATACGCACTGATGGAAGGTACGGCTGATGACCTCCCGCTGCTGTTCACGGGACAGCTTGCAGAAGTTCACCGCGTAGCCGGACACACGGATGGTGAGGTTGGGGTAGGCCTCGGGGTTCTCGTAGGCCTTGATGAGGGTGTCGCGGGAAAGGACGTTGACGTTCAGATGGTGAGCACCCTGACCGAAATAGCCGTCCAGGATGTTCACCAGGTTGCTCACCCGCTCCTCTTTGTCGTGACCCAGCGCTTCGGGAGCAATGGAGAAGGTGTTGGAGATGCCGTCGCGGCAGTCCTCGTAGCGAATCTTGGCCACCGAGTTGAGGGACGCCAGCGCGCCGTTCTCCTCGCGGTTGTGCATGGGGTTGGCACCGGGGGCAAAGGGGGTGCCGGCGGGACGGCCGTCGGGGGTGGCGCCGGTGTGCTTGCCGTACATCACGTTGGAGGTGATGGTGAGGATGGACAGGGTGTGGGTGGCGCCGCGATAGGTGGGGGTCTTGCGCAGTTCGGTGATCACCTGATGCGCCAGGTCGCGGGCGATGAAGTCCACCCGATCGTCGTCGTTGCCGTAGGTGGGGAATTTTCCCTCGGTGGCGTAGCCGGTGATGTAGCCCATGGCGTCCTTGATGGGACGGACGGTGGCGTACTTGATAGCGGAGAGAGAGTCCGCCGCCACCGAGAATCCCGCCACGCCAAAGGCCATCAGGCGATCCACCTCGGTGTCGTGGAGCGCCATCTGGGTCTTCTCATAGGCGTACTTGTCGTGCATATAGTGGATGGCGTTCATGGTGTTGACGTACAGTTCCATCATCCACGCGATATAGATGGAATAGCGTTCCATCACGGCGTCAAAGTCCAGTTTTTCCACGTCCATCACCGGCATCTGGGGGCCGATGTGCATACCGCTCATCACGTCAAAGCCGCCGTTGATGGCGAGATTTAAGAGCTTCGCCAGATTGCAACGGGCGCCGAAGAACTGCATCTGCTTGCCCACCGTCATCGCCGACACGCAGCAGGCGATGGCGTAGTCGTCGCCGTGCAAGGGACGCATCAGGTCGTCGTTCTCATACTGGATGGAGTCGGTGTCGGCGGACACCTTAGCGCAATAGCGCTTGAAGCCCACGGGCAGGTCGCGGGACCACAGCACCGTCAGGTTGGGCTCGGAGGAGGTGTCGAGGGTGTAGAGGGTATGCAGCACGCGGAAGGAGTTTTTGGTCACCAGGGTGCGGCCGTCCTCGCCCATACCGCCGACGGCCTCGGTGATCCACATAGGATCGCCGCCGAACAGTTCGTTGTATTCCGGGGTGCGCAGGTGGCGCGCCATACGCAATTTCATCACAAAGTCGTCCATCAGCTCCTGAGCCCCCTCCTCGGTGAGGGTGCCGTGGTCGATGTCGCGCTGAATGTAGATGTCAAAGAAGGTGGACACACGACCCAGGGACATGGCGGCACCGTTTTGCTCCTTGATGGCCGCCAGATAGGCAAAGTAGGTCCACTGAATCGCCTCGCGGGCGTTGGCGGCGGGGGCGGAGATGTCGTAGCCGTACATGGCGGCCATCTCCTTCATATAGCCGAGGAAGGTGATCTGCTGGAACAGTTCCTCGGTCAGGCGGACCGATTCGGTGTTAAAGCCGCCCTTGGCCACGTTGGCCTTGTCCTTTTTCTTCTCCTCAATGAGCTTATCCACGCCGTACAGCGCCACGCGGCGGTAGTCGCCGATGATGCGGCCGCGGCCGTAGGCGTCCGGCAGGCCGGTGACGATGTGGCACTTGCGGGCGGCGCGCATCTCGTCGGTGTAGGCGCGGAAGACGCCGTCGTTGTGGGTGGTGCGGTATTTAAACTCGTCCTCCACCTTATCGCTGAGGCGATAGCCGTAGGCGGCGCAGGCCTGGCGGGCCATACGGATGCCGCCGAAGGGGTTGACGCCCCGCTTGAGAGGGGCGTCGGTCTGCAAGCCGACGATGAGTTCCTTGTCTTTATCCAAATAGCCGGGGGCGTAGTTGATCAGCGAGGATACGGTGTCCACATCCACGTCCAGCACGCCGCCGCGACGGCGCTCCTCGGCAAAGAGACCCTGCAGTTTTTCCATCAACGCCTTGGTGCGCGGGGTGGCATCCGCGAGGAAACTATCGTCACCCTCGTAGGGGGTGTAGTTGCGCTGGATAAAGTCGCGGACGTTGATTTCGTCCTGCCATACGCCGACGGCAAAGCCGTCCCACTGAGAAAAATTCATAAAAAACGCTCCTTTCGACAATAAAAAAAGACAACACCCCAAGGATGTTGCCCAGACGGTCGGCATAGATGCTCCCATACTCCACCGCGTATCCCGCGTTATCCGTCAGTCATATGGGAGATGATGGTGCTATTATACGAGAAAACAACGAAAAAGTCAATGGGTGCGGAGGAGAAATAAAAAAACGGACGCCATCACGGCGTCCGTTTTGACACGTTATGCATAGTGGAACTTTTTGCGGTGGCGGTAGAAGAAAAATACCGCAACCGCCATAGCCATACCCTCGCATCCCACCACCGACCACCAGATGCCGTCCACGCCCCACAGGAGGGGCATCACCATCACGGCGGCACTCTGGAACACCAGCGTGCGCATAAAGGAAATGATGGCGGAGGTGACGCCGTCGTTGAGGGCGGTAAAGAAGCAGGAGCCAAAGATGGCTATGCCCGATAACAGGAAGGAGACGGAGTAGATCCGCATCGCCCGCACCGTCAGCGAAAGCAAGGCGGCGTCATAGCCCACGAAAATACGGGAGAGAGGCTCAGCAAACAGTAATCCCGCCCCGAACATCAAGAGGGAGCAGGCGATAAAGATCCGCACACTGCGGCGGAAGAGATTCTGCAGTTCGCTATGATTTTGGGCGCCAAAGTGGTAACTGACCACGGGGGCAATGCCGGTGCCGTAGCCGATGTACACCGCCAGAAAAATCATCATCACGTACATCACGACACCGTAGGCGGCGACGCCGTCCTCGCCGGCGTATTTGAGCAGCTGGACGTTGTACAACACGCCAAGAGCGGACATGGCCACGTTGCTCATCAGCTCGGAGGAGCCGTTTACACACACCTTGAGCAGTGCGCGGCGATCCCGCTTGGGGCGGCAGAGGCGCAGCAGCCCCTTGTTGGGGAAGGCGAAGTAGAGCAGTGCCAGCAGACCGCCCACCGTCTGGCTGATGCCGGTGGCGAGACCTGCGCCCACCAAACCCAGGGGGAATACCCCCACCAGCAGCCAGTCCAGCAGCATATTGAGTACGCCGGAGATAATGGTCATCCACATACCCAACTGGGGCTTTTCGGCGGCGATGAAAAAGCTCTGAAATTCCACCTGCAAGAGGTAGAAGGGCATCGCCAGCAGGATGGTGCGGCTGTATCGTACGCTATCCTCCAGCAGTTGTCCTTCGGCACCCAGCAGGGCGCACAGAGGGCGGATGGTGAAGAATCCCACCACCCCCAGCAGAATGCCGCAGAGCGTACCGCACAGCACCAAGAGGGAAAAGAGTTCCTTTGCCTTCTTGTGGTTGCCCTCGCCCATGGTCTTGGCGATGAGGGCGCTGCCACCGGCACCGAACATAAAGCCGATGGCACCCAGCACCATTAAGATGGGCATAGCAAAGTTGACGGCGGTGAAGGCGGTCTTGCCCACCAGGTTGGAGACGAACAAGCCGTCCACGATGCTGTAGATGGAAGTGAAGATCATCATAAAGATGGACGGCGCGGTGAACCGCAGCAGCCGTCGGTAATTGAAGTGATCGGAGAGTTGGATTTTCATAGATACTCCTAAGCACAAAGGGACAACCCTCTTGGAATAAGAGGGTTGTCGCGGGAATTACAGAATGATTTGGAACGGAGAGGTGAGATAGCCGCAACCGTTGTACAGGTTATGAGCGCAGGCGTTCTGCCAGCCCAGCTGGATGCGGGCGATGCCGTCGGCGGTGAGGGTGAGGGTGTCGCCCTCGATGGCGGCGGCGTAGGGGAGGGCGTTACCCTCGGTGTCAAAGACGCCCAGATCGGTGGGATTGCCGTCAAAGTGCAGACCCTCGGCGTGGGTGAAGGTGATGGCGACGCCGCCGTCGATCTTCTCCACCTTGTCGTATACAGGGCCGCAATATTCGCGGTCATAGCCAAAGGCGTTGGTCAGCACGGCGTCGCGTAGTTCCACCGCCAGATGGTGCTTCTTGGTGGGGTGGATGTTGTCCGCCTCGCCGGTGTGGTTCAGGGTGCAGAGGTAGGCACCGGGCACCTCTTTTGCCACCCGCTCCTGAGCCTGACGGATGTGGGACCAGTCGTTCCACTCGCCGTCGGCGTGGGGGGCGATCTGCACGATGTAGAAGGGCAGGTCAGCCTGCCACAGATCGCGCCAGTTGGCGATCATTTTGCCCAGCAGGGTGTGGTAGTTCACCGCCTCGGAGGTGAGGCGGTTGCTCTCGCCCTGATACCACAGCACGCCGCAGATGGTGTAGGGCGCCACGTTCAGCAGCTTGTTGAGATAGCACCAAGACTGCTGGTTGAATTTATAGTAGTGCCAGTCCCAATGCTTTTCGCCCAGCAGCTGCTGGTATTCCTCCGTCTCCACAATTTCGGGAGCGGTCCAGGCGTCCACGCGGGAGGCGCCGATGTTGCAGGAGATGATACCCACGGGTACGTCCAGTTCCTCGCACAGCATACGGCCCACGTCGTAGCCGATGGCGGAGAATTTTTCAATCGTCTCGGCATCGGCCACCTGCCAGGGGGTGTAGTTGTAGTTCTCCACCCGATTCTCGTCCGCGAAGTGACCCTCGGTGAAGTGGCGCACGCGGGGATTGGCGACACGGGGGATGTCCACCGACTCCTCCACACGGAACTGCATATTGGACTGGCCACCCGCCAGATACACGTCGCCCACCAGCAGGTCGGTGAGGGTGACCGACTCATCACCGATGGAGACGGTTAGGTCGTAGGGGCCGCCTGCGGTCATTGCAGGCAGATAGGTCAGGAATTTGCCGTCGGCGTCAAATTCCACGGTGGTGCCGCCGATGGTGGCGGTGCCGTGACCCTCACCCTCGCCGAAGAGGGCGATGGGGCAGCCGCGCTGCAATACCATATGGTCGGTGAAAATCGAGGCTAATTTCATCACTGTCACCCCTTTCTCTTCTGTGCCAGCATCCAGTCGATGAGGTCGGGATCCTGATAGGCGACCTCCCAGGCGTTGTGACCGACGCCATAGCAGATGGTCAACTTGACGTCCGCGCCGGCGCGGGTCAGCTCGCGGAGCATCGTCACGCTCTCCTCAAAGGGGACGATGGGGTCGTCGTCGCCGTGGTAGATGCGGATGGGCAGGTCTCTCAAATGCTTGGCGTTCCACACGATGCCGGTGCCGCAGACGGGGACGATGCAGGAGAAGCGGCTGGGGTCGGTCATAGCCAGCATCCAGGTGCCGGTGCCGCCCATGCTCAGACCGGTCAAAATGATGCGGTCGCGGTCCACGGGGTAGGTGTCGCAGATGTAGTCCAGGAAGTGTAAGAGGCTCTCATTGTAGCAACCCCAATAGTTCCAGCCGTCGCACTGAGGTGCCACGAACAGGAAGGGGTACTTGGCGCCATTCTCGCGCACGTAGCGCATATAGCCGTGGCGGGAGGCCACGTCCAGGTCGTCGCCGCGCTCGCCGGCACCGTGGAGGAAAAAGACTAGGGGATAGGTCTTGGATTCGTCATAGTCCTGGGGCAGATTGACAACGTAGTTGAAAGAATGCCAGGGTTCGCAATTCCATTGATGTTTGGTGTACATTGGTCATCACTCCTTTGGCAGTATTGTACCACGAACAGAGAAAATTGTAAATGGGGAAAGTGTGGCGGTTGACTTGAAAGGTAAAATTCGGTAGAATAGAGAAAAAGGTGTCGAAAGGAGGGAGATCGGGTGAAAAAACGGCTGATTGTCGGGCTGTGTCTCGTGCTGCTGGTGGCGATGATGCCGCTGGGTGGTGCCCACGCCGAGGTGCGGGGGCTGACCCTGAGCGAATTGCAGCAAAAATACCCCCACGGCGCCTATTGGAACCACACCAAGGGCGGCAACGAGGACTATACTTGGTCTCCCTGCACCCACCACGCGGGCAACTGTGCCTACAACGGCTCCTGCGGATGCAACACCTATAAAAATACGGCCATTCAGTGTATGGGATTCGCCTATCAGCTGGCGACGCTGGCCTATGGCGAGGAATCCCGCAACTGGGCGACCAACCGCGACTCTGCCGCGCTGGACACCCTCAAGGCGGGGGACATCGTCCGCTATCGCAACAACACCCACTCCATCTTCGTCACCGCGGTGGTGGGGGAGACGGTGTTTTTGGCGGATTGCAATTGGGACGGCCACTGTATGATCCAGTGGGACCGCACCGTCACCAAGGACACGCTGCGGGCATCGTTTACGTATGTCAAATCCGCGCCCCGCGCGCTGGAGGGGGCGGCCACCCTGTCGGTGACCTATCACGGCGGTGGCGGCATCATCCCCAATGAGGTGGCGGGGTATACCTATCGGGTGCTGTCCGCCAACGGCATCAATCTGCGGGCGGACGCCGGCACCTCCCACACCAAACTTACCGCCCTGCCCCACGACACCGCCTTCACCGTGGCGGTGGGGGACACCAAGGAGGCGGACGGCTACACCTGGGGTAAGACCACCTACGACGGCAAGACGGGCTGGGTGGTGATCTCCGACTTTGTGGAGCAGACGGGGACCCTGTGGAGCGGCGCGTGGGCGCTGGTCGACGGCCTCGTCTATTACCATAGCGCGCCGCTGACCCACATCGCGTTGTACGGACAGACGCTGACCGCCCCGCCTACGGCTGAGGAGATGGGGCTGACCCGTGACGGCTACCGCTTTGCGGGGTGGAATACCGCCGTCGACGGCAGCGGCGTGGTGTGGTGCGAGGGGATGACCCCCGATGCCTTGTGTCCCGATACGGCGGCCGTCGTGACGCTATATGCGCAGTGGATACCGATCCTGCCGGGTGACGCCGACGGCGACGGGCGGGTGAACAACCGCGACCTGGGGCGTCTGCAACAGTATCTCAACGGCTGGGAGGTCACCGTCACCGCCGAGGCGGATATGAATGCCGATGGCAAAATCAATAACAAAGATTTGGGACTGTTGCAACGCGCATTGAATAAGGAGTGATGGATATGGTGACCTTTATTTGTTATCCCAAATGCACCACCTGCCAAAAGGCGCAGAAGTGGTTGGAGGAGAAGGGCGTGGCGTATACCCTGCGGAACATTAAGGAGGACAAGCCCTCCTATGAAGAACTGTCCGCTTGGTACGCTCAAAGCGGTCTGCCGCTGAGAAAATTCTTCAACACCAGCGGTTTGCTGTATAAGTCGTTGGCGTTGAAGGACAAACTGCCCGCCATGACCGAGGAGGAAATGCTGCGGCTGCTGGCGACCGACGGTATGCTGGTCAAGCGTCCTCTGCTCATCGGTGACGGCTTCGTGCTGGTAGGATTCAAAGAGGCTCAGTGGCACGAAACGGTGTAAGATAAGAATAAACATTCCCCTCACGGGTAGGCTAACAGAGACTACTTGTGAGGGGGATTTTGTATGCCGAAGCGTGTGGGGGAGAGCACCCTGCGGTTTTTGAGCCGCCCTACCATTGTCAGCTATGCTGCGGTGGGGGGCAAAAAGGAGGGAGAGGGTCCGCTGGGGCGGCATTTTGACGCCATCTTTGCCGACGCGCGGATGGGTCAGGACACCTGGGAGCAGGCGGAGAGCGCCCTGCAGCGGGAGGCGTTGACCCGCGCGCTGGACAAGGCGGGGGTGGCTAAGAGCCGCCTGCAGGTGCTGTTTGCGGGGGATTTGCTTAATCAAAATATCGCCTCCACCTTCGGCCTGCGGGAGATGGGGGTGCCGCTGGTGGGGCAGTTCGGTGCCTGCTCCACCATGGGGCAGACGCTGGCGATGGCGGCCTTGTTTGTGGATAGCGGAGCGGCAGAACTCTGCGCCGCGGTGACCTCCAGCCACTTTTGCACCGCCGAGAGGCAGTTTCGATTCCCGCTGGAATACGGCGGCCAGCGCACCCCCACCGCCCAATGGACCGCCACCGCCGCAGGCGCCTGCGTGGTGGGGTGCGACGGCGGTGTGGGGGTGGATAGCGTGTGTTTTGGGCGGGTGATGGATCTGGGAGTCACCGATATGGCCAATATGGGGGCGGCGATGGCGCCTGCCGCGGCGGACACCATCTCCCGCTACCTGCGGGATACGGGGACCACGCCGCAGGATTACGACCTCATCGCCACCGGCGATCTGGGGCAGGTGGGCAGCGATCTTTGCCGCGCCCTTTTGGAGGAGCAGGGGATTTCGCTCGGCGGCAACTACACCGATTGCGGGCTCTTACTCTTCGACCGTCAGAGGCAGGACGTCCACGCCGGTGGGTCGGGGTGCGGATGCTCGGCGTCGGTGCTGTGTGCCCATCTGCTGCCGCTGATGGAGAAGGGGGCGTTCAAGCGGATTCTCTTTTGCCCCACGGGGGCGCTGATGAGCCCCACCTCCTCCCAGCAGGGAGAGTCCATCCCCGGCATCTGCCACGCGGTGTGCCTGACGCGGGAGTAAATCAAAAGAGCCTGCACCGAGCAGGCTCTTTTTTGTATACTGCGACGAATAATCCATGGTTGCAAAAGGCGGAAAAATGCGGTATAATAACTCAGTATGTGTAATTTGTAACCTTTTGGAGGTCGCTATGGATATCGTCAACACCACAGGTCGCCCGACGCAGGAGGAGATTCTGCGCCGCCGCACCTTTGCCATCATCTCCCACCCCGACGCGGGTAAAACCACCCTGACCGAGAAATTCCTGCTGTACGGCGGCGCCATCCAGCAGGCCGGTATGGTTAAGGGTAAGAAGAATAATAAGCACGCCGTCTCCGACTGGATGGAGATTGAGAAGCAGCGTGGTATCTCGGTCACCAGCTCGGTGATGCAGTTTAACTATAAGGACTACTGCATCAACATTCTGGACACCCCCGGTCACCAGGACTTCTCGGAGGATACCTACCGCACCCTGATGGCGGCGGACTCCGCCGTCATGGTCATCGACGCGTCCAAGGGTGTGGAGCGCCAGACCATCAAGCTGTTTAAGGTCTGTCTGCTGCGCAATATCCCCATCTTCACCTTCATCAACAAGATGGACCGCGAGGCGCGTAATCCCTTCGACCTGATGGAGGAGATTGAGTCGGTGCTGGGCATCCGTACCTATCCCATGAACTGGCCCATCGGCTCCGGCAAGGAGTTTAAGGGTGTGTACGACCGCCAGAACAGCAGCATCATCGCCTTTACCGCCAACGACGAGAACGCCAACGCCCAGCACGAGGTGGCGGCCACCCGCGTGGACCTGAAGGACGATAGCCTGAAGGAAATGATCGGCCCCTACCTCCACGAGACCCTGATGGACGACGTGGAGCTGCTGGATGGTGCCGGCTACGAGTTTGATATGGAGGAGGTGCGCCACGGCCGCCTGACCCCCGTCTTCTTCGGCTCGGCGCTGACCAACTTCGGCGTGGAGCCCTTCCTGCAGGAGTTCCTGAATATGACCACCTCCCCCTTGGCTCGCAAGGCGGGCGACCGCGAGATCGATCCCTTCGGCAAGAATTTCTCCGCTTTTGTGTTTAAGATTCAGGCTAACATGAACAAGGCGCACCGCGACCGAGTGGCCTTTATGCGTATCTGCTCCGGCAAGTTTGAGAAGGGTATGGACGTATACCACGTGCAGGGCGACAAGAAGATGCGCCTGAGCCAGCCCCAGCAGCTGATGGCGGAGAGCCGCGAGATCGTGGACGAGGCCTACGCCGGCGACATCATCGGCGTGTTCGACCCCGGCATCTTCTCCATCGGCGACACCATCTGCTCCGGCGGCGAGAAGTTCTCCTTCGAGGGCATCCCCACCTTTGCTCCCGAGCATTTTGCTCTGGTCAGCGTGGTGGACACCATGAAGCGTAAGCAGTTCGTCAAGGGTATCAGCCAGATTGCTCAGGAGGGTGCCATCCAGATCTTCCAGGAGCTGGGCGGCGGTATGGAAGAGGTCATTGTGGGCGTGGTGGGCGTGCTGCAGTTTGAGGTGCTGACCTACCGCCTGAAGAACGAGTACAACGTGGACATCCGTATGAACAACCTGCCCTATCAGTACATCCGCTGGATTGAGAACGAGGAGATCAACGTCAAGGCACTGAATCTGACCTCCGATACCCGCCGCATTCAGGACCTGAAGGGCCGCAAGTTGTTGCTGTTCACCAACCCCTGGAACATCACCTGGGCCACCGATCACAACAAGGAGCTCATCCTGTCCGAATTCGGTAAGAACGAGGCGTAAACAGAGGGTCTGTAAGCGCTTACAATGCGATAAATTAAGGAGTCCCGTACCAATCGGTACGGGACTCCTTTTTTGCTTTTAACAGGACAAATGTCGGTGGCGTATGCTATTAGGGGAGCTGATAGGCGGAGAAATCGGCGTCCTCGGGGGTGACCAGAATGAAACTGTTGGCACCGCCGGCCACGCAGGCGGCGATGGCGGCGTTGGCCTCATCGGCAGTGGCGTCCGCCATCATCAGCATAGGGGCGAGGGCAGGTTTCTGCTCCAGCACCTGGGTGCGCAGCAGCATCTTCTCCACCGACGCCTTCACGTCAGAGGAGAGAGCGGGGGAGGCCACCGAGGGGCCAAAGGTGAGGGGGTTGGCGCCATACACCTTGGTGTCGGTGCCCAGAGCACTCTTGGCGGTGCAGCCCAGCAGCAGGGGGCAATCGACCCCCAGGCGGGTGCGAGTCTTCTCCACAAAGGCGGTGAGGATGTCACCCTTAGCGATGGTGGCGGCGTCCTCGCCAAAGTAGGCGCTGCTCTGCTGGGCGGGGAACTCCACGCCGTCCAGCATAATGGCGGCGGCGCCCAGCGCCTTCAGCTCGTCAGCCAGACCGCCGACGTAGTTGTGAGCCGCCTCGGAGTAGGGATTCAGCCAGCGGCGGCCGCCGTTGTTGGGGTCGCCGTCGTACCACGCCCACGAGTGGTTGCTCTCCAGGCCGACGCGGGCGTCGGTGAGCACCTTAGCCGCCGCGTTGTCGCGAAAGGCGTACAGGCGGGGGATGGGGGAGAGACCACACTCGCGCATGGTGTCGATGAGAGCGGTCAGGTCGTCGGCGGACAGGGCGCCGTCGGCGTAGCCCACCTTCTTGGCCTGGGCGGAGGCAAACTGGTAGTACAGATTGCCGTCGGCGTCCTTGAGGTCAAACACCACGGCGTTGAAGCCGGCCTTAGCCGCCTCCCGCAGGGTGGAGGGCAGATCCTCCGCCTTCAGCGCATCGGTGGGGAGATAGAAGGCGCGGATGGCCTCGCTCAGGGAGGGGGTGTCCACCGGCGTGTCAGGCGTGTCGGGCGTATCGGGGGTGGCAGGCTTGTCGTCGCTGTTGCCGCCCTTGCTCGGCACGTCGGGGGTGGAGGTGTCACCGATGGAGGTGTCCACAGAGGGACCCTCGGTGATCCACTTGGCGCCGAAGAAGCCGGCGGCCACCACCACCACGCACACGGCAATCCAAGCCATCGCCTTCAGCGCGGGGTGGGTACGTTTCTTGCGGAATACGGAGCGTCGGGAGCGACGCAACTTCTGTTTCATAGTCTCACCTCTATCAAATCAGGGTGGTGCCGGCGGAGAAACCCATCAGGGCCAGCGCCAGCAGACCGACGTAAACCAGGGTGGAGGGGGTGCCGCGGAAGGCCTCCGGCATATCGGGGTTATCCATTCGCTCGATGCCCTCGGCGGTGAGCCAGGTGATGATGCCAAAGCTGAGGGCGGAACCGATGGCCAGACCGATGTTACCCGCCAGATTGGTGTCAAAGTGGGCGTTGCACACCAGGGCGATGCCGGTGACCAGGTTGTTGAAGGCGGCCATAGGCAGCAGGCGGTTGACGCGGTTGTAGAATGTGGGGGCGGCGCTCTGCAGCACCAGGGTGGTGGCGATGTACAGCACCGCGGTGATGCCCACCATCATAAAGGGGCGCCACACGTTGTTCATATCCGTGCTGAAGAGGCGGTTGTCCAAGGGATAGGCCACCACCACCGTCAGCACCGAGAAAAAGCCGAGGATGGCGCTGAACAGCCAGATATTCTTGGGTTTCTTCACCATATGCAGCATCACGGAGGAGCCGAAGCCGGTGGTGAGGATGATGTTCTGCAGCAGTGCCACAGAGACGAAGAAGGACAACAATTCAGCCAGGTTGGGGCTTACGTTAGCGATCCATTCTTTCATGCGGCGTCCTCCTCCTTTCTACGGAAGAAGGCGGAGATACGCTGACGGGACCATTGCAGACCCGCCGCCATAAAGCCCAGCAGGATAAAGGCGGCAAAAGGATTCGCGATGGAAGGTACCTGTACGGAAGTGCCCAGAGGCTGTCCCCACAGGGTACCGTAGGCAATCGCCTCGCGCAGAGCAGACACAAAGCAGATGACCAGACCGAAGCCCAGGGTACTGCCCAGAGAATCCATCACGGTGGTGATGGGGTGCATAATGGAGGAGATGCCCACGGTGCGGTCGTACAGCATATTCACCGCGATCAGCGGGATGAAATGGTGCAGGTGGGCGAAGATCTCGGCGGAGATGTAGCGCTCCAGCACGTAGGAGTAACCCACCAGCAGCAGAGAGGCCATCACCACGTAGGTGACGGTGCGGGACCACTTGGGCAGATAGCTGCCCAGCAAGGCCATCAGCAGGCTCAGGGGCAACATCACCGCGGCGGTGCAGGCCGCCATCACCACGCCGTTTTGCAGGGTGGTGCTGATGGCGATGATGGGGCACAGGCCCAGCGCCTGAATGAGCACGATGTTGTTGGTCAGCGCGTTCTCGGCGAAGAGCCGAGAGGTGCGCCATAGTTCGCGGCGCGCCTTTTGTCTTTTACTCATAAGAGGCCACCTCCTTGCGGGAGTTGCGTTTGCTCTTAAGATAATACCACACGTGCCAGCTCCAACGGTCGATGATGGGTGCCACGGCGTTGATAATCAGGATGGCGAAGCAGACGCCGGTCTCAAAGCGACCCACGCGCTGCAACAGCATCACCAGGCAGGCGGTGGCGATACCGTAGATCAGGCGCCCCAGCCAAAAGCGGGGGGCGGTGACGGGGTCGTTGATGAGGAATACGCCGGCGAACAGCACGTAGCCGCCGCCCAACTGCAACAGGAAGGACAGCATAGGATTCATCCCCTGCAGGGGGGTGACCCACGCGATCAGGGCGCAGGTGCCCAGGTAGGGCAGTACCACCCAGGGGGAGGCGGTGCGGCGCACCATCAGGAAGGCCATCAGCATCAGCAACACCAGGAAGGCGGTGGTACCGATGGCGCCGGTGAAGTTGCCCAGCAGGATGTTGATGCGGTCGATGGAGGGGATGCCGCCCGCCTTAATCTGGCCGGCCAGCGAGGCCTCGGTGATGATCTCCTGCTTGTCCAGGATCATATCGGTGGGCAGATAGGAGCCATTGGGGATGGCGGGATAGGTAAACAACTGATGGGGGAAGCAATAGGTGACCAACGCCACGCCGGCGGCGGCGGGGTTGAACACGTTGCGGCCGGTGCCGCCAAAGGGGGCCTTGACCACCATAATAGCGAATGCGGTGGCCACCATCGGCACCCACATATCCACCATAGGGGACATCAGCAGACCCACCGTCAGGCCGGTGATGGCGGCGGTGCCGTCCAGCGCCATACGCATGGGACGGCGGCCGATGAAGCAGCACACCGCCTCGCAGCAGAGAGCGGTCAGGCAGCTGATAGCCAGGATAATCAGGGGGCGCAGACCGTAGGTGACGGCGGAGAAGATGCCCAGCACCACGGAGGCGATGAGCATATCCGCGATCATACGACCACTGCGGGCGTCGGTGCGCAGATAGGGTGCGGTATGGTTACTCATGGTCATCCTCCCCCCAATCCAGGAACATCGTTCCCTTGGTCTGACCTGCCTCCAGCACCTCGCGGGTGACATCCCGTCCGGCGGGGCAGATGTAGGAGCAGGCACCGCAACCGTCACAGGCGGACGGCGACAGGTGCTGCAAGCGTTCGTAGTGCATATTCTCCGAGCGGCGGGCGATCTCGTAGGGCAGCAAGCCCACGTGGCACACATCGGCGCAACGACCGCAGCCGATGCAGGGGCCGGGGGTACGGACACGGCGGGGCATCATCGCCAGCACGGTGGTCATACCCGGCAGCAGCGGGGTACGGACGTCGGAGCAGGTGCGGCCCACCATATTGTCGCCCAGCAGCACGTGGAAGTTGCCCTGTGCCTGGGCGGCGGCCAGCAGGGTGGCCAGATCGGTGCCGAAGGGCACGCGGAAGTTGTGGGGTGCGGGCAGGGCGTCGCCGGCCACGGTGACCACGGTGTGGGTGTGGCGCTTGCCCATACGGATAGCCTCCGCCAGCGCCAGGCAGGCCTGCACGCCGATGCGATAGACCTCCAGGTGCTTGTCCGCAAAGACGGTGACGGGGTATTCGTCACCCACGGTGTAGACGTAGGAACGTCCCACCGCCTTCTTCAGGGCGCGGCGGCGCTTCTTAGGCAGCATGGTGGCGATGTGATAGCGGGTGAAACGGGTGGCCTTGGCGGCCATCTGCAGGCCGTACAGTACCATACGGGGCTGCTCCTTGAGAATCGCCCAAGGGGCGGAGCCGTAGACGTCGTTTTCGGTGCCGTCCGCCACCAGCACGGAGTGCAGAGGGGCCAGGTCGTCCTCGGTCATCTGCCAGTGAGCCAGCTTCTCCCACAGCGGGATACCGTCCAGTTCGTCGTAGATGGCGGCCTCGCGGGCCAGGTCGATGATGGCGTCGGGGGTCAGCTCCTCCTCGGTGACGAGAGGCAGACGCAGCTCGTCGGTGCCGCCCGCGACCACGTCGGCGCACTGGAGGGTGCCGTAGAGGGGATGGTGGATCATCACGGTGCCGTCCACGGTGCCGCAGACGCTGGATACCACGGGGATGTCCTCCAGTCGGCACAGTTCCTCGCCCTGCTTGACAGGGGCGTCGGGGGGCAACTGGGACAGGGGGAAGGTGGTATCGTCGGTGGCCACCGGCAGACGGACGCTGACGGGGGTCAGCTCCTCGATGCCGCGCTCCAGGGCTTTACCTTTTTGGAATGGCAATACGATGCCTCGCAGAAACAGTTGCATAGCGTTCACACCTTTCTGTGGGTGGGTGTTACCGGTATTTACCGGTTGATTTTTGACCGTTGCACCCACTATGATGGAAGAAAGAAACGGGGGGATAGGATGAAAATCGAACCAATATCCAATGGAAATCTGCGCATATGGTTGGCAGAGGATGAAATCGCGTGGTGGGGTCTGGATGGCGGCCGCCGTGATGGGGTGCGCCGTCTGGTGCGGCGGGCGCTGGCCGCCACGGGGCGACGGCTCACGTCGCGGACATGGGCGGAGATGATACCCGTAGAGGGCGGATGCGTGATCTTGGTCACCCCTGCCGTACATAGCCGCCGGCCGATGGTGTACGCGCTGGCGCGTCCCATGCTGGCCGAGGTGACGGCGCGGTGGCCCCGCGGGACCGCCGAGCGGGCGCAGGTGTATGCCGTGGGGGAGGGGTATCACCTCGTCCTATACGGCGAGGGGGCCGACCCCCTATTGCGGGAGTACGGCGAGCCGCTGGGATGCGGCGAGGGATTGGCGGCCCATACCGCCGAATACGGTGTGTGGGTGGGGGAGATTACAGCGCCTGTACTTGGGCTACCAGTGCGCGAGGGTCAGGGGCGTTGAAGACGGCGCTGCCCATCACGGCCACGTCGGCGCCAGCAGCGGCGGCGACAGGGGCGGTGGCGGCACCGATGCCGCCGTCCACCTGGATGGATACCGACAGACCGCGGCGGTCAATCTCCTGCCGCAGGGCGGTCACCTTGGGCATCATATCCTCCATAAAGGACTGACCGCCAAAGCCGGGCTCCACCGTCATCACCAGCACCATATCCACCATCTCCAGGTAAGGGAACGCCTCTTCGGCGGGGGTGGCGGGCTTGAGGGTGATGGCGGCCTGCTTGCCCAGGGCGCGGATGTCCTCCAGGGTCTCGCGGATGGGGTCGTCGCACTCCAGATGGATGTTGATCAGGTCGGCGCCCGCTTTGGCAAAGGCGGGGAGCAGGCGACGGGGGCGGGTCATCATCAGATGCACGTCAAAGAACAGGTCGGTGTGGGGGCGCAGGGCGGCAATCACGGGGGGGCCAAAGCTGAGATTGGGCACAAACACGCCGTCCATCACGTCCAGATGCACCATATCGGCGCCGCTGTCCGCCACAAAGCGCACCTCATCGGCGGCGTGGGCAAAATCGCAGGTGAGAATCGACGGAGATACTTTCATACGACCTATCCTTTCTGTTATACGTTCGTTTTGGTTGTCAATAAGTGGAAATCTCATCCAGCAGCGCCAGCACCTCGGAGATGTGGTGGACGGTGGGGTAATCCTCCGCCACGGTGATGTGCTGAATGGGGTGGGTGGGGTCAAAATCCCACACCTTGCGGATGGGGGTGTAGCCCGCGGCGCGGGCGCCCTCCAAATCGTTGACGGGGTGGTCGCCCACAAAGACGCAGGCGGTGGGGGACACCCCCAAGCGGGCCGCCGCCATACGGAATAGGCGGGGGTCCGGCTTCTGAATGCCCTCTTCGCCCGCCAGCACCACCAGATCCACGTGGGCGCGCAGGCCGCTGTGGTCAATCTTGAGGCTCTGGGTGCGGGCGGTGCCGTTGGTGATGATACCCGTCAGATACCCCCGACCCCGCAGGGCGGCGAGGGTGTCGTACACGTCGGGGTGGGGTTGTCCCGCCGCGGCAAAGGCGGCGATCATCCGCCGATAGGCGGTGGGAACGTCGGTGGGCACCTCGGGCGGCCATTTCTCCAGGAAATGGGCCAGCATATCCCGATAATAGATGATTTCGCCATAGTGGCCGCGCTGGAAATAGAACATCTCTTCGCGGCGGGCGGCCACCTCCTCTGCGGTGAGGGAGGGGTAGTAGTATGTCAGGAAAGCGGACAAGCCGACGCGAAATGCGGCGTCGCGGTTGTCCAGCGTATCGTCAAAGTCAAAGAATACGGCGCGGATGCCGTCGCCATCCTCGAAGAGGGCGGCGGCCGCGGCGGTGTCCGCCGCAATCTGTGCCGTCAGCGCCTCCAGCGAGTCAAATTTCTGCTCGGGGCGCAGGAAGGTCAGGGGATAGACCGTGGGCGTGGTGCCGTACAGGTCGCCCTCAAAGCCGATGATGTAGGTCTCGGCCAGCGGGGTGTCGGCGCCCACGGTGGGGCGGATGCCTACGTTGGTGACGGCGGGGTAGGTGTCGCCCTCCATCTCCACGCAGGAGGCGTAGACGCCGAAGCGGGGCAGGGCGAAGCCGTCGGGGAAGGCCTGATTGATGGTGGGGAAGCCCAGCTTATTGCCCAAGTGCTGACCCTCGATGACGGGGGTGCGCAGGCGGTAGGGGCGACCCAGCAGGCGGCGGGCGGTGGCCATATCGCCGTCGGCGATGGCGGCGCGGATGGCGGTGGAACTGACCGACACGCCGTCGATATCCACCTCAGGCACCACCGTGACGGCGATGCCGGCCTCGGCGCACAGGGCGGTGAGCAGGGCGATGTCTCCCTCACCGCGGTAGCCGAAGCGGTAGTTGTAGCCGCAGGTCACCTGCACGGCGCCCAGCTGCTCTTTAAGCACCTTATGTACAAAGTCGGCGGGGGACAGGTGCTGCACGGCGGCGAAATCCACCCGAAACAGCTCGTCCACCCCCATACGATCCAGCAGGCGCTCCTCCTCCTCGGGGGTGCACAACAGGCCGCTGATGGCCTTGGTGGTGATGGTGGCGGGGTCAAAGGTGTAGACGGCCACGGCGGTGTCGTCGTCCACACCCGCGGTGGCGGCCAGAATCACCCGACGATGGGCGGGATGGAGCCCGTCAAATAGCCCCAGCGCCACCGAACGGCGGCAAGAGGGGATCCCCTCGCAGGAAATATAGGTGTTCACGGACTCACATCCTTTCTGTTAAACTTGCAATAGACAGGTCATTTTCAGCACCCCATCGGCGGGGGTGCCCAGGGCGATGCAGGTGCCGTCGGGGTCGTAGACCCGAACGGGGCCCTCCACCTGTTGCCGTAGCCGCACCAAATCCAAGGCGCCGCCGTTGCGAAAGCGGGCGGCCTGGGGGGCAGAGACGGTGATGGCGGGGTAGGCGGCCAGCGCGGTGTCCAAGGGGAGCAGGCGGTCGGCCAGGGTGCCCGCCTCGGCCAGGGCTTTGGCCTCGTCGATGGTGATGCAGACGGTCAGCGGGAATCCCGCCGCCATGGTGCGGCGCAGGGCGGTCATCACCGCGCCACAGCCCAGCACCCGACCCAAATCGTCGCACAGGGTGCGGATGTAGGTACCGGAGGAGCAGTGGCAGGAGAGGGTCAGGAGACCCTCTTGTTCGTTATAGTCGATGAGGGTGAGGTCGTAGATGGTGACCGGGCGTGCCTCGCGCTCCACCTCGATGCCCTGACGGGCCAATTCGTAGAGACGGACACCGTCCTTTTTAAGGGCGGAGGTCATGGGGGGCACCTGCATAATATCGCCGCGGAAGGCGGGCAGTGCCGCCTCCACCTCGGCGCGGGTGGGGATAGGCTTGCCGGTCTCCTCCACCACGCCCCAGATGTCCAGGGTGTCGCTCACCGCGCCAAAGCGCAGGGTGGCGGTGTAACACTTGTCGTGGCAGGGCAGGTGGTCCAGCAACTTGGTGCCCCGCCCGATCAGCAGGGGCAAGACGCCCGTTGCGTTGGGGTCCAGGGTGCCGGCGTGGCCCACTTTCTTCTCCCCCAGCAGGCGGCGGAGGATGGCCACACACAAAAAGGAGGTCATTTCCTCCGGTTTATCGATACATAAAATGCCGTCCATTGGAATGCCTCCTTTCGTCGTTGTTACGTAAATGTGTCGGTCGTCAGCCGGTCACCAGGCGGGGGATAGCCTGTTCGGTGGCGGCCAAAATGGCGGCCTTGGCCTCGGCTAGGGTGCCGTCCACGGCACAACCGGCGGCGCGGACGTGACCGCCGCCGCCCAACAGGGCGCAGATGGCGGTGGCGTCGGCGTGGTGGCCGGTGCGCACACTGATCTTATAGTTGCCGTCCGCCTTCTGCCGCAGGGTGATGCCCACCCACACACCCTCGATCTGACGGGGAATGGGGGTCATACCCTCCATATCGTTCTCGGTGGCGCCGCTGCGGGCGATCATCTCGCCGGTGATGGTCATCACCGCTACGCGACCGTGGTGGTGGAATTCCATCCCTTCAAATGCCAGGCGCTCCAGCTCGATGCGGGCGCGGGATTTGATGTCGAAGTTGACGCGGTTGATCATCTCGGTGGGGGCGCCCGCCTCGATGCACTCCGCCGCCATCCGATGGGTGGTGGCGTCCACGTTGGAATACTTAAAGCAGCCGGTATCGGTGGCGATGCCGGTGTAGAGGCAGGTGGCGATGGCAGGGGTCAGCTCCACCCCCATACGGCGGATGATCTGCATCACCACCATCGCCGCGGCGGCGCAGGATGCGTCCACGCAGGTGGCGGCGGCGTAGTGGGCGTTGGTGCTGTGGTGGTCGATGCACAGGTCCACGCGGGATCCGTACACCTCGTTGACGGCGTCGCCCAGAAGGGTGGTGTCCGCCACGTCCACGGCACAGATAAAGCGGGGGGCAAAGTCCGGCATAACCACGTCCTCGGTGATGTAATCGAATCGCTCGGGGATGGGGTCGCCGCACAACACCCGCACCTGCTTGCCCAGGCTACGCAGAGCCAGACACAGGGCATAGTTACTGCCCACCGTGTCGCCGTCAGGGTATTGGTGTGCCAACAGCAGAATATTGTCCGCCTCCATCAGGAGGTCGGCGGCTTGCTTAACCGTGATGGGCCCGTTCATTCAGCGGGCTCCTCTTTCTTAATGCGGTTGAGGGTGGCAGAGATGTTGGCGCTGTAGGCGATGGAATCGTCTGCCACAAAGCGCAGTTCGGGGGTGTGACGCAGGCTCAGGGCGTAGCCCAGCTCGCGGCGCATATAGCCGGCGGCGGATTTGAGGCCCTTGACCGCCTCTTTGGCGGCGTCCATGCCGCTCATAGAGCTGACGTACACGGTGGCGTAGGACAGGTCGCGGGTGACGTCCACGCGGACGATGCTCAGCAGAGAGCCGGACACGCGGGGGTCCTTAACGGTGCGCAGGATGGCGGTCAGCTCCCGCATAATGTCCTCGCCGGTACGATCCATACGATAGTTAGGCATAATGTAGCCTCCTTTGTGTTAGGAGTTAGGAATTAGGAGTAGGGGCGATTCACGAATCGCCCGTATCCCCCCTGTCACGGCAAAGCCGTGACATCCCCCCTTTAGGCAAGGGGGGCACGCACAACTTTAATAATGAATATCAATCGCGATACTCTTCGATGATATAGGTCTCGTAGATGTCGCCCTCGCGGATGTCGGTGAACTTCTCCAGACCGATACCGCACTCGTAACCCTGGGCGACCTCCTTCTGGTCGTCCTTAAAGCGCTTCAGGGAGATCATCTTGTCGTCGCCGACGATGATGCCGTCACGCACGATGCGCAGCAGGTCGTTGCGGTACACCTTGCCATCTAGGATGTAGCAACCGGCGACCAGACCCACACCGGTGATGCGGTAGACCTGACGCACCTCGGCGCGGCCGTGCAGCACTTCACGGGTCTTGGGAGCCAGCATACCCTTCATAGCGGTCTCCACCTGCTCCAGGGCATCGTAGATGATGCGGTACATACGCATATCCACGCCGGCGTTGTCGGCGGCCACCTGAGCCAGGGGATCGGGACGGACGTTAAAGCCAACGATGATGGCGTTGGAGGCGTCGGCCAGCATAACGTCGTTCTCGGACACGGCGCCGACGGCACCGTGGATGACGCGCACGCGGACTTCCTCGTTGGTCAGCTTCTCCAGAGACTGGGTCACAGCCTCCACAGAGCCCTGCACGTCGGCCTTGACGATGATCTTCAGCTCCTTCATCTCACCCTCGTTCATCTGATCGAACAGGTTATCCAGGGTGACCTTCTGGTACTTGCTGAACATCTCTTCCTTAGCCTCGGTCTTGCGCTGCTCCACCAGCTCGCGAGCCAGACGCTCGTCGGTAACGGCGTTGAAGATGTCGCCGGAGGCGGGCACCTCGGCCAGACCCATAATCTCCACGGGCACGGAGGGACCGGCCTCGGTCAGCTTGCGGCCGTTCTCGTCGGTCATAGCGCGGACACGGCCCACGGACATACCGGCAACCACCACGTCGCCGGCCTTCAGGGTGCCGTTCTGCACCAGCACGGTGGCGATGGGGCCGCGGCCCTTATCCAGGCGGGCCTCGATGACCACGCCCTTAGCGGCACGGTCGGGGTTAGCTTTCAGCTCGCGCATCTCGGCGACCAGCAGGACGTTCTCCAGCAGGTCGCTGATACCCATACCGGTGTGAGCGGATACGGGCACGCAGATGGCGTCGCCGCCCCACTCCTCGGGCACGATCTCGTGCTCGGTGAGCTGCTGCATCACGCGGTCGGGGTTGGCGGTGGGCTTATCCATCTTGTTGATGGCAACGATGATGGGCACCTCGGCGGCCTTGGCGTGGTTGATGGCCTCGATGGTCTGGGGCATAATGCCGTCGTCGGCGGCCACCACCAGAATGGCGATATCGGTAGCCTGGGCGCCGCGGGCACGCATAGAGGTGAAGGCGGCGTGGCCGGGGGTATCCAGGAAGGTGATGCCCTGACCGTCCACATTGACGCGGTAGGCGCCGATGTGCTGGGTGATGCCACCGGCCTCGCCGGTGGTCACGTTGGTCTTGCGGATGGCATCCAAGATAGAGGTCTTACCGTGGTCAACGTGACCCATAACCACCACGACGGGGTCGCGGGGGATCAGGTTGTCGTCCATATCCTCGCTGTCGTCGATGATACGCTCCTCGATGGTGACGACCACCTCTTTCTCCACCTTGGTGTGGAACTCTTCGGCCACCAGATAAGCGGTGTCGAAGTCGATCTCCTGGTTGACGGAGACCATCATACCAAGCATCATCAGCTTCTTGATGACCTCGGCGGAGGTAGCCTTCAGACGGGCAGCCAGCTCACCAACGGTGATGGTGTCGCCCACCTGAATGGTGGCCTGCTTCTTCTTGCGCTCCATATCGATACGCTTCAGACGCTCCTGCTCGGTCTCCTTGCGGCGAGGCTTCTTGTACTGCTGCTTGGATTTCTGGTTGATCTTCTGCTTCTTGATGCCGCCGCCGTCACCACGCACGTGGCTGGAGGTCTGGGCCATCACGTCGAACTTCTCGTCGTACTTGTTGGAAGCGATCTGCTGGGGCTTGCGGGTGTCCACGGTGCGGCGCTCCACCTCAGCCTTGGGCTGGGGGGCGGGCTGCTGGGGCTTGTTGTTACCCTGAGCAGGCTTCTGCTGGGGCTTGCCGGCGGGAGCCTTGGCGTTCTGCTGCTGAGGCTTCTGGGTGTCGGCGGTGGTCACGACAACGGCGGGCTCCTCCTTCTTGGGCTCCGCCTTGGGCTTGTCGTTGGCGGTGGCGAAGTAGGCATCCAGGTTGTCGGAATTATGCTTCTGGGTGTAGTGCTCGAAAACAATATTCAGCTCGTGCTCCTCCAGGGCGGTAGCACTCTTCTTGCCGGCGCAGTTGTGGTCGGCCAGCACAGCGATAATCTCTTTGGCAGGGACGTTAAAGTCCTTGGCCACGTCGCTGACTTTGTATTTAATCATCATAAGGCAACATCCTCCTTTGTGTATTTCATCATAGCGGTGGCGAAGCCACGGTCATCGGTGGCGATGACGGCAACAGGCTTTTGCATACCCAGTGCGGCGGTGAAGGCGTCCTTGTCCGCCTCTACCTTGATCACGGGGCAGGTCTTACCCTCGGCGGCGTAGCGCAGCTCTTTCTCCGTCTTGGGAGAGCAATCCGACGCCAGCAGAATCAGCTGGGTCTTGCCGGCGAGCAGGGCTGCCCGCACTGCGTCAAAGCCGATGAGGATATGTCCGGACCGTCGGGCGATGCCCAGCAGACCGCACAGTTTGTTATTCACCCTGCATCATCTCCTCTTCTAACCGATCGTAGATCTCGGCAGGGATGGCACAGGCAAAGGACCGCTCCAGCGCCTTACGCTTGCGGGCGGTGCGCAGGCACTCGATGTTGCGGCACACGTAGGCGCCGCGACCGGCCTTGCGACCCGTCAGGTCCATGGACAGCTCGCCCTCGGGGCTGCGTACCACGCGAACCAATTCGGTTTTTGCTTTCATCTCGCCGCAACCGCTGCATTTACGCAGGGGCAGTTTGCGTTCTTTTGCCATAAGTAATCCCTCCGTTGTGGGTTAATGTAAATTACTCTTCGTCTTCGCCGTAGAATCCGCTCTCGGGGCGGATGTCGATCTTCCAGCCGGTCAGCTTGACCGCCAGGCGGGCGTTCTGACCCTTGTTGCCGATGGCCAGGGACAGCTGAGCGTCGGGCACGGTGACGCGGCAGGCCTTGGCGCCCTCGGGATCCATCTCCACGCCCAGCACCTTAGCGGGGGCCAGGGCGGCGGCGATGAAGGTGGCGGGGTCGTCGCTGTACTCCACGATGTCGATCTTCTCGCCACCCAGCTCCTCGACGATGCCGTTGACACGGGCACCGCGCTGGCCGATGCAGGCGCCGACGGCGTCCACGTTGGCGTCGTGGGACAGGACGGCCATCTTGGTGCGGCTGCCGGCCTCACGGGCGACGGACTTGATCTCTACGGTGCCGTCGAAGATCTCGGGCACCTCGTTCTCAAACAGGCGGGTCACCAGGCCAGGGTGGGTGCGGGACACCAGAGCGCGCAGGCCCTTCTCGGTCTCTTTGATGTCCACCACGTACACCTTGATGTGAGCGCCCTCGGTGATGTTGTCGCACTCCATCTGCTCAGCCTTGGGCAGGATGGTCTCGCCCTTGCCCACCTGGATGGTGGCGGCGCCGCTGCGGGGATCCACGCGGGTGATGACGGCGGTGACCAGCTCCTGATTGCGGCGCTGGAACTCCATCACCTGCTGGTTCTTCTCCGCCTCACGGTTGCCCTGACGGATCACGTGCTTGGCAGACTGCGCGTCGATGCCGCCGAAGTGCTTGGGATCCAGCTTGATGTCGATGGTGTTGCCCACCTTAGCGCGCTTGGTGTACTGCAGAGCCTGGTCCAGGGTCAGCTCGCGCTCGGGGTCGGTGACCTCCTCCACCACGTCCTTGCGGATGATGACGGAGAGGACGCCCTCGTCGGGGTTCATGGTGACGATGATGTTCTCGTCGCCGCCAAAGTCCTTTTTGACCGCCACGACGATGGCGGCGCGGATGCGCTCCATCAGATAGTCGGGCTCAATGCCTTTTTCCTTAGCCAGCAGTTTCAGGGCTTCGAAAAATTCTGCGATTTCCTTGTTAGTCATATTCTTAACCTCCGTTAGAGTATTTTAAGCTTCTTCGTCGTCCCACACGTCGATGGCGTGGACAGCGGCGACCAATTTTTTATCAAACGTCAGGGTCTCTTCCTCTTCGGTCTCGATGGTGAAACCATCCTCCCAAGCGATCAGCAGACCGGCCAGCTCCTTCTGCCCGTTTTCATCGGGGCGGTAGAACTTCAGCGTTACGGGGTAGCCCTCGTAGTAGGCGAAGTGCTCGGGGCGGGTCAGTTCGCGGTCGGCGCCGGGGGAGGTGACCTCCAAGCAGTAGGACTGGGGGATGGGGTCGGCCTCGTCCAGCACGGGGCTGAGGGCGCGGGAGACCGCCACACAGTCGTTGATGGATACCGGCTCATCCTCGCGGTCGATGACCACGCGGAGGATCCAGGTGGCACCCTCCTTGACAAAGCGGATGTCCCACAGGTTGAGCGAGAGCTCAGCGGTGATGGGCTCCACCAGCGGGGCGACAGCGCCCGCGATGCCGCCGGGGGCGGCGTTTTGTTTTGCCATACGTATCTCTCCTTTCGAGAAGTTCGAGGTAACAACAAAGGAGCGGGTCGCCCCACTCCTTTCCGTCACACAATATTCACTGTGCATAGTATACCACGGGATGCCAAAAAATGCAAGGGTTTTTGCGATTTTTATAAGGATTGTATAATATAAAGGAGGGGGTGGGTATGGTTTGTTTCAACATAGACAAAATAACGTGGTTTTGCCTTGCGTAATGCGAGGGAATATGGTAGAATAACAGAGAAAGGAAGGGATGAATTGTGAAAAAAGTGTTATTGCTGGGCGATTCCATTCGGATGGGGTATCAGAATGACGTGAAGGAGATTCTGGCGGGGGAGTATGAGGTGTTGTGTCCCGAGGACAACGGCCGCTTTGCTGCCTATACCCTGTGGCAGGCCAACCAGATGTTCAAGTGGAATCCCGACATCGAGCTGGTGCACTTCAACAACGGCTACTGGGATATGAACATCGAGGCACCCATGACCGAGGCCATTCATCCCGTGGAGGAGTACAAGAGTTTCCTGCGCCGCATCGTCAAGTTGTGCCGCCAGTGTGGCGCCAAGGTGGTGTTTGCCACCACTGTGCCCATCCTGGAGGCGGGTGCCGCCGGGGACAACACCGGCGTGGAGGGCACCATCAACTACTCCAACGAGTGGGTGAAGGAGTACAACGCCGCCGCCGTTGAAGTGATGGCGGAGCTTCAGGTGCCGGTGGACGATCTGTATGCCCTGTGCATGGAGGACGACCGCCGCTACAAGTGCGAGGATCTGTTGCACCTCTCTGCCGAGGGCAGCCGTCGCTGTGCACAGCAGGTGGCGGAGTACGTGAGAAAATACGCGGAATAAACAGAAAAGCACCCCACCGAGTCGGTGGGGTGCTTCTTTGTTTTCGGATTAGCCGAACAGACTGCCCAGGCTGTCGCCCAGGTCGCTCAGGCTGTCGCCGATGCCATTCAGGCTATCGCCGATGTCCTGCACGGCCTCCAGTTTGCGATTGCAGGTCTCGCAGCAGATGTACTCCTGGCCGGCGATGTCCCGCTTATACTTCTTGCCGGTGGACTCGTAGCCGCAGACCTCACACTCAAACTTGCCGCAGGCGGTGAGCAGAGTGACCATAGCCACAACCAGACACAAAACAGCGATACACTTTTTCATAACACAAACCCCTCTCAAATGATGTTGCAGCCGTGACGGCCGATACACTTAATCCAGAATGCCGATGATCTCGCTGATGGAGCCGTCCACGTCGTTGAAGTAGACAACAATCTCCTTGCGCATATTGGGAGAATAGATGAGGGCGCACTCCGGCAGCAGGGCGGCGATGCGGTCGCCGCTGACGCAGTAGTGCAGCATACGCTCGGTGAGAACCAGCGCGGCGCGCAGGCGCTTGTCGTCGCCGGTCAGCGACATCTTGGCAAAGCAGGCGGCGCTGAGGATGAGCGACATATAGGTCTTGGGGATGGACTCGGCGGGGGTCAACTCCTTGAGCACCTCGTAGGTGTCGGTGAAGATCTTGGTGAAGTCCTCCAGGATGATATTGCCCTTCTTAAAAGAGTTGTGGCGCAGGTCGTCCCAGGCGTTGGCCAGATCGATGACCGAAGTCTGCAGGTTCTCGTGTTCCATAATGACCCTCCTCAAGATGCTTTTTTGTCATTATAGCACACGATTTGGCAAAAGGCAAGAAACTTTGCATAAAAAATCCCCGCTGCCAATAATGACCACGGGGATTTTGATTAGCTGATGGTGAAGGTGTTCAGTATGTCGGTGGTGGTATCGGTCTGCAGGGTGCCTACCGTGACGTTTACCAAATAGCTGCCCTTTTGGTAGCAGAAGATCACCTCGTAGAAGTCGATGCCCTGAATGACGCCGTGCACCTTGGCGCCGTCATACTGGCGCCCTTTTACGGTAATCTTGGCGTATTCCACCGTGACGTTGGTATAACCCATATTGGTCAGGCCGCTCTTGATGCTATCAAACTGGGGCTCGAGATAGCTCTTGATATCCAGGGTGGCGGCGGACAGAGAAGACAACTTCTCCATATTGATATTGATGGTGGAATAATTGGTCAGATGGGTGGCGCACATATCGTAGAGGATGGGAGCGTTGGACCAATCGATGCCGCTGCCCTCACTGGCCACGCCGTTCATCTCCAGAATCTCCTCTTCGGAGTAGAAAGCCCATTCCTCGGACAGGTCGCAACGGATGCCGAAGTAGTCGTTGCGATAGACGTTGTTCTCCACAACGCCTAAGGAGACGGCGCCGGATTCCAAGTCCTTGGCCACGTCGTCCGCATCAGGGGTGCCGATGATGCCGCAGCTGCACAGGTAGAGCATCATCATTAGAGCTAGCAGAAGACTTGCAAACTTTTTCATATACATCCCTCTTTCTGTCATTGAATGACAGAATTATTATACATCGTTCGACATCTTTCGTCAAGACGAACCTCTTGTGCGGGCGGTGGTTTTGTGATAGAATAGACGGGTGAGAGGGGGGACGTGTATGCCGTGGAAACGAGGGATTGCTGCCATGGCCTGCGTGGTGGCGATGATCTTGGTGGTGGCGACAACGACACCGCTGTACGTCAACGTGGTACAGAAAGAACAGCACGCACAGCAGGTGCAGGTTTACCGCGCCGCGAAGATGGCGCAGTATGAGCAGGAGAACGCCCGCTACGCCGACTATGAGGTGGAGGTGGCGTTCCTCGGTGACAGTCTCACCGACTTCTGTGATTTGGAGCGGTACTATCCTCAATATATCACCGTCAATCGCGGCATCGGCGGCGATACCACCTACGATTTGCAGGGACGGCTGCAGGTGTCGGCGTATGACCTCAAGCCGCAGGTCGTGGTGATGCTCATCGGCGCCAACAACCCCGATACGATGCTGGATAATTACGAGGATATCCTGATTGGCCTGCGGGACCATCTGCCCGACACCCGGGTGGTGCTGGTGTCTATGACCGCGATGGGTGGCCCGTATTGGGGGGCGCTCAACGACCGTGCCCGCGCCAACAACGTGGAGATTGAGCGGCTGGCGGGCGCATATGGATTCACCTATGTGGATGTGTTCACACCGATGTTTGACCCCTCCATCGGCGAGGTGCGAGAGGGGTACACCACCGATGGCGGCCACTTTAGCCACGAGGGCTATTTGGTTTTGTCGGGGATCATCACTCCCGTGTTGGAAGAGTTATTAGGCAAATAATGAAAATCCCCGCTCGATTATACCGGGCGGGGATTCTTTTTACACTTTTTGCTTCATCAGACCGTGGTGGTTGCAGTACCAGTAGAGATACCCACCACCGCGCAGGGAAAAGCGGGTCTCGGCGCTCATCTCGGGATAGAATTTCACCAGCTGTACCCGATCCATCGTCACGTGGGCCAGAAAGGAGATGTAATGCTCCTTGGTCATCGGGTGGTCCAGGGTGACGAAGTATTCGTCCTCCACCCGCTGAATGGAGATGGCGTGGGTGTCGTCGGCTGCCTCCGCCTCCAGCGGCGGCAGGGCGATGCCGCAGCAGCTGATGGCCGCCCCGCCGATGGCGTGGAGGATATTGCCGCAAAGAGGGCAGACGTAGAATTGGGAGCGCAGCAGATTGGAGGACAGATTGTGATTCTGCACCACCCGGCCGCTCATCAGTTCTGCCACCGATATCCCCAGGGCGCCGGCCAGCGGCTGGATGAGGGTGATGTCCGGCAGTCCCTTGCCGGTCTCCCACTTGGACACCGCCTTGGCGCTGACCCCGAGAGAATCCGCCAACTGGGCTTGTGTAAGCGCTTTCATCTCCCGCAACTGCTTGATGGTGGCGCCGGTGATATAGGCATTCATCGCCATCCCTCCTTTACGAGAGTAGTATACCGCATTTTGCCGCGCAAGGCAACCTACGCATCGTGGAAAGTGAAAAACAGCGGCGTGTGTCGAGGTCACGACATCCTCTTTGAGCACGAAAAGGCTGAGAATACAACAAAAAGCACCCTGCCGCGGCAGGGTGCTTTTTTGATTACTTAGCGATTGGTAAAATGCAGGACGACGGTCATACCCACCAGTACCGCCAGCGCGATGATGGACAGGGTGTTGATGGTGGCGTCCC
Source organism: Acutalibacteraceae bacterium (assembly GCA_045660625.1). Taxonomy (GTDB): domain Bacteria; phylum Bacillota; class Clostridia; order Oscillospirales; family Acutalibacteraceae; genus UBA5905. The sequence goes on from JAZREF010000043.1 coordinate 36,096, forward strand.
GCCGCCGCTTGATGGGGATGACGTGGGCCAGGGCGTAGAGGCACACGCCGATGGCCACGCCGGCGGTGTTGGTGATGACGTCGGTGACGTCGGCCACGCCGATGGCGAGGGCGTACTGGCAGATCTCAAAGGCCACGCTCAGCAGGCCACCCCATAGGATGGTGCGGAGCAGCGGGCGCTCCAGCATCCGCAGATAGACGCCCAGCGGGATGAAGATCACCACGTTGAGCACCGTGTCGGTGGTGGGGTAGCGGCCGTCGATGATGCTGTAGCGGAAGGGCTGGGTGTTGATGGTGCGGATGCCCTCCAGCCATTGCAGCTCGGTGAGGGAGACGGCCATCTTAAACAGCACAATCCATATTAATATCACGCCGTACAGGATAAAGACGACGCGGGTTGTTCGGTTGGTTCGGTGAATCATAGGTCATCTCCGCAGAATGAAATAGGGGAATCAGGTGGCGGCGGGGGTCTTGTGGCGGCCCAGCAGGACGCCGCAGAGCATCAGCACCGCAAACACGATGAGGTACCACACGCAGCCGATGCCGTGGCTGAGAATGCTGGCGAGAATCATAAAGAGACTGCCGCACATCGCCAAAATCGGCAGCACAAAGCGGCGCATCACCGGCTGCTCCTTCTCCTTACGCATCCACTGGACGAGGATGGGCAGGTACATCATATAGATGGTGATGATGGGCAATTCGGAGGAGTCGAAGATGAAGGCGCCCTGCCACGCACCCAGCAGATTGGAGGGGTAGAAGTAGCAGAACCAGCCCAGAATCAGCGCCAGACCCACGAAGGAGGAGGCGATGGGCATATTGGTCTTGGCGTTCAGGCGGCCGAAGAAGGCGGGCTTGGGGCCCTCGCCGCGGGCGGCCAGGGAGTACATACCGCGGCAGGTGGCCAGCATCAGGCCGTTGGTGGTGCCGTAGCAGGAGATGGCGATGAACAGTTTGAGCAGGTTGCCCAAGGCGTTGCCGAAGATGTTGGTGAAGGCGATGGGGGCGCCATCGTCAATCAGCGCCTGGTTGGTGGCGCCGCCGGCCACGCCGACGTAGTAGGAGATGTATACCGCGGCGATGATGATGCCGCCCAGAATCAGGGCGCGGGGCAGATTCTTCTTGGAATTCTTAATCTCCGCGTTGATGGAGGTGGCGATGATCCAGCCCTCATAGGCGAAGGCGGTGGAGCAGATGGCGGCAAAGAGGGGGTTGGCGGAGACGTTCTCCACCACCGCCTTGGTCTCAAAGTTGTGGTTGAGCATACCGGTGGCCAGGCCGTAGATGATGCCCACCACCGCCATCAGACCCAGAGGAATCAGCTTAATCACGGTGGTGCCGGTCTGGCATTTGCCCGCCAGCTTGGGGGACAGGACGTTGATCCCAAAGGCGAACAACATAAAGAACAGGCTCAGGGCGATACACTCGGGGCCCACCATGGGGTTGACGGAGAGGGCGGGGTTTACCGACACTAAAAACTCCAGGGTGTAGCGGGCGGTGAGCCAGCACAGCACCGACGCCATGGCGGGGAAGTAGACGATGCCCACAAACCAGCCCATCAGGTAGCCGTAGCGCTTGCCGCAGGTGGCCTCGGCGTAGTCCACCACGCCGTTGACCTTTTCATACTTCTGACCCATAAAGGAGAAGGTCAGCAGATTCACCATCATAATGATGCCGCCCACCACCCAGGCGATGATGCCCAGGGGCATATCGCCGCCGGTGCGCTCCAGGATGGTCTGCGCCTTGAAGAAGACGCCGGAGCCGATGACGATGCCCACCACCATACAGATGGCGGTAAACAGGCCGTATTTACGCTCTAATTGATTGGACATAAGTCACCTCATAGTCTCCGCCGCAGGGGCGGATGGGGTAGTATATGGCTATGCGTGTGTTATTATACAATAATAGCGGCGCAATTGCAACAAAAAATCCCCATCGATCACTCGATGGGGATTTTATCGCCTATTAGTAGCCGATCCAGGCGCCGAACGTCAGCACCACCAGAGACAATAGGAAGAGGAAGAGTTGCAACTTCCAGGTCCACTTGATCCATTTTCCGTAGGAGACGTTGGCCATGGACAGGCCAATCAGCAGCACGGGGTTGGTGGGCAGCATCACGTCGGTGAAGCCGTCGGCCATACAGTAGGTGAGGATCACCAGGGTGGGGGAGATGCCCAGGGCGTTGGTCAGCGGCAGCACGATGGGCATCACCAGGAAAATCTTGGCGGATGCGGAGCCGATGAACAACTGCAGGAACAAAATCAGGGCGTAAATCAGCAGAATCGAGGCGATCTTACCCTTGCCGTCCAGCATCTGCAGGGCGGCGTGCATCACGGTGTCGATGATGTTGCTCTCCACCATCACCAGCTTGACCGAAGAGGCCAGGGCGATCATCAGCACCGCCGGCAGCATCGCACCGGCGCCGCGGACGAAGTAGGTGAGAACCGGGCCCACCCGCTTGCACACGATGAAGCCGGCAATCAGACCGGTGACCAGGAAACTGGCGGACAGAATGGGGATGGCCAGGTCGGAGAGGGCGCGGATGAAGGCGATGGCCACCAGCAGCACGCCCTGAATGGCGAAAAAGCTGCAATAGACCTTAAAAATGCGGTCGCGGTCGGCGGGGAGGTCGTCGGTGGGAGCCAGCAGGCTCTTGCGCTTCTCCACGTCGATGGAGTAGGTGGGGGAGCAGGCGGGGTTGACGGTAATCTTCTTCAAATACTGCATCAGGAAGACGCACAGCACCAAATACACGATGCCGAAGAAGAGGATGCGCAGCCACATACCGGAGGAGACGGAAATGCCGGCCAACTGGGCGGCGGTGCCCACCGAGAAGGGGTTGGTGATGGCGGTGGAGAAGCCGAAACAGGCGGCCATCAGGCAGGCGCCCAGGCCAATCATGGTGTCCATCTGCATCGACAGCATAAACACGATGATCAGCGGCAGCAGGGTGGCCAGCTCCTCAAACATACCGAACAGGCTGCCGAAGAGCATAAAGATCAGCACGGTGATGCACACCACGGGGCCGCCACGGTCCCGCAATTTGCGCATAATATGTACGATGAACACCTTGACGCCGCCGGTCTTCTCAACCAGGTTGAAGACGCCGCTCATAATCAGCAAAAAGAGGCTGATCATAATGATGGTGACCGCGTCCTCCGACGCAAACACGCGGGCGGGGGCGGTGAGCACCCGCCACAGGGCGATGCCCTCTACCTCGCCCAATTGGAAGGTGTCGGGGCGGATATTGCCCGCGGCGTCCCGCTCAAAGGAGCCCTGAGGCACGAAGTAGGACAGACTGCCGCAGAAGACCAGAATGGCCATCAGGAGAGCCACCACCGCTACAAAAGAGCGGGCGTTGATGTTGGCGTAGGCCTTCTCTCTTTCCTTTTGTCTTTTGATTCTTGTCAGCGTAAGGATCCCTCCTTATTGGTGGGTAACGCCCACCTTGTCGTGTAGAATCTTAGAGGCGATGTACCAATCGACGGCGGAGCGCTTGTCGGTAGGCACGAAATACTGGATCTCGGTGGCCTTGTACACCTCAAAGTTCTCGCCGGCGCCGAACAGCAGACGGTAAATCTGACGGATGGGGAACTGCATCTCCACCTGCTCGCCGTCCTTGGTGCCCGCATAGGTGAGGCCGTCGCGGGTGAGGGTGCAGACACCGCGGCCGCCGTGGCGGGTGAGGCCCTTGCCACTCTTGGTGGGCAGGCGCAACTCCACCTCGGAGGTCAGCGCGAAGTCCTCGGCGGCGTCAATCTCCGCCTCCCACTCCTCCACCTGCCAGTCGTACCATTGCAGGGGGTTCGCAAAGCGGAAGCCGTCGGTGAACTGATAGCGGTCGTCCAGAGAGGTCAGGTGACCGCAATGCTTGCAGAAAATATCGTTCTTCTTAGTGGAGAGGGTGTGCTTGCGTCCGCAGATAGGGCAGGTGGTGAGGATGTTCTCCAGACCCTCCGCCATCCGACGGGAGTGATAGTGGACGTGGGGGTGCTGCTCCAACCATTGGAACTCGTCGTAGTAGAGGCGCTCCTCGATGCCCTGTCGCAACTCCTCGGTGGTGAGGGTGGCCACCTGCTCGGCGGTGTAGAGGATGTCCAGTTCCGCCTCCACCAGCGAGCCGCGACGATAGCCCTTGCCCCACTTGGGGTCGGCCAGATAGTCGCCGCCGAACTTGACGGTGTAGACGGGGACCCCCGCCTTCTTGATGAAGGAGTAGGTGCCGGGCTGGATGTCCTCAAAGCGGCCGGCGGTGGACAGGCGCGCCTCCGGCATCATAGCCAGCATCTCCTTATCCCGCAGGACGGAGAGGCAGTTCATCGCGCTCTCCAGGTCGGTGGCAAACATACTCTTGGGGAAGGCGCCCAGGGCGCGGAGCAGCCAGCCCAGATAGGTGTTGTAGAAATACAGACGCGCCACGATGAAGTGGGGCTTGTGCTTGCGCAGCAGAGCCGACGCGTAGACAAAGTCCATAAAGGAACCGTGATTGCACAGGATGATGGAGGGGCTCTCGGGGACCCCCACCTTATTCACCGTCTTGACGCGGATGCCCCGCAGACGGGCATAGAGACGCACGGCGTGGTACACGACGAACAAGACGAACTCGTTGACAGGTTGCACCCGTGTATTCGCTTTTTTCGCAGGCGTAGATTGCTTCGCCATAACCTTGGCGCTCCTTTGCTTTATACTATTCTTGTAATTATAACATACTTTGACAAAAATCTCAACTATGATTTTCCTGCGGTGTTTTTCAGCGTTTGACGCCGCTGACCTGGTACATCCGCGCGTCGGACACCACCACGTCCACCTCCAGATGGGGGGCGCACAACCAAGCCAAATCCTCGGCGGCCATCAGTCCGTTGGAGATCTTGGAGGCGCCGCCGCGGTGGCAGGCGTCGATGGCCTCGCGGCTCATACCGTGGGCCACGGTGAGGCGGCCGCCCTCGCCCAGCAGGGCGGACAGGGTGGCGATCAGCCGCCGCGGGTCGGGGAAGTGGGGGAAGGCGTTGTACACCACGATGCGGTCGAAACGGGTGTCGAAGGGGTGCTCCTCCACGTCGCCGCACACCACCTCGACGCGGGGGTCGGCGGCGTACTTGTCCGCCGCGATGGCCGCCATGGCGGGGGAGATGTCGATGCCCACCACCCGACGGACCCCGCGGGCGAGGTAGTCGTCAAACAGCACGCCGGTGCCGCAGGCCACGTCTAGCACGGTCATATTCTCGCCCACTTGGGCGTTGTCCAGTATCTCGGCGACGATGTCGTCGCTCTTAATCATTTCGGCGTCCCAGGTGGGGGCGCAGGCGTCGAAGAAGGCGATAACGTCTTTCTTATCCATACAGCATCTCCGTTGTGATTTGATACGTCTATTATACCATATTGGAAATAAAAAACAAGTGCGCCGCAGAATCTGCGGCGCACCGTTTTGTGCTTTTTTCTTTATGTCTTCGGAAACGTTTTGATGGAGATTAGTCGGCCAGTGCGTAGTACTGCTTCAGGATCTCCAGAGCCTTCTGGCAGTTGCCCTCGAAGGCCTCGGCAGAAACGTCGTAGTAACCGATGTAGCCGTTGGCGGCCTCATCGCCGGCGTTCTGATAGAACTCCTTGCCGTTGGAATCGGTCAGACCCATGGCGACGAAGGAGGAGGCGGGAACCTGACCGCCCTGAGCAACGCTCTCGCAGACGTAGTTACGGTCGATCAGCAGAGCCATGGCCTTACGAACCTCGGCGCGATCGGTCTCGTTGTCCAGACCCAGAGTGGCGTTGACGTTGAAGCAGACGTAGTAGGTACCCAGCTGACCGGCGATGACGAACTCGTCAGCGTAGTCCTTCTTCAGGGTGGCGATCTCGTTGGTGGGGACGTCGTCGATCATCAGCCAGTCGCCCTTCTTGAAGTTGGCCAGCATATTGTTAGCGTCGTCAGACAGGTAGAAGTTCAGGGTGGGCATGGTCACGTTGGCAGCGTCCACGAAGTTCTCGTTCTTCTGCAGGGTGATCAGGCTGTCGTGCTCCCAAGACTTCATGGTGTAAGCACCGTTGGAGACGTAGGTCTCAGGCTTGGTGGCCCAGCCCTCGTTGGCAACGACGTCAGCGCGCACGGGGAAGTAGGTGGGGAAGGCCAGCAGCTCGTTCCAGTAAGCAACGGAGTTGTTCAGGGTGACGGTGATGGTCTTAGCCTCGTCGTCGGCGGTAACGGCCAGGTCGTCCTTGTTGTCAGTGCCGTAGCCCTTAACAACGTCGAACATGTAGCCGTAGTCGGCGCCCAGCGCGGTGGAGGCAGCGCGCTTCCAAGCAAACTCGAAGTCGCTGGCCTTAACATCCTGACCGTCGGACCACTTCAGGCCGTCGCGCAGGGTGTAGGTGTAGGTAACGGTGCCGTCCTCGTTGACGACGGGATCCACCAGCTCCTTAGCGGAGTCGGCGACGATGACCAGGTTGCCCTTGTCGTCCTGGGCCCACTTGGCCAGACCGGAGAACAGGTGAGAAACCAGGGTAGCGCCGTCAACGGCGGAGTTCAGAGCGGGATCGATGGTGTCGGGCTCGGAAGCCAAGCAGACGTCCAGGGCGGTCTTACCCTCCACGGTGGTGGCGGAGAAGTACTTGTAGCCCAGGGGGCTGGAGTAGAAGCCCTTAACGGAATCGTCGATCATGTACATATCGGTGTAGTAGTAGATGGGAACGATGGCGCCGGTGCTCATCAGCAGATCCTCGGCGGCGTGCATCATCTCCAGACGCTTCGCGTTGTCGCTCTCCTTCTTGATCATACCGATGATGACGTCATAGGTCTCGGCCCAGGTGCCGTCCTCGACCTTCTCGCCGCCCCAGGGGGTCATATCCAGGTCGTAGATAGCCACATTGGCGTGCTCACCCTTACCCAGCTGGCAATCGTTGTTGCCGGAGGTGGTGATCCACATATCCAGGAAGGAGATGGGGTCGTTGTAGTCGCCCAACCAGCCGTTACGGGCAATGGTGTAGTTACCATCCTTACGGGTGTTCAGGAAGGTGTTCCACTCCTGAGACTCCAGCTGAATGTTCAGACCGGCAGCGGAAAAAGCGGACTGCAGGTACTCGCCGATGGCCTTGTGGCCGGCGCCTTCATTGTACAGGTAGACCATAGTGGGGGCTGCCTTGCCGGTATCCTTGGTACCGCCGCAAGCGGCCATGGAGAACACCATCAGAGCTGCCAACAGGATAGCTAATACTTTTTTCATCTTAATATCTTCCTTTCTCTAATGTATTCCGAACGGTGGTTGCTCCCAAAGCACGAGAGGAGCCCACCATTTAGAAACGAAATGATATGAGGTGCCTTACACAATCTTGTCCAGGTTGTGGCAGGCGACGAAGTGTCCGGCGGACACCTCTTTGAATTCCGGCATGGTCAGTGCGCACTGCTCGGTCGCGTAGCGGCAACGGGTGCGGAAGGGACAGCCGGAGGGGGCGTTCAGCGGGCTGGGGATATCGCCCTCGAGCACCACGCGCTGGTTGGCGCGGGCAATCTTGGGATCCGGCACCGGAACGGCGGACAGCAGGGAGATGGAATAGGGGTGCAACGGATGATTGTAGATCTCGTTGGCCTCTGCCAGGTCCACCATCTTGCCCAGATACATCACCGCGATGCGGTCACTGATGTGACGCACAACCAGCAGGTCGTGGGCAATGAACAGATAGGTGAGACCCAACTTCTCCTGCAGGTCGTCAAACATATTGATGACCTGTGCCTGAATGGACACGTCCAAGGCGGAGACGGGCTCGTCACATACGATAAAGTCGGGGTTGACCGCCAGAGAACGGGCGATGCCGATGCGCTGGCGCTGGCCGCCGGAGAACTCGTGGGCGTAGCGGGCGGCGTGCTCGCTGTTCAGGCCCACGTAATTCATCAGCTCCAGGATACGCTCGTCGCGCTCCTTCTTGTTCTGGTACAGTTTGTGCACGTCCAGCGGCTCGCCGATGATGTCCGAGACGGTCATACGGGGGTTCAGAGAGGAGTAGGGGTCCTGGAAGACCATGGTGGCCTTCTTGCGGAACTCGTTGATCTCCTGCTTGGTCTTAACGGGGGCGCCGTTAAACAGGATCTCGCCGGAGGTGGGCTTGTACAGGTTCAGGATGGTGCGGCCTACGGTGGTCTTACCACAGCCGGATTCGCCAACCAGACCCAGCGTCTCGCCACGATTGATGGTGAAGGAGACGCCGTCCACCGCCTTCAGCGGCTTGCTGCGGAAAAAGCCGGTGCTGATGTCGAAGTGCTTGCACAGGTCGCGTACTTCTACCAACGGCTGATTTTTATTCTCACTCATTGGCGGCACCCTCCTTTTCCAACTGATTCTTGATATACATCCAGCAGGCGGTGCGATGCCACTCGTTGACCCGTACGTTCTCGGGGCACTCGCGGGTGCAAATCTTCATCGCCGCATCACAGCGGGGAGCGAAGGGGCAACCCTTGGGCATATTCAGCAAATCGATGGGGGTACCGGAGATGGGCTTGAGCTTGCGCTTCTCGTCATCCACGGTGGGGATGGAGTTCATCAGACCCTTGGTGTACTCGTGCTGAGGATTGTAGAAGATCTCGTCGGCGGTACCCTGCTCGCAGATGGAGCCGGCGTACATCACGATGACCTCGTCGCACATCTGAGCCACCACACCCAGGTCGTGGGTGATCATAATGATGGCCATATTGAACTCTTTCTGCAGCGACTTCATCAGCTCCAGAATCTGAGCCTGAATGGTCACGTCCAATGCGGTGGTGGGCTCGTCGCCGATGAGGATGTCCGGCTCGCAGGCCAGAGCCATCGCGATCATCACGCGCTGGCGCATACCACCGGACAGCTCGTGGGGGTATTGACCCAGTCGCTTCTCGGGTTCGTTGACGTTGACCAGCTGCAGCATCTCCAAGGCACGTGCCTTGGCCTGCTTCTTATTACGATTGGTGTGGAGCAGGATAGCCTCCTCCAACTGGTGTCCCACGGTGTAGGTGGGGTTGAGCGAGGTCATAGGGTCCTGGAAGATGATGGACACCTTGTTGCCGCGCACGGTTTTCATAACCTTCTCGCCGGCACCGACCAGCTCCTGACCGTCCAGCTTGATGGAGGAGTCGGGGGAGATGGTGGCGGTGGGGGCCAGAATCTGCATAATGGAGTAGGCGGTCACGGATTTACCGGAGCCGGACTCGCCCACGATGCCCAACACCTTGCCGCGCTCCAGGAAGAAGGAGATGCCGTTGACGGCATTGACCACGCCGGCGTCGATGTTAAAGGAGGTATGCAGATTATTGACTTCTAATAATGCCATGGTATTGTCATACCTCTCTTTCTTAAGTGTTGAGCTTGGGATCGAAGGCATCCCGCAGGCCGTCACCGAACAGGTTCAGGGACAGCACGATGAGAGAAATCATAATGGCGGGGATGACCAGGCGGTAGCCGTAGGTGCTGATACCATTCAGCGCGTCGCTGGCCAGGGAGCCCAGAGAGGGCATGGGGGCGTTGATGCCCAGACCGATAAAGGACAGATAGCTCTCAGTGAAGATGGCACTGGGAACCTGCAGCGCAGTGGAGATGATGATCACACTGATGCAGTTGGGAATCAGGTGCTTGCGGATGATCCAGGGACCCTTGGCGCCGGCGGCCTTGGCGGCCAGCACGTACTCCTGCTCGCGCAGCGAGAGGATCTGGCCGCGGATCAGACGGGCCATGGAGACCCAGTACAGCAGAGCAAAGACGATGAACAAGCTGATGATGTTGCCGCCGATCTCCTGGAACATGGTGCCGTCAATCAGCTCGCCCAGCGAACTCTTGAAGGCGGCGGCCAGCAGGATGACCATCAGCATATCCGGCAGGGAGTAGATGATATCCACGATGCGCATAATGACCAGGTCCACCTTGCCGCCCATATAGCCGGCCAGGGCGCCGATGGTCATACCGATCACCAGCACGATGATGCTGGCGAAGAAGCCAACGGCCAGGGACACGCGGGCGCCGTAGATGACGCGGATGAAGTAGTCACGGCCGGCGGAGTCGGTGCCGAAGATGTGGGGGAACACCTTCTCGGTGGTGCCGGTGTAACCGCTGAGGTACACCACGGAGTAGCCGTTGTCCCCCTCAACCACCGCGGCGTCGCCTGCGGTGCGGACCGCCTTACCGCTCCACTTCACGGCCCACAGCCAGTTGCCGGCGTCAGCGGTGAAGGCCGCGTGGTCGGCGTTCTTGGCCTCAGTGTAGGTGACGTTAAGGAAGGTGTTGGTCAATTCGGAGGTGTCGTGCTTCTTCAATTCGGCGAAGGCGGCGTCGGTGCCGCCGGCGGCCTGAAATTCGGCCAGGATGTCCTCCGCCCGCTTCTTAGCGGAGGCGGCGATGGCCTTCTCGGTGGTGGATTTACCGGTCATCGGGGCCTCGATGAAGATCTCGTAGGCGTTGGCCTTGCCCAGTATACGCTCGGCCTCGGTGGCGCCGTATTTCATGGGGGAGAGGTTCATATAGGAGGCGTCCACCGGCTTGCCCAGCTTGAGGCCCAGCTGCTGCTCGTAGCTGTAGGGCCAAACCATAGGCAAGAAGATGGTGCTCAGCACGATCAGGATGATCATAATCATACTGGCGGTGGCTACCTTATCCTTCAGCAGACGCTTGCAGCCATCCTTCAGGAAGGTGGAGGAGGGTCGCATCTGCACCATATACGCCTTTTCTTCGGCGGAGGCGGGAAGGAAGGAGTCCAAGTTGGTGTGCATACTGAATTTCTTGAGATTCATATTCTTCTGTCGCCTCCTTTATTCCAGGTTGATACGAGGATCGACGACCTTGTACAGAATGTCGCTGACCAGGTTCATCACCACGATCAGGGTGGCCAGCACGATGGTGGTACCCATAATGACGGGATAGTCGCGGTCGGTGATGCTGCTGACGAAGGTGCGGCCGATGCCGGGCACGGCGAAGATCTTCTCCACCACCAGCGAGCCGGTGACGATGTAGGCCAGCATAGGACCAAAGTAGGTGATGACGGGGATGAGAGAGTTCTTCAGCGCGTGGCCAAAGATGATCTTGCGACCGGAGACGCCCTTCGCCTTAGCGGTGCGGACATAGTCCTGACCCAGCACGTCCAGCATAGAGGAGCGGGTCAGACGGGTGATGTGCGCCATGGGGGACAGAGACAGGGCGATGATCGGCAGGATGAGGCCCGCTGTGGTGGTACCGTTGGCGGGCAACCATTGGAGTGTGACCGCAAACAGCAACAGCATCAACGTACCCATTATGAAGCTTGGCATCGACACAAAGGCGGTCATGGTGACCATAATGCCCTTGTCATAGACGGAATTTCGTCGCAAGGCGGCGCTGGCGCCCAGCACCACGCCGAAGATCAGCGCGATGCCCGCGGCGCACAGACCCAGGGGAATGGAGGTCTTCATACCGTCGGTGATGATGTCGGTCACCGTGCGGCCGCGCTGCTTGATGGAGGGGCCGAAGTCAAACTCGGTGACAATATCCTTGAGGTAGGTGGTGTACTGCTCGAACACCGGCTTATCCAGACCGTACTTCTTCTCCAGGGCGGCCTGTACCTCGGCGGACACCGCCTTCTCACTCATGAAGGGGCCGCCGGGGACCGCCTTCATCGCGAAGAAGGTGATGGTGATGACGAACAGTATGGTGAACAGCGCGAGGAACACGCGCTTAATGATGTAGAATGCCAATTTGGAACTCACAACGTCAACTCCCTTTCGTATCTCTAGTGTGCCACGTCATCGTCGTGGTGATGTAATCGAACCGCGCCCTATTTTTGGCAACAGGGGCAGATACTCACTTTTTGGTTTTATCATTTTAGCACTTTAAAGTGTTCTTGTCAAGCGTTTTGTGGTTTTTCCATTAAATTCGTTATATTCTATTACATTATAATGCGAATTATCGTATTGGGGAGAATAGAGGCAAAAAAACACCCCTCGGACAGGGTCCAAGGGGTGGGGATGCATCAACCTTCGAAGAAAACGTTGCCGGTCTTAGGGCAATAGAGGGCATAGCAGCCCAGCACGCCGTAGTCGGGGATGTTGTAGTTCCAGTTGTACAGGTCCTCCGGCAGGGTGCTGACGGGGGAGTTGGGCGTATACAGCACGAATTTGCTACCGCCGTCGATGCCGTGGGCCACGCCGGCGATGTAGCGGATGTCGTCCTCCAGCCATTCAGTGTGGGGGACCTTCTCGGTCTGCAGGCGGGTCAGCTCCAGGGATACAGTGTGGGAGCCGATGTCGGTGACGCGGAATGCGCCCTCAAAATCCGACAGGTAGATGGTGCCGCCGGGATAGTCGTCAGTGAAGTCACCGGCGTCCACGTCGTGATAGGTGCCGGTGAAGGAGCCGTCGCCCGCCATATTCAGGGTGGTGGACCAGGCGCCCACGCCGGAGCGGAAATACATCTCGATCTTGGGCAGGATCTCCTTGTAGACCAAGGTCCAGCCGCGGCCGTCGGACAGCTGACCCCAGGTGAAGCCCTCGGAGTCTACTGCCTCCTGCACCACGGTGACGTAGCCGATGGTGTCAAAGGAGCCGATATAGTTGCCGGAGGGGGCGTCGAATAGGCTCTTGTCGGGGTTGGCCACGGGCAGGGTGTAGGGATCCACCTCGCGATAGGTTACGCCGGCCGGTGCGGTGGGCAGGGGCTGGACGGCCTCGGTCGTGGTGGTGGTAGTGGTGGTAGTGGTGGTAGCATCCACCTCGGGGGTTTGGGTCACCGGGTTGTCGGAGGGTTGCTCCTCGACACGGTTCGTCGCGTTGATCTGGGGCGCGGCGGTGGTGGTCTTGTTGAAGATACCGGGCAGTTTGTCGGTCAATTTATCCTTATTGACAGGCAGGCAGATGCAGGAGCAGGAGGTCAGGGTCAGGCACAGCACCACCAGCCACAGGATAGCCAAAAAATGAATACGTTTCATAAAATATCACCTCTGAGGGTATTGTAGCACCCCTGCGGGGGATTTGCAACAAAAAATGTCGAAAAAACGCACCCCTCGGAAATCCGAGAGGTGCGTGGGATAGGTTAGTTATTCTTTTCGTAGGCGACGCACAGTTTGTTGTTCATCTTAGCCATCCAGAAGAAGCTGTACAGGGGGATGCAGCTCATCAGGAACATGACAAAGGTACCGGAGGGAGCCACGCCGGCGTTAGCCTTAGCATTCAGGCGGGACGCCAAGCCGAAGAATTTGAACAGCCAAACCAGAGGAACGATGCCGAAGGTGATGCAGCCCAGCAGCATAGCGCCGATATAACCGCGAATCGGCTTCTCGCCGGCTTTCCAAGCCATTTTGTTCAGGTTGCGGGTCATTCTGCACCACATAGCGATGGGGTAAATGCCGAAGGTAATGTAACCTAAAAGCCAGAATTTGATGCCGGATACTCGTTTCAACATACCGAAAGACCTCTTTTCCTAAATTTTGGAAGAATTCCTTCTTCTGTCTCTTTATACTATAAAACGACAGATATTGTCAAGTGATGAGAGCTTTTTTATGCAAAACGAAAAAACGCACCCCTCGGAAATCCGAGAGGTGCGTGGGATTGAAATATATCAGAAATAGCTGACCTTAATCTTCTTACCCATCTTGCGCAGGCAGGTGGACAGTTCCTCCACCAGATTCATCTTGATGTGGAAGTTGATGGGCAGGTCGGGGTTCTGGTGGGCGGGGTTGATGGCGCGGCCCACGAAGAAGTTGATGTCGGTGGCCTCCTCAAACAGCAGGCGGCAGATGAGGGAGGCGCCGTCCCGCTTGAAGCTCCAATGCTCGTAGTGCTTGTTCTCCCCCAGGTAGTCCTTGGCGTATTCCACCACGCGGTTGATGGTGATGACACCCTCGGTGACCAGGTCCACGCCCTCGATCTCCGCGATGGGGGGCACGTCGCTCATCTCAAAGTTGAGGCTGGCCTTCAGCGGCTTGCGCAGGTACTTGGCGGCGATGGAGGAGGTGGTGCCGCCGCAGACGATGTGCTTGCCCTCTTTAGAGAAGAACAGAGACATCATACGGTCGTTGTCGTCGCGGCTGGCAGGGGGGCCGAACAGCAGATTCATCGGCACCCGCTTACGGATACGCACCACGCAGGCGGTGGCGTCGTCGCCGGGCTCGTGGCCGTAGAGTTTGTCGCACTCGTCCACCAGCATGGTGGACAGGGTCTTGGAGGTGTAGCCGGCGTGGGACAAGGACTCCATAAAGGCGGCGATGTCCTCCCGCTTCCAGCCAAAGTTGTAGCCCGCGCCGATGCCGGCGTGGGGGCAGCCGTCGCTCATGGCGATGAAGATGTCGTTCTCCTGCAACTTGATGACGGATTTGAAAATCTTCTTACCGCCGATGTTCATCTCGGTCTTGGGATAATCCCAGATCTGCTCGTCGCGGATGACGATGGCGTGGGGATTATCGTACTGGATGAGCTCTGCGGTCTGATTATTCTTCAAATGGATGATGGTGAAGGTGGAATAGGCCACGCCACGCACCGAGCATACCGGCAGGGTGGCGGCGATGGTCTCCACGCACTCCTCCAGCGACAGACCCTCCGCCAGCATCGTAGAGATGATCTTGGAGGTCAGGGTGGAGAGGATGCTGGCCTTAACGCCGCTGCCCAGACCGTCGGACAGCACAATAACGGTAGAGTCGTCGCCCGGCTCGACCACGTCGATGTGGTCGCCGCACAGCTGCTCGCCGTGATGATTGATGCTTTTATATCCGATATCTGCACATAAATCATTCATCTTGGATGGACTCCTTTAATTTAGACAGTGCAATCTTGGTCTCTGCGGCGGTCTCGCCCAGCAGGGACGCAATCTCCTGCACGATGCGCATCTGCTTATCCACCACGCGGTCGGCGACCTCGATGGTCTGGCGGCTGATGCTCTCTTTTCTCTCGCGCTCGTACTGCTCGTCGGTGACGTCACGCATAATGGTGATCAGCAGGTGAGAGTCGCGGTCGTGCACCACAGACTGCTCCACGTAGCGGTTGTACTCCGCCAGATAGACCCGCTGGTCGTGCATATCGCGGCCGGTGCGCAGCACCTCGGCGAAGGGGACGGGGTCCAGAATGCGGATGACCTGGTCGCCCAGCACGTCGGAAGCGGAGCGCAGGTTCATCATCTTGCGGGCGGCGTTGTTGATCTGCTGCACCTCCAGCGCCTCGTTGAGCACGATGAGGCCGAAGGGGGAATTGTTCACCACGGTGTCGGAGAAACTCTCCGCCTTGTCCTTCAGGTAGGGCAGACACATGGAAATCTCCGCCTTGCCATGGATGATGGCGATGGCCTTCTCACGGCAGGTGTTGTAGCCGCAGGAGCCGCAGTTGAGCTCGTGGGCGGGCTTGAACTTGCCCATCTGGCGCAGCACCGACTGAATCTCCATATCCGAGGGGCGCTGAGAGCGCTGCTCGATGAACTCAAAGCTCTTGTGCAGGTCGGAGGCGGAGGGCTGGTCCACGACGTAGTCCTTGGTGCCGGCGTATTTGGCCACGGTGATGTAATCGCGCACCGTCTCGGTGCGGTGATACTTCTCCATCACGGGGCCGCCGATGCAGCTGCCCACGCAGGCGGACATCTCGATAAAGCACTTGTGCAGATTGCCGCTGATGATATCCTTCAGCGCGGCGATGCAGTTGTCCACGCCGTCCAGCGCCAGATAGGTGTAGCCGGGGACGTCCTGTGCCATAGTCTTGAGCACACCGCCGGTGGTGGGGAAGAAGCGGGCGCGGGTGTTGTCGTCGTGGTCGGTCTCCACCTCCAGCTGCACGCCTTCGGCCTCCATCCACTTGGTCACCTCTTCAAAGGTGAGCACCGCGTCCACGATGCCGGTATAGTGCTCGGCCTCGTCCTTCTTGGCCACGCAGGGGCCGATGAACACCGTCTTGGCGTTGGGATAGCGCTTCTTGATGTCCATGCAGTGAGCCTGCATGGGGGACATCACGTCCGCCAGATACTCCAGCGCCTGGGGATAATGCTTCTGAATCAGCAGATTGATGGAGTGGCAGCAGGAGGAGATCAGCACGTCGCGGCCGTCCTCGCGCAGCAGGCGCTCGTACTCGTTCTTGACGATGGTGGCACCGATGGCGGTCTCCTCCACGTCGAAGAAGCCCAGCTGCTTGAGGGCCTTACGCATGGTGGTGATGCTGATAGCGTCGTAGTTGGCCACGTAGGAGGGGGCCAGGCTGACGATGACGGGGTCCTCACCTTGCAGCAGCACCTTGACCTTCTCGGTCTCGTCTACGATCTGCTTGGCATCCTGGGGGCACACCACGAAGCACTGGCCGCAGAGAATGCACTCGTTGCCGATGATGTGGGCCTGGTTGCCGGAAAAGCGGATGGCCTTAACCGGGCAGTGGCGGATGCACTTATAACAGTTTTTACAGTTGGATTTTTTGAGGGTCAAACAATTGGGCATGGCCTGTTACATCCCTTCTAATTTATTCAATACCTGCTCTTGGAAGAATTCCGCAAAATTCTCCGGCGTGATGCCGACGTGCACGTCCTCGTCCACCTGTACGGTGACACCGACGCGGCTGCACTTGCCGACGCAGAAGCTGCCGGCCAGCGTGACCTTGTCCTCCAGACGGTGCTGCTCGACAGCCTGATTCAACAGCTCCACGATCTGCGGAGAGCCCTTGACGTGGCAGGCACTACCGATGCATACCTGAATGATCATATGATTTATACCTTCGCTTTGATTTCAGTTTCGAAAAATTCCACCACGGTGGCGGGGGAGACGGAGTGGAAGACGTCGTCCACGGTGACGCAGACGCCCTCCTGACAGTGACCCAGGCAGAAGTTGCCGGCCAACTCCACCTTGTCCTCCAGATGGTGCTCGCTGATGAGCTGCTGCAGAGTCTCTACAACCTGACGGGAACCCTTAATGTGACAGGAACTGCCGATACAAATGGTAACTTTCATTGTTGTTTCCTCCGTATGTTTATTCGTAGTTGACTGCATGGACCATGGAAAGCAGCAGATCCCGCTCCTGGTCGTTGCCCATCACAGACTGGGCGGCGGCCACGATGGGCATCCACTTATAGACGTACTGCTTGGCGGTGGAACTCTTTTCGCAGAAGAGTTCCAGATACTTCTTGGCGCCGTCGTCGTCACCGCGCAGGCGCAGCAGCAGATAGGTGCGGGCCGCGTCGGCCGAGGCGTTGCCCTGGGTGGCGTGGGACCAGTCCAGGATGCAGGGGGTGCCGTCGGCGGTGATGATGACGTTGGAGGGGTTGAGATCGCCGTGGCACACCTTGTTGTGTTTGGGCATATTCTCCAGTCGGGTGTGGAGATCGTAGCGGGTGGTGGCGTCCAGATCCGAGCGGATGATCTTGAGGGTCAGCTTGTCGTTCTGGCGGCTCAGCTGGGGGCAGATCTTGCTGTGGATGTCCAGTTGCAGGTCCACCAGCAGATTGAGGTACTCCTCCTTACGCTCGGGGTGCTCCTCCATCAGCTGGGCCAGGGTCTTGCCGGTGATGAACTCGGACACGATGGCCCATTTGCCCTCCACCATAGTGACCTCCAGGATGTGGGGGATGTTCAGGCCGGTCTCCTCGATGCGGGCCTGGTTGAGGGCCTCGTTGAGCACGTCCGACTTGGTGAAGGCGGGGCTGAACACCTTGATGCAACGGTCGCCATCGCGGTAGATGGTCTTGCTCTCGCTGGCGGTGATGATTTGATCCGGATTCATACGATAATCTCCTTTTCGTTAGGCTCTGTGGGGCGGGCACGCCCCGGACAGCGTATAACTTTTTTTCATTATACTACCTATTATTTAGATATGCAAGGGAAAGTGTGAAATTTTCCCGCGGGGGTTATCCGCCGCCGCGCGGGGATGGCAATCACTCGTTTCGAGGCGCGAAAATCGGCGGTTATCCCACCGCCGCGCCACGCCATTATTGAGTTCGTTATTATTTTAACAAACATTTTAACGTTTGTAAAGGGGTAAAAGGCAAAAATCGGTAATATTTATATCGATATTTGATATATCGAAAGAAAAAGCGGGGGAATGGGGGGTGAAACGGAGGGATAGTGAAGGGTTGGATAAGGGCGTGTGGGTGCAAAAAACACCCCTCGGATGACCGAGGGGTGTGGGGGTGTTATGTGGTTTTGGGGCGATTACTGACCCAGGATGTTGTCGATCTCGTCGGCCAGCAACTCGTCGTAACACTTGTCGCAGTAGTTGATCCAATCCTCTTCCGCATTTTCCTTAGCGCTGACCTCAATCTCAGCGTTGCAGGCGTCGCAGTGCAGGATCTTGGTCTTGCCGCAGCCGACCAGAGTCAGGGCAATCAGGGCGGTTACCATCAGGATGTACAGTGCTTTTTTCATTACAGTTCCTTCCTTTCGTGGATGTGGGATGTCACCAGTATAACCCAAGCGGGAGAAATTGTCAACTCGCGGTGCGTTCCGCCCGCTTCATTTGGCGGAAGAAGGGGACGGTCAGCGCCAAAATCACCGCCAGCGCCACCAGGTCGGAGATGGGGGCGGCGTAGAGAATGCCGTTGATGCCGCTGCCGGGGTTTTGCTGCTCCAGCAGGGCGGGCAACAGCAGTGCCAAGGGGGTGAAGCACAGCACGTCCCGCACCAGCGAGGTCAGCATAGCGCGTCCCGGCTTGCCGATGGCTTGGAAGAAGACGGAGGTCAGCTTGACCAGGCAGGTAATCATAGTCAGAGACAGATAGATGCGGAAGGTCTTGACGGCGAATTCGTGGTAGAGTGCGTTGCCGTCACCGAAGAGATGGATGATGATCTGCGGGCACAGCTCAAAGATGGCAACTGCCACGCAACCCACGATCAAGGAAACCCGCAAGACCAATTTGTAGGCCTGGCGGACACGCTGGTAATTGCCGGCACCATAGTTGTAGCCGAAGATGGGCTGACCGCCCAGTACCACGCCTACCACGATGTTGCAGACGATGGTGTACACCTTGGTCTGGATGCTGAATACCGAGATGGGGATGTCCTGGCCGTAAGCGGAAAGGGCACCATATTTGGCTAAGGTGACATTGCACACCAAGGTGAGAATGACGACGGACAGCTGGGTGATGAAGGTGGAGCCGCCGAAGGCGATCACCTCGCGCAACACCGCTTTGTTGGGGCGGAAGCTGCGGGGGGCCAGCCGCAGGGTCTTGGGGCGGCGGAAGTAGATGGCGCAGGCCAGGAATGAGAGAGTCTGACCGATGACGGTAGCCCAGGCGGCGCCGGCGATGCCCCAGTGGAACACGTAGATAAACAGCGGATCCAACGCGATGTTGGTGAGCGCGCCCACCAGCAACGCCACCATAGCAAAGGTGGGACTGCCGTCGGCACGGATCATGCTGTTCATGGCGTTGAACAGCAGATAAAACGGGAAGAAGGCCGCCACGATGACGAAGTATTCCA